>CAZIPG010000051.1:0-17062 GCA_964540955.1 uncultured Rheinheimera sp.
GCGAATTTTTTCTGATTGGGTTAAGTTTAACTGGTCTTAGCTGTTGGCAGCTAATGAAACAGGAATTCTAATGCAAAGGTTATTAAAAAACCTTGCTGTAAAATAATAAAAAATCAGGACACGGGGAGATCATATGAAGAAGCTTCTGATTAGCTTGGCTGTCACTAGCGCCCTTGGCTTAACGGGCTGTGGCGGTGAAAAACTGGAAGATGTAAAAACTGAGGTTGCCGCTGAAGGCACGTTAGTACCATTGAGTCGGGTGGTTTACGACCCTTCTGCTGGACGTATCTCAGTGCCAAACGATTTATTATTCTCAGGTTCAACTGACGGTACGCTGCAAATGCCAGGTGAAGCTGTTGCTGCACCGAATTATGCAGATCCACAAACTGCGCTGGGCGCTTTAGATGGTTGGTCAACGCAAAATCCATTTTCTATTGAGTTGTCTGTGCCAGGTGGCGTGAGTCTGGATGCTGCAACAGTGACACGACCAGAATCAGTCCGTTTGGTTGAAACTTTGATGGGCGACCCGGCTTCACCTGATGCATCTTGCCGTACAGTTCCGCGTGGTGTTGCATGTAAAGCTGTTGCACAATTAGCATTTGGTACAGATTTCGTGACCCGTGCTGTTGGTAACAACATTGCGGTGATCCCGTTAAAACCTTTAAAACCAGCGACAACTTATATTTTAGTGTTGACCAACAATTTAAAGGACTCGCAAGGTCGTTCGATTGCACCGTCAACAACTTATGAATTAGTGAAGCAAGACTTAGCCACTTTACCACTAGGTTCTGAATCGCAACGGCAATTACAAGGTGTGATCAACAGCTTTGAGAAAGCGGTTGGCGCATTGAATATTGCAAAAGATTCAATTATTTATACGGCTGCAATTACCACTCAATCAACCAGCAATACACTGGCGACTGTGAAGCAGTTAATGCTACCAAGTGCACTGAATGGCAACACAGCTCCACGTGTTACTGTACAAGACACTGGTCTTTTAGTGTCTCAAATCATTTATCAAGGGGCTACACCACCTGCAGACGACTTATTCAAATTTGCTAAGTTGTATAGTGGTTCAATCACCCTGCCATACTATCTTGGCGTTCCTGTTGAAGGGAATTTGCTGGCGCCATTAAATACACGTTGGACGGCACGTTGTGATAGTGGTGCAGTGATTGCAGCTTTGACTGATGCGCAGAAGACTGCACTAGAAGCTGGTATTACTGATCCTGCCCAAATGCAAAACGATGCAATTTGTAAAGCAGCGAGTGGCGGTGCGTTACGTGATTTTGGTTTAGATAAGAAACGTCATCTGACTAAATTTAACGTCATTCCAAAACCATTATCAAACCAGACCATTCAAGTTCAGATGACTGTGCCTAATACGGCATTAGGTCTTGTCAAACCAGAAACTGGTTGGCCTGTGGTGATCCTGCAACATGGTATCACTTCATGTAAAGAGAATATGTTAGCGGTCACTGGTGCTTTATCGGCGCAAGGTTTTGCTACTATTGCGATCGACCATCCATTACATGGTAGCCGTGGTTTTAATATCGATGGCGTTGGCGCGGATGAAATCAATGCATCTGGCCCAACTTGCAGAAAAAATGGTCAAGCCATCAATGGTGATGCAACAACTTACATGAACTTAGCAGATCTGTTAGTTGCTCGTGACAATATTCGTCAAAGTATTGCCGATATGATGGGCTTGCGTTTAGGTCTGAATTATATCAATCAACCTGGATTGCTAAATACCCAAGATGTTCAATTCTTAGGTCACTCGTTAGGGGCGCTGACAGGTGCTTCGATGCTGGCATTAGCGAATACATCGTTGAACAATCCACAGGCTGATGCGCTTTACAGCATCAAGTCAAGTACATTAGCAATGCCAGGTGGTGCGATTGCAAACTTCCTATTGGAGTCAGGTGCATTTGGTAATTTGATTAAAGCCAATGTGATGTTGGGATCTACTGCTTTAGCTAACGATTTCAAAACATACATCGGGACAAGTTGTGGTGATGGCACAAACCCATCAGCCTACTTAAACTGTGCATCAACCAAGGTGTCTGGATATCTAACATCATTGACGACTGGTGGCAAGACTGCCACTTTAGCGGCGATTAATGCCACATTTAGCCAGTTCGCTTTTGCTGCGCAAACAGTGCTAGATGCGGGAGATCCAAACAATTATGCTGCGGCTTTAGCAGCCAATGGTTCTAAAGTTCATGTGATTGAAGTTGTGGGTGGTGGTGCTCTTGAAAGTGGTACTAGCTTACCAGACCAAGTCATTCCGAACCAAGCCGTTGGCATGCCTTTAGCAGGCACTGAGCCATTAGCTCGGTTAATTGGTGTCGCAGCTATCCCAGCGCAAGCAGGTTTAGTTCCTGTAACTCGCGCCTCGATTAGCCGTTTCATTTACGGTGATCATGGTTCAATTTTGAATCCGGCGGCAAGCAAAGCAGCGACAGCTGAAATGCAACGTCAAACCGCGAGCTTCTTCTTAAGCCGTGGCGCTGCAGTGCAAGTCAGTGATGCAACTGTATTAAAGGCACAATAATCTGAAGTGAGTGTTCCATTACACTTCAAATCGGAAGCCCGGCATTGCCGGGCTTTTTCTTTTGGGCGTTGAGGTTCAGCATTCAGCCTGCACTGTTGATTTAGCGTTTCGCGCTAGGAATCAATAAATATCCTGAGTACAATAATTCTCTCGAACATTTATTAAGGATTTTTTGTGGAATTTTTCAGTGAATATGCGATGTTTTTAGCAAAAGCCATCACTATTGTTTTAGCCATAGGTGCAGTGTTAGTGATGGTGTTGATGGCAGCGATTAAACCAAAAGCTGGCAAAGGCGAACTGCATTTTGATGATCTATCCGATGAGTACCAAGATTTAGTTGCAGGGCTTCAGCAGGAACTCCTTGATAAAAAATCTTTTAAGCAATGGCAGAAATCCATAAAAAATGAAGAAGAGCAGAAACATAGATTATTTGTCATCGATTTCGATGGCAGTATCGATGCGGGGGAGGTTGCTTCTTTACGCGAGGAAGTCACTGCGATTTTGGCTGTCGCTAAACCCGAGGATGAAGTGTTATTAAGATTAGAATCGGGCGGTGGGGTTGTGCATGGCTATGGTCTCGCTGCTTCACAGTTGGATCGCATTAAACAACAGCAAATTCCGTTGACCATTGCGGTTGATAAAATTGCCGCAAGTGGTGGCTATATGATGGCTTGTATCGCAGATAAAATTATTGCCGCGCCTTTTGCGATTATCGGCTCTATTGGTGTGGTTGCCCAATTGCCAAACTTTCACAAGTTACTGAAAAAAAATCATATTGAAGTGGAACAATTTACCGCCGGTGAATTTAAACGGACCGTCACTATGTTCGCCGAAAACACGGATAAGGGTCGACAAAAGTTTCAACGTGAACTTGAAGATACCCACGTGTTATTTAAAGATTTTGTGCGTCAACATCGTCCTACTCTTGAGATTGATGATGTAGCGACTGGGGAACATTGGTTTGGCTATCAAGCCTTAGCGCTTAAACTCATCGACGAATTAAAAACCAGCGATGATTATTTATTAGCACAGCTTAAACAACGCAAAGTCTATAAAGTGAAGTACGCTGTTCGTAAGTCGTTGGCTGAGAAAGCCGGATTGAGTGCCGCCACAGCCATCAATGCTTTGGTGCAACAGGCGAGCCGTTTGGTCATTTGGCGCTAAAGATGGATGCAAAATTTTGGTTAAATTGCTGGCAAAATAATCATTTGGGCTTTCAGTTGGAAGCCCCACATCCGATGTTAGTTGCGGCGATAGAGCGCTTACCCAGAGCGCAAAGAATTTTTGTTCCTTTGTGTGGCAAAAGTCCTGATCTACATTTTTTAGCACAACATTATGAAGTGATTGGTTCGGAATTGGCTGAAATTGCCTGCCACGATTTTTTTGCTGAAGCTGATCTGATTCCTAGCATATCCAGCCAAGGGCAGCATTCGATTTATCAATGTGGACCTTATAGTCTTTGGCAGGGAGATTTTTTCAGTTTACCCAATGCATTTTTCAGCAATATTGCATTGGTTTACGACAGAGCAGCCTTAATTGCACTGCCAGTGGAATTGCGAGAGCGATATGTAAGCAAACTTCGTCAACAGCTCCCAACGGCTACGATGTTGTTGATCAGTCTTAGTTACCCACAACATGAAAAAGTTGGTCCGCCGTTTAGTGTAAATGAAACTGAAATTTTACAGTTATTTGCTGGAGCGACGATTGAACTGTTGATGACACAGGATTTAACTAAGGTTGGATTTGCAAGACGTCGGTTTCAAACATCTTCTCTGATAGAGAGTTGTTGGTTAATTCATTGGTAAGATTGATGTGGGTTTTGAGACCATCCTACGGTGACAGGTGCACCGTAGGATTAAAAAATGATTAAAAATTGAGTTAATCTTTTTGATTGGCTTGAGGATCTTTATAGATCTCTTCGTCAAGAACATTTTCAGACTTGGCAACTAGGCATGAAACCATGGCATCTCCTGCCACATTGACGGCAGTCCTAGTCATGTCAAGAAGACGATCGACCCCTAAAATCAATGCAATACCATCAACTGGCACACCTACTTGCTCTAAAACCATGGCCAACATGACTAAACCTACCCCTGGCACTCCCGCTGTCCCGATAGAGGCTAGTGTCGCGGTAAGTATGACCATCATAAAATCAGCCATGGTTAAGTCCATATTGTAGGCATGAGCAATAAAGACAGTGGCTACACCTTGCATAATCGCAGTGCCATCCATGTTAATCGTTGCACCGAGAGGGACGGTAAAAGAAGAAACTTTATTATTAACGCCTAATTTATAGGTCGTTGTCGCCAAGTTGCTTGCCACAGTAGCATTACTACTCGAAGTGCTGAATGCGAACATTAAAGTTTCGCGCATCTTTTTAAAGAATATCAGAGGGTTCAACCGAGCAATAAACAGGATGAAAGCTCCATAGACGATAAAACCGTGGAACAGCAAGGTAAACAAGACAACTGAGAAATATTTACCGAGATTGAGCATGTCTGATAAATCTAAAGTGGTGAAAAGTTTCGCCATCAAAAAGAAAACGCCGTACGGTGAGAAGTGCATTACGATTTCAACAAGTTTCATGACCACAGTATTGAGATCTTCAAAAAATAATCTAATCCGTTCCCCGGTCTGTCCTGAAAGAGTAATGGCTAGACCAAATAATACTGCAAAAATAATAATTTGCAGCATCTCACCTTTGGCCATCGCATCGATAGGGTTTGATGGGAACATGTCAATAAACACTTGACTGATTGACTTAATTTCGCTGGGTTTGTAGGTAACTTCAGTTGGTAGGTTAAAACCAATGCCTAAACCGACAAGTTGCGCAAAAAATAAAGCTGCACTAATAGCTAGAGCTGTAGTTGTGATGAAGAAGAAAAGAGATTTTGCGCCAATTCTGCCCAATGCTGAGACATCTTTGAGTGATGCAGTACCGCAAACCAGTGAAACAAATACCAGTGGAACGACTAACATCTTTAAACTTGCTAAAAATATCTGACCGCCGACATGGAAAATCCCATCAACAAGAATTGACTTCAAGCCAAATTGAGAGGTTCCAACAACTAAAAAGGCATCCTGATTGTCTCCAACTATGAAACGAATACCAAAGCCAACCAATAGGCCTAAAAACATGGCGATTAAAATACGAGCGGTTAAACTAAATTTAGTATTTGTAGTCATTGGGTTTCTTAGGTTATAACTAAAATAAGAGTGCGTGTAATTTAACAGTTTCTGTTCAAAAAGAAAAATTTGCTTATTTTTAGCATTTAATGCTCATTAATTTGAAATTAATCAGATAAGATACAGAATTAACAAAATCTAATTATAAGAGTCAGCTAGGGAGAGTTTTCATGCGAAACATCCGGCAACTTCTCGTTGCGTTTTTGATGAGTGCTTTAGTCGCTTGTGGTGGTGGTGGAACTATCGGGGAGGATGGTGGTACTACGACCCCAACTTTCTCGTTAGCCTTATCCTTATCTAATTCAGCTGGAACAGCAGCGAATACAGTCAGTAAGGCTTCTCCTCTCACTGTCAAAGTGAAATTGTCATCCTCAGACGGTAGTTCTGTTTCAAACAAGCTTGTGACATTCACCGTAAATGACGGTCAACTCGCGAGTTTTAACAATGGTGCAGGAACGGCTCAGACCAATGCAAACGGCGAAGCAAGTATTGGCTTGGTTGTGGGCACCAAAAGCGGTGCTGGTTTGATTACTGCGTCGTTATCTTCAGGGGAAAAGGCTGAAATTACCTTTTCATCTTTAGGTGACGGTGGCGAAACTAGTACTGAATCCAATGTTGTTCTTCGTTTGCTCGACCAAACGGGGGCCGTGAACAACAATTTGAGTTTCGCTAATCCCCTGACTATCGAAGCAACCTTTACTTCAACAAAGCTGCCTGCTGCTGGCCAAGTGATTTCTTTCCAGTTAAGCGATGGTTTGCTGGCAAAATTTTCAAATTCAACAGCCTCTGCAATTACCAATAGCCAAGGTGTTGCCAGACTTACCTTATCTGTAGGCACTAAAAATGGTGTTGGTACTGTAACTCCTGTGTTCGCAGGGCAGGCTTATAACTCAGTCGCATTTAATTCTGCTGGTGACGATCCTTCAGGTCAAGCGGCAGTGTTAACTTTGAAATTGCAAACCAAAGCTGGCGTTGAGGCTTCTTCATTAAGTAAGGATCAGCCTCTAGATGCAGTGGTTGAATTAAAATCAGCAACAGGGGTTGCGGTTGCTGACAAACAAATTAACTTCAGTTTGAATATTGCAGGTCTTGCTTACTTTGGAAATCAAACTGCAACAGCAAGAACTGATGCCAATGGTATTGCAAAGATTGGCCTGACTGCAGGAACGACTAACGGTACAGCAACACTGACTGCTAGCTTAGATTCCGATAACACGATTTCTGCAAGTCGTCCTTTCGACTCATTAGGTGATGGTGGTCCAATTACTTCTGACCCAGTGAGCTCTGTTTTATTACAATCAGACAAGCTGCAATTAGGTAGTGGTGCAACCGATAAAATTGAACTGACTGCAATTGTTAAAGATTCCAATCAGATCCTGTTGAAAGACTCTAAAGTCACATTTGCAATTGAAACGGGTTCAGAAGCAGAACTTGAAGTTTTGAGCTCGACGACAAATAGCATGGGGGTTGCAACAGCAACCTTAACTAGCCGTAGTAATTTTGCATTACGCGACATCGTTGTCAGTGCAACTGCTGGTTCTGCATCTAAAAAGTCAGTTTTAACGATTAAAGTGGTCGGTACCGATATTCAAGTGGTTGCTCCAAGCGCAGTTGTTTTGGGTAACGCAGTTGATCTTAGTTTTGACTTGGTCGATTCTGCAGGCAAACCAATTCGTAGTACTATGCTTGAGTTAAGTTCGAGCTTAAATAACCAGTTTAGTAATACAACTCCGCTGTCTGATGCAACCACAGGCCGGGCTGTTGTTAAATACACAGCATCGGTTTCTGGCTCAGATATTATTACTGTCTCTGCTTTAGGTGTGACTAAATCATTTACTGTGTTAGTCAATTCTGATTCTTTTGGTTTCATCAATCCGGCGCCAGGTGTTGAGATCCCAGAAATTGCCTTAAACACCAATGCCAGTTCGCAGATCCGTTGGACTCGCAATAATTCACCAATGGTTGGTGAGCCAGTCACATTTGCTACTACGCGGGGTTATGTTGCACCATCAATTGCCGGCTTAGCTGATAAGAAAATTGTGTCTGCAGGTACCACCAATAGCTCAGGTGAAGCTGAAGTGTTTATGACTTCTGAGTTTGCTGGCTTTGCAAATTTATCGGCTTCAACCACAGGTTCTTTGTTGTTACAAACTCAGAGAATCGTTGAGTTCGTTGCAACGCAACCGAATGGTCCTCTTGAAGTTCAAGCATTTCCTGCTCAATTGGGTGTTGGAGAAAAGGCAATAGTCCAAGCAATTGTTCGCGATGCACGCAATAATCCTGTTAAAAACCAACAAGTTGCCTTTACTCTCATCGATGCTGCTGGTGGGCAATTGTCACCAGCTACAGCCGTGACTAACTCACAAGGGATTGCGGTTACTGAGTTCCTCGCGGATTCGACTTCACCAGGGAGCGGCACCACTGGCGAACCGAAAGGTCTGAAAATTTCTGCTACATTAGTCAATAATGACACTATCAGTGGCAATACCACCATTTCTGTTGGTAATAGAACTTTATTCTTCCGTTTTGCAACGGGGAACAAAATTAGAAGTTCTGACAATGGTGTTATTTATTTAAAAGACTATGCAGTATTAATCACAGACTCTTCGGGCAACCCTGTGGCGAACCAATCACTGAACGTCTCGGTATCTCCGAAGCGTTATGCCAAAGGCCGCTGGTTCAAGAGCCCAATCGATGCAGCTTTCAAAGCTTGGGTACCACGTGAATCGAATGATGCCAATGACCCAACTTGTGTCAGCGAAGATGCGAACAAAAACGGTATCTTGGATTCAGGTGAGGATGCCAACGGCGATAAACAACTAACGCCTGGTAATGTGGCTACTGTAGCTCGCACAATCACCGCAGGTGCTGATGGTATTGCCTATTTCACCTTGACCTATCCAAAAGAGATGGGGGCTTGGGTTACCGTTGAAGTGACTGTTTCTGGCAATGCAGCAGGGACTGAGAACGTATATTCTCGTGAAGTCGCTCTTGGCTATGATGGGCAAGATACTACTAAAGAAGAGTCCAGACCTTGGAATAGCCCATTCGGCGTTGATGCAAACACGGATGTTGATGAGACGACTTATACAACGAAGTCTGTCTGTGCAATCAACGGTCAAACATTCCCACTCTAAATAATGCTTAAGAATAAAAAAACCAGTCTTCGGACTGGTTTTTTATTTGACGGAAATGCTAAAAGCAATTCCAAAATTTATTCCAAAAAAAAGCCTCATAAAGAGGCTTTTTGTTTATGACTGACCCGTCCTAAATAGTGTTGACACTTATTTGAGGACTAGTCAAATCGCGTTTTTAACGTTGGAAGCGATAGACGGAACCTAAACCTAGAATTTGCGTTAACTGATCAAGTGCTGTTCGAGATTCAATTAACAATTGTGGATCTGCTAAATCTGCCTCGCTAATGCTGTCTCGATAATGTGTGTGAACCCATTGATTCAACTCATTGAACAACTGCTCATTAAGAAGCACACGTTGATTTACGGCTTGGCATTCTGCTTGACTCATAGCAACCCGCAGGCGCAGGCAGGCAGGTCCGCCGCCATTTCGCATGCTTTGCTTTACATCATAATAATGTACATGTTTAATTGGTGTGCCGCGGCCTGTGAGTTCTGCGAGATAGGCACTAACACGAGGATGATCTCGACATTCTGTGGGCGCGATAATCGCCATCTCCCCGGAAGGTAAGGTAATGACTTGCGTATTGAATAAATACGTTTGAATTGCTTCTTGTACGCTCACTTCATGATCAAGCACTTCAATAAAGTGTAACGGTGCGCTGTCTCCAAATTTGCGTTGAATTTCAGCAAGCTTTGCTTGGCTATCCACAAAAGCTTGTTGATGGAAAAACAGCACGTTTTGGTTACCCACAGCAATTACGTCGTTATGGAAAACGCCTTGGTCTATCACCTCAGGGCTTTGTTGCAAATACACCACATGATCGTCGCTTAAGCCATGTAAACGGGAAACCGCTTCACAGGCTTCAAAGGTATGACGAGCTGGGAAATTTTTAGGTGCAGGTTTGTTATAATCAAAGGCGTAACGACCAAATACGAATAATTCAACACCTTGTTGGCCATAATCTGCGCATAACCGAGTATGGTTGGCAGCGCCTTCATCGCCAAAGTGATCGTTGTCTGGTAAATGGTGATGATGCGCAAAGTGGTGTTCATTATTGAACATCGCTTGTAAAATACGGCCTGTCGTTTCAGGCTCTAATGAGCGATGAAACTTATTGGTCAAATTCGCAGGTGTAAAGTGGATTTTGCCATCAGCAGTATCTTTACTTGGAGATATGGTGGCAGCATTCGCCGTCCACATACTTGAAGCTGAACAGACGGCTCTTAGGACTGCAGGCGCTTGTTTGGCCGCTTTACTAATAACTTCTGCGTCTGTACCACTAAAACCTAAGCGTCTTAGCGTGTAAACATCAGGCCGCTCCTGTGGGGCAAGAACCCCTTGGATCATGCCCAAATCAGACAAGGCTTTCATTTTTTGTAAGCCCTGCAAAGCGGCTTGTTTTGGACTTGAAGTATTTTTGGCATTGTTGAGTGAGGCAACATTACCAATGGAGAGCCCTGCATAGTTATGCGTAGGCCCGACCAGACCATCAAAGTTTGCTTCGAAATATTTCATTTTGCTTTATTCCTTCAATTGGGAAGGGGCACTGTTATTATTGTTTTTGCGGCCGTTTTAGGTTTGCTTCATTTTATTCTGCTGATAAAACCAGCAGAAAACCCTTTATCAAGGGCTTTATGCATAATAATGAGTTTATTCACTTGTCACAACTTCAGTTTGCGGATATACGTTAAAAAGGGCGTGCTGTGTCAGCACACAAGTTTAGGGATCTCAGGACAACAATGGCGAAATCACTGGTAATAGTCGAATCACCGGCAAAAGCTAAAACAATTAATAAATACTTAGGCAATGACTATATTGTTAAAAGTAGTGTAGGTCACATCCGTGATCTGCCAAAAAGCAGTTCAAAAGAAAAGACAAAAGCAACGGCAAGCAAATTATCGAAGGCGGAAAAAGACTACTTAGCGTTAGTCGATCGCATGGGGGTTGACCCTGAAAATGGTTGGAAAGCCCGTTATGAGATCCTTGAAGACAAAGAAAAAGTCGTTAAGGAATTAAAAACGCTTGCTGAAAAAGCTGACACTATTTACCTCGCGACCGACTTAGACCGTGAGGGAGAGGCCATTGCCTGGCATTTGCGAGAAATTATTGGCGGCCAACCCGAAAAATTTAAGCGGGTAGTTTTTAACGAAATTACCAAAAATGCGATTAAGAATGCTTTTGTTGAACCTGGGCAAGTCAATGAAGATCGGGTCAATGCGCAACAAGCCAGACGCTTCCTTGACCGTGTTGTTGGTTTTATGGTCTCGCCATTATTGTGGAAGAAGGTCGCTCGTGGCTTGTCGGCAGGTCGAGTGCAATCTGTAGCCGTGCGACTTGTGGTCGAACGGGAACGTGAAATCAAAGCCTTCATCCCTGAAGAATATTGGACCATCGCTGCCAATACCCTGACAGCAAAGCAAGATAGAATGTCGTTAGAGGTTATTCGTCAAGCCGGCAAAGCATTTCGCCCAACCAATGAAAGTAGTGCAAGAGCTGCAGAGTCATTGTTGCAACGCGCTGCATATGAAGTCACTGAAAAAGAAGAAAAACCATCCAGTTCCAAACCCCAAGCGCCATTCATTACCTCCACTTTGCAGCAGGCTGCGAGTACGAGACTGGGCTTTGGTGTGAAAAAGACCATGATGATGGCCCAACGTTTGTACGAAGCGGGCTACATCACCTACATGAGAACGGACTCAACCAATTTATCGGCCGAAGCCCTGAGTGCCGTGCGCGAATTTATCGGTAGCCAATTTGGCGAGCAATATTTGCCCGAGCAACCCGTGGTATATGGTAGCAAAGCCAATGCACAAGAGGCGCATGAAGCAATCCGACCTTCGGACGTGCAAGTGCAAGCCAGCATGCTCGGTGATATGGAAGCCGACGCCAAGAAATTGTATGAGCTGATTTGGCGTCAATTCGTTGCATGTCAAATGCCACCAGCTCAGTATGATGTGACAAATCTTACCGTTATGGCAGGTGAATTCGAATTGCGTGCCAAAGGTCGAGTGTTAAGATTTGATGGTTGGACTCGCGTACAGCCTGCGCAAAAACGCAAGGATGAAGAAGACAACGAATTGCCGAATTTACAAGTAGGCGATGTACTCAGCTTAGAGAATTTACATACTGCTCAGCATTTTACTAAACCGCCAGCGCGTTTTAGCGAAGCTAGCTTAGTGAAAGAATTGGAAAAGCGTGGGATTGGCAGACCTTCAACTTATGCTGCGATCATCTCGACTATTCAAGACCGCGGTTATGTCAAAGTTGACAACAAACGCTTTTATGCTGAAAAGATGGGAGAGATCGTCACTGATCGCTTAGTTGAAAACTTCACCGAGCTGCTTAGTTATGATTTTACTGCCAATATGGAGCTCAAACTCGACGAAATTGCCAACGGTGAGCAGCAATGGCGTCATGTACTGGATGAGTTTTATGGCGATTTCTCCAATAAACTTAAAGTTGCTGAGGGAGAAGTTGAGCAGGGTGGGATGCGCACTAATCAGTTTGTGCTTACGGACATTGATTGCCCCACCTGTGGCCGCAAAATGGGGATCCGCACCGCCAGCACTGGGGTGTTTTTAGGCTGTTCAGGTTACAATTTGCCGCCGAAAGAGCGTTGTACTACCACAATGAATCTTGTCTCTGGCGAAGAAGCGATAGAAGTCAGCGATGATGATGAGTTAGAAACAGAAGTGCTTCGCCATAAAAAGCGTTGTCCCAAATGTGCAACTGCCATGGATTCTTATCTCTTAGATGAGCATCGCAAGTTATTTGTCTGCGGCAATAACCCTGAATGCGATGGTTATGTAGTGGAAAGTGGTGCATTCAAAATTAAAGGCTACGATGGTCCATTAATTGAATGTGACAAATGTGGCTCGGATATGCAGTTAAAATCAGGCCGATTTGGTAAGTATTTTGGCTGTACCAATGCTGAGTGCAAAAATACCCGCAAATTGTTGAAAAATGGTGAAGCTGCACCGCCGAAAGAAGATCCTGTGCATCTCCCTGAACTACGCTGTGAAAAATCAGATGCGTATTTTGTGTTACGGGATGGCGCAGCCGGTCTGTTCCTGGCTGCGTCGACTTTCCCGCGCTCACGCGAAACTCGAGCGCCATTGGTTTCTGAACTTGCCCGTTTTCGTGACCGCTTGATGCCAAAGTTTTTCTATTTGGCTGATGCACCCAAGCAAGATAAAGACGGCAATCCGACGATTGTGCGTTGGAGTCGTAAAACCAAACAGCAGTATGTGATGTCTGAAAAAGATGGCAAAGCAACGGGCTGGATGGCATGGTACCGTGACGGCAAATGGGTTGAAGGTAAAGCGGAAGCCTAAGTTTAAAATCGCTTAGAATTGTTTCTAGGCCCTTTAAACATCAAATAGTTTATTGAGTCAAAAGCAGCATTGACCGACAATGCTGCTTTTTTATATGGGGAAGCGAAATAAACTTAAAATGCGAAGGGACCCTTTGCCATCATTAAGGTAGCCTTAGCCCTCGTTATTGCGTGGTGCTTTTACAGATATTGCGGTCAATTCTTGAGGTGACTATCGACTTTCAATCTGACAGAGATCATCTATTTGGACTATATGATGGGGAGGTGTAGTCGAGAACAACTGCGAGCATTGATCAGTCAGTAGCAATCGGCCTGCAACTAGCACTCAGAGAATAAGCGCGCAATAGAATGAAGTATTTTACCATTTCCGTTTGGGGGCAAATAAAACGTCTAAATCATTATTTTCAGCTTCAAGTTTCTTCTGGCGATCACGCAGGTTGCCTTCTTTCAACTCTTCTGCAATGTCATTAAGGATGTTATTCACATCGTTTTTGCGCGATTGTACGTATTCATCGACAGTGGTTGCATTGGATAATGTTGCCAACGCTTTTTCGTAACATTGCCGCGCAGAACCCAGCATGTGATTACTACGAGCCATATTCCCGCGTTTGATTTGGCTCTCGACATTAATACGTAATTGTAAATTTTCTAAACGCCGATCTTCCTGAACGACAAGCTGAGTATCAACATTGCCACGGGCATGTTCGGCTCGTAGGATAGTTCTTAACTTTTTAATCCCTTGGATCATGCTGATAATCTGTTTGTCGTTATCTGGCAAACTGATATTTTCTGCTGCCGTGCTTGCAGCGTTTCCCATCTCACTAATGCGCTTTTCAGTATCATTGAGGCGGTTCTTCAAATCTCGGGAAGTCGGTTCCAGTTCGACCATCGCTTTGAGTGTATAAGCAATGCGATTTAATAACATCTTGATAGTGCCTGAAGTTAGTGGCACGTTTGCGGCATTCAATAGAATTTCTTCGGTATCTTCAAGCATCGCACGCAGTTTCGAAAATTCCGCACGTTTGAGGGTCGCTAATCGTTCTTTATGTTGTTGCACAGCATTCATGATGACCGAGATCACCAAAAGCGCGATGACAAGAACAATTATTAACGTAACAACCATTGCAACCTCAATACTAAAGCACTCAATGCATATTAACTAGAAAATGGCAAAATTACCAATAATTGCCCGAACTTAGTTAAGGTAACCATAGCTTAAAAACACCACCGCCATATTCGCCACCATTACTCAATTCAATTCTTCCTGTTTTACCCTGATTTTGATGAGCAATTGCGATTAAATGAGCAAAAAATAAACCCAGCCCAGTGCGACCGGAGCCTAAGTGGAGGCTGTGCATCTGTTCATCGGCATTTTCTAAAATATGTTTAGGATAGCCAACGCCATCATCATGGATAGCGAAGCATATTTGGTTATTTTCAACTGAAACGCGCAATAACAACTTTGAAGTCGAATACCTTAAAGCATTGACATAACAATCGTTGAGTAAATTGATGATTAAATCATTATCTAAAAACCAAGTGAGATGCTCTGGGCACTCGGTGATAATTTCGATGGCTTTCTGCTCACTATATAGTTGGTTTTTAATCACAATTTCATCAATCAAATCAACAACAGCATACTCATCCATATGTAAAGGTAACTGATTCTTTTCGATTCGATACATTGAGAGTAGTTGAAGCAAATTGGTATTTAATCGGCTTGCTTCATAATGGATCCTCGCTAATTCCTGTGAAGCGCTCGAGGACTGTGGGGCAAGGCTTTGCTGCAATGATTCCATGGATTGCAAAAGCATACATAACGAATTTTTCATGTCATGTACGGCGGATGCTAAGACAGTGGCAAAATCAATTTCTGGGTGTTCCACGATACCTTTTTCCTCTCTACCAAAATGAAATATTATCACATTGGAAATTTACCTAGTTTTAGCTACTATTTGTTATACCATATTTTAAAAATATGATTTAATGGAATAAACCAACCTTGCATTCTTGGTTTGTCATCAGTCGATTTTGGAAACCGAACCCATGAAATTACAACAGCTGCGTTACATTGTGGAAGTGTTAAATCACAATTTGAACGTTTCAGCAACTGCTGAAAGTTTATATACCTCACAACCAGGGATCAGTAAACAAGTTCGCATGTTAGAAGATGAGCTTGGGATCCAGGTTTTTGGCCGCAGTGGCAAACACTTAACACATGTGACACCTGCAGGGCGTGATGTGATTGAAATTGCCCAACAAATTTTAGCGAAAGTTGAAAGCATTAAAGCCGTTGCGAAAGAACACACCTTACCTGATCAAGGGAAATTAAATATTGCGACAACGCATACCCAAGCTCGATATGCTTTGCCATCGGTGATTAGTGGTTTTATGCAAAAGTTTCCGAAAGTGTCTTTACATATGCACCAAGGGACACCTCAGCAGATTTCAGAAGCGGCTTCTCGCGGCGATGCCGATTTTGCGATTGCCACTGAGGCCATGCATTTATTTTCAGATTTGGTGATGTTGCCTTGTTATCATTGGAACCGCAGCGTGATTGTTCGTGCTGATCATCCATTAGCCACGCTCAAGCGCAGAATAGAGATTGAAGATGTCGCCGAGCATCCGATCGTGACCTATGTATTCGGTTTTACTGGTCGGTCAGAGCTTGATAAAGCCTTTGGCGAAAAAGGCTTAGAGCCAAAAATTGTATTCACAGCGACTGATGCTGATGTGATAAAAACCTATGTTCGCCTTGGGCTTGGCGTTGGTGTAATTGCTTCGATGGCAATGGATAAACAACTTGATACCGATCTGGTTGCTTTAGATGCAAGTCATTTATTTGCCGCGTCCACAACCAAAATTGGCTTTAGAAAAGGTTCATTCTTAAGAACCTATATGTATGACTTTATTGAGCGCTTTGCCCCGCATTTGACCAAGGATGTCGTTGAAAAAGCGAATTTACTCCGTAACCAAGAAGAAATAGATCGGATGTTTGCTAAGTTCAATTTACCTGTGCGTTAAGAGCTTGTGGGTTGCAAATACGCTTAAACACAGGCAGTAGACTCAGTAGACACAAGCATTAAAAAATAGGCAGTAAAACATCAAACGCAGCCATAACTCGCTGCGTTTTTTGTGGGCGAGATTTTAAAAAATTAGGCTGTGTTCTCAAGCGCCAAAACGCATAAACCTTGAGTGCCTTGGTTTGCGCAGGATTATTCGTAGGGGAGTGGATCTTGCGCCGAATTTAACGCAAAAGCTTCTAGACGCTCCTGGCAGGAACCACATTTGCCGCAAGCCTTTTCTCTGCCGTTATAACAGGTCCAAGTTTTGCTGTAATCCAGCCCCATCGCTAAACCATCTCGCAGGATCTCAATTTTGGTTTCCTTCAGATATGGGCTGACGATTGCCACGGGCTCATAGTTTGCGATTTGGCAGACGTCATGCATTTTTTGCACGAACTCTGGGCGGCAATCAGGATAAATAAAATGATCGCCAGAATGGGCACCGTAGTAAACCGCAGATGCATCTAACGATACGGCATAACCAACGGCTAATGATAAGAGGATCATATTGCGATTTGGTACAACCGTCGATTTCATATTATCAGCAGCGTAGTGACCCTCAGGGACTTCGATATCTGACGTTAAACTAGAACCACCAGTAAGCTGATTAATGGCTGAGATATCAACTACTTTATGATTAATCCCGAGTTCTGCGCATACTTTGCTGGCACACTCAAGCTCTCGCACATGGCGCTGACCATAATTAAAAGATAACGCATAAACGTCATGACCATCACGGATGGCTTTATGTAAAACAGTGAAAGAATCCATACCACCGGAATA
>CAZIPG010000052.1:0-332 GCA_964540955.1 uncultured Rheinheimera sp.
CGCTTTTTGGTCGATGACTGGGCCGACATCAGTGGATAAATAAGCCGGATCGCCTACATGCAGTTCCATCATTGCGCCTTTAATCATCGCAATAATTTTATCGGCGACATCTTCTTGCAAGAACAACACACGAAGCGCCGAGCAGCGCTGGCCCGCACTTTGGAAACCCGAAGAAACCACATCATCAACGACTTGCTCAGGCAATGCCGTTGAGTCAACAACCATACAGTTTTGACCGCCAGTTTCGGCAATCAGTGGCACAGGCTCACCGCCACGCTCCGCTAATTTCCGTGCGATCCAGCTGCCTGTTTCTGTTGAACCGGTAAACATCA
>CAZIPG010000052.1:342-17004 GCA_964540955.1 uncultured Rheinheimera sp.
GATCAGGGACAACGTGCTCACCAATGACTCGACCTGGCGCAATAGCAAGTTCCACCACGCCCGCAGGTAAGCCTGCCGCACGCCAAAGTTCAATCGCACGAATGGCAATCAGGCTGGTTTGCTCTGCAGGTTTGGCAATGACTGTATTCCCTGCTGCAACAGCGGCTGTCACTTGGCCTAAGAAAATCGCTAATGGGAAGTTCCATGGGCTGATACAGAGCACAACGCCACGGCTCTCTGGAGCATCATGGCTAAACATGGCTTCGGCACGAGCGGCGTAGTAGCGACAAAAATCGACAGCTTCCCGCACTTCTGCGACGCTGTCTGGCACTGTTTTACCGGCCTCTTTCACGCAAATCGCCAGTAATTCGTCACGATTTGCTTCTAAAGCATCTGCTAAGGCGCGTAATGAGGCTGCACGCGCTGCCACTGGCGTGCTACTCCAAGCAGGGAAGGCCGCTTCTGCGCGGTCAATGCTTGCGAGCATTTGCTCTGGAGTGTGATGCACTGTGTAGCCAATTACTTGCTGGTGATTGGCTGGATTTCTCACCACTTTGGCATCAGCGACTGGCGCTAGCGCCGCACTTTGCTCAACCCAGGCTTTCATGGCGGCACGCACCGGTGTGATGGCATCAATTTCAGTTAAATCAATCCCTTTTGAGTTTTTACGCTCAGAGCCATATAAATTGGCAGAACGTGGGATTTGCGTGTTGCGCTTTTGGGTCCAACTGCGCACAGTTTCAACCGGATCTTTCAGCAGCGACTCAACCGGAATATTTTCATCGACGATGTTATTCACGAATGAGCTATTGGCGCCGTTTTCTAATAAGCGACGAACCAAATACGCCAATAAATCTGAATGTTCACCCACTGGTGCATAGATACGACATGGCACTTTGTCTTCTGCAACGACTTGATCATAGAGTGCATCGCCCATGCCGTGTAAACGCTGGAATTCATAGCCTGTGCGATCTGGCGCCATTTCTAAGATAGTGGCAACCGTGTAGGCGTTATGCGTGGCAAACATTGGGTAAATGCTGTCGCGATAAGCCAGTAGTTTTTTGGCACAAGCTTGGTAAGAGACGTCAGTTGATGGTTTGCGACTAAATACTGGGAAGTCGTCGTGGCCTTCAATTTGGCTGATTTTAACTTCGCTATCCCAATAAGCGCCTTTGACTAAACGCACCATTAACTTACGGCCCACTCGAACGGTCAGTGCCCGTAACCATTCAATTAAGTGAATGCAACGTTTGGAGTAGGCTTGAATGGCCAGACCGAAGCCTTCCCAACCGGCTAAATCGGCATCGGCGAATACCGCTTCGATGACATCCATGGATAATTCTAAACGGTCAGCTTCTTCCGCATCCACGGTGAAGCTAATGTTGTAACTCTTGGCCGCTAACGCGAGGGTTTTTAAGCGTGGGACCAATTCGTTCATCACGCGATCGCGATGTGAGAAGCGGTAACGTGGATGGATTGCTGACAGTTTGACCGAAATACCGGGGCTCTTAATGGGGCCCCGATTTTTTGCCGCTTCGCCGATCACTTTGATGGCCATCATGTAACTTTGGAAATAGCGGTCCGCATCTTCCATCGTCCGCGCGCCTTCACCCAGCATGTCATAGGAATAAGTGAAGCCTTTAGATTCCAATTCGACGGCGCGCTCAACGGCTTTATCAATAGTGGTTCCCATGACAAACTGGGTACCCATAATTTGCATGGCATAGCGCACGGCTTGGCGGATCACAGGTTCACCCAAGCGGCCGCATGTTCGTTTTAATAAACCAAATTGATGTTTTTTCTCATCATCACTGTAGTTGACTAATTTACCGGTGAACAATAAACCCCAGGCCGAAGCATTGACGAATAAGGATTCGCTATTGCCTAAGTGCGAGCTCCAATCGCCTTGCGACAGTTTGTCACGGATAAGCCGATCGGCGGTGTTTTTATCAGGCACCCGCAGTAACGCTTCGGCTAAGCACATCAGCACCAAGCCTTCTTCGGTTGACAGTGAGAATTCATTCAACAGTGCGTCAACACCGCCTTTACCGACCTGTGCTTTGCGAATATTTACGACTAACTGACGGGCTTTCTCCCAAGCACGCGACCTGGCTTGCACGCCAATATCAGCGATAGGCAGCAGATACTCTAAAACTTCGGTTTCATCTGCACGATAAAATTTGCGGATAGTTTGGCGGATCGGATCCGTCGTCGTCAGGTCGCCGTGAAATAGCATGGTAGATTCCCAGTTGAATGAAAATAAATGCTGCATTTTAGTGAAATCACGCCAGTATTTGGTGGTTATTTTTGCTCGATAACCCTATATTATTTGGTATTCATGCAACATAACCATAGAAAATTTGGCAATGACAGAATCAACTAAACCGCGTGCGTTAGATAGAATAGACCGAACAATTCTAGACACTCTGCAAAAAGATGGTCGGATTTCTAATGTAGAATTGGCGAAACGGGTGAATTTGAGCCCGAGTCCTTGTATCGACCGTGTGCGAAAACTCGAACAAGATGGCTTTATCGAAGGGTATGGCGCTAAGTTAAACGCCTCAAAATTAGGTCTTGGTACCGCGGCATTTATTCAAGTCACTCTCGATAGAACTACTGGCGCTGTGTTTGATCAATTTCGGGATGCCGTTGTGCAAATTGATGAAGTGGCAGAATGTCACATGGTGGCTGGCGGCTTTGATTATCTGCTGAAACTGCGTTTATCCAGTATGGAAGCGTATCGGGCAGTGCTGGGGCGAATCGTCGATTTACCCGGGGTTTTGCAAACCCACACTTATGTCGTGATTGAAAAAGTGAAACAAGATTCTGGTTTGCCCATCGGAGCGGGCTAAAAAAGCGCTGCCTGCAATTAAGGCTGATGACCAGTTAAAACTGATGAACAATGCTGATTAGCTGTGGGCGAGATTCATGCTTGCGCGGTTGTTTCAGTTTGAGTTTCAGTAGCCGTATCAGCATGGGCCTGAGTTCAAACGCAGTGTCGCGGTGCAAGTCACCGCGACTGCAACAAAGACTTTTTAACGATTACATCCAGCGATCGTTGCGACGACGGCGTGGTGTAATGATTGGCAGAATTAAACCTAAGAATAAGCCTGCAGCTAAAATCCCCCCGCCAATCACCATTTTGTTTTGCAACAATTCAGGATTTTCTTCCGCTAAACGCGCGGTGAGTTGGGCAGCCGTTTGTTTGGCCAGTTCTGCTTCTTTTTTCGCGGCGTCACGCTCAGCTTCAGCAGTGGTGACAGCTTGTTGCAACGCTTGGCGTTCTTGCTCAAATTGTGCGGCCATCATTTCTTGTTGACCCAGCTGCTGCTTCATGGCTTCTAGGTTGGCTTTCGGGCTGGCTTCATAAGTAATGTATTCACCACTCAACCAGCCTTCATTGCCTGAAATATCACGAATTTTGATAAACCCATTGCTAGGATTATCGCCGATGAAGGTGACAGTTTCGCCTGCTCTGACCGTTGAAATGGTGCGGTATTCATTACCTGGGCCTGAGCGTAACGGCGTGCTCAGCGCATCAATAATAAACGCAGGTTTTTCTGCGCTTTTGTTGGTTTTGACTGCCGCTGTTTCGGTCGAATTGGTGACCGCGGTAGTCGTAGGTTGGGTGACAGGCGCAGTTTGCGCAACACTTACAGCGCTAAAAAGCGCAACAACCAACATCGTTGGACGATTCAACATCGACATAATTCTTCCACAAAAACTTAAGGCGCGAGGGACTCGCTTGATCATAGGGAGTTGTTAACCGCTTGACAAGCAAAAACACTTGCTGGGAATCAGCAGATGGCCTATGTTGCGCTGAAGTCGAAGTAAAACTGGTGGCAGGAACCCCGCATGGCGTTGGAAGTCGAATTAAAATTAACCATCAATGATGCCGAAAGTCGGCCAAGTCATGAAGATCTGGTGGCCTGCTGGCAACCGCTGTTGGCGGTGGCGCCAATAATAGAAGCGCCGAAATCTCTCCTTAATGCCTATTTTGAAACACCAGATCAATGGTTTCGCCGTCATGATTGTGGGTTGCGAACACGCCTCAAGGCGGGTCGGTACGAGCAAACTATTAAATTGGCTGGACAGCAGCAAGGTGCTGCGCATATTCGGCCAGAATATAATGTCCCATGTGATTCGGTATGGCCAGTGTTGGCCAATTTCCCGGCTGAAATTTGGCCTGCAGACACGCAGGTCGAAGTGCTGCAAGCACAACTGCAAGAGATGTTTCGCACCGATTTTATTCGACAGGCTTATCAACTGATGCTGCCTGACGGCTCGCAAGTCGAGGCTGTGCTCGACAGCGGTGCCGTGATGGCTGGCGGCGCAAGCTCTGCAATTTGTGAAATTGAATTGGAATTGGTCGCTGGAGAACCAGCCTGTTTATTTGCGCTGGCGCGTGCACTGTTAGCACAGTTTGATTTAAGTGTCGGCTTTCAATCCAAAGCTGAGCGTGGTTATCGTTTAGCTCAGCAGCAGCCTCTACAATGGCTTGAACCTGAGAACAGTGCCACGCTTGGCCAGTGGCTGCGCGCTGTGTCGCAAAATCTATTTCTGCAACAGCAAGCGCCTTCGTTGGCTCAGTCTCAAGCACTGATTGCCTTATGGCAGCGCTTTGTGCAGGCACTGGAGCCGCATGCTTTGCCTGTGGACTTGCTCGCGCAAGCGCATCAGTTAGACCTTGGCAACCATCGCGCTTGTCAGCTGTGGTTATTAGATTTCACGCAATGGTTGGTGCAGGAGTAAATAATGACAAATTCTGCGGATGGACAACTTCAGCCGACAGCGGCTCACTATAGTGTTGAGCTGCAACATTGGTTAACGGTGCAAATGGGCAATCAGGCCCTGGCAGGCGTGTCGCCTCTTGCTACAGCGCAGCTGGAAAATGTGCAAAAACTCTTTGCTGTCAGTGCTTTATTGTGCCGCACTGTGGCCAAGCAACCGCATTTGTTGCCGGAATATTTGTCAGGCGAATACTCCCAAGCCTTAGTGCCAGATTTAACGAATGCCACTGAAGCACAAGCCATGACGTTGCTGCGCCAGTATCGCAATGCCGGACTTTGTCGGGTGCTGGCGGATGACGTGTTGCGCGCCCAACCTGTCGAAATAGCTCTGGCTCGGGTTTCGCAATTGGCCGACGCACTCATTCAATGTGCTTATCAATTTGCTTGGCGTGAACTCGCGACGCAGTGGGGCGAACCGAAAGATGAGCAAGGGCAGGTGTTGCCAATGTTGATTTTGGGCATGGGCAAATTGGGCGGCGGTGAGCTGAACTTTTCCTCCGACATCGACTTAATTTTCATCTATCCGCAAAACGGCATGACGAGCGGTGGTCGACGCAGCTGTGAAAACCAGCAGTTCTACACCAAACTCGGCCAAAAAATTATTGCTTTATTGCATCAAGTGACTGGCGATGGCTTTGTGTATCGCGTGGATATGCGGTTGCGGCCTTTTGGCGACAGCGGGCCTTTGGTGCTCAGTTTTGCTGCCTTTGAGGATTATTACCAAGAGCAAGGGCGCGACTGGGAGCGGTATGCGATGCTAAAAGCACGGATCCTCAATCCGGTAGAACCTTTTGCCAGCGAATTGCAGTCGATGCTGAAGCCTTTTGTGTACCGTCGTTACATCGACTATTCGGCGATTGAATCTTTGCGGCGGATGAAACAACTGATTGAGCAAGAGAATCGGCGGCGCAATCGCGTGGATAACATCAAACTCGGTGCTGGCGGGATCCGTGAAGTTGAATTTATTGTCCAAACATTACAGCTGATCCGCGGTGGTCGCATCCCTGCTTTACAACAACCATCGATTTTTAAGGCATTGGCAGCCTTAGTTGCTGAGGGCATTTTAGATGCACAAGCTGCGACCGCTCTGCAGCAAGATTATTTACTGCTGCGTCAAGTTGAGCAGTGGCTGCAAGGCATCGATGATCAACAAACCCAAACATTACCGAGCGATGCACTGACCCGTGAGCGCTTAGTCATCGCGATGAATGCAGGGGATTGGGCAAATCTAGAGCAACAAATCCAGCGAGCGATGCAGCGTATTCATGCGCAGTTTTTGCAGGTTATTGCGCAAGAGGAAGCACCCGAAGCGGAAGAATTATTGCTGGGGCGCTTACTGTGGGATAGCGAATTAAGCCCCGCCGAACTGGCTGAGCATCTCGAATGGCTTGCCACGGATGAAGCCGAAAGCTTGGTCGCGCAGGTGCAACAATTTCGGCAGGATTGCCAAAAGCGCAGTGTCGGTCCCCGCGGCCGCGAGTTGTTGGCTAAGTTGCTGCCATCTCTTTTACATTTAGTGGCAAAAGAGCAAGCGAACAGCCTGGTGGTGAGCCGTGTATTTGGCGTGTTTCGGCAAATTGTCAGTCGGACCGCTTATCTGGAATTGTTGTTTGAAAATCCAAAAGCGTTGCTGCAGTTGGTTAAGCTTTGCGGCCGCAGCGGTTGGTTAGCGGAACATTTAGCGCGTTATCCGATGTTATTGGATGAGTTAATTGACCCTGAGCAGCTTTACCAAGTCGCAACCGTAGCGGATTATCAAGACCGTTTGCGCCAGCAATTGCTGCGGGTGCCCGAGGATGATTTAGAACTGTTAATGGAAACGCTGCGCCAATATAAACAAGCGCAGCAACTGAGAATTGCTGCTGCCGATATTACGGGTATTCTCCCGCTGATGAAGGTGAGCGATCATTTAACTTGGCTAGCCGAGGCCATCATGGCCAAAGTGGTGGATTTAGCTTGGCAGCAAATGGTTGAAAAATATGGCTATCCTGCAGGAGTGAAAGCGGGCGATGATAAAGCTTTTGCGGTCATTGCTTATGGTAAATTGGGTGGTTTAGAGCTGGGCTATGGCTCTGATCTAGATTTGGTCTTTGTCCATCAATGCGATTCTCTTGCGCCGACCAGTGGCGATCGGGCCATTGACTCGCGTCAGTTCTACTTAAAGTTAGTGCAGCGTATTCTACATTTATGCACCACTCGCACTGCGAGCGGTGTGCTCTATGACATTGATACTCGACTTCGACCATCCGGGAACGCCGGTTTATTAACCGTGCATATTGAAACCTATGGCGAATATCTGCGGCAAGAGGCGTGGACTTGGGAGCATCAAGCGCTGGTGCGGACACGACTGATTTATGGCGATGCGGCAATTAGTGAGAGATTTGCAGCGATCCGTGCCGAAATTCTGGCAAAACCACGAGATATTACAACGCTACGTCAAGAAGTGGTGGAGATGCGGCAAAAACTGCGTGAGCATCATGGCGTCCATTCGCAAGAAGTGAAACATAAGTCAGGTGGGGTTGTTGATCTTGAGTTCATCAGTCAGTTTCTGGTGTTGGCTTATGCCAATCAATTTGCTGACCTTTATACCTTCAGTGACAATATTCGCATTCTAGACGCGGCAGCCGCCAGTGGATTGATGTCCTTAGCAGAGGCGAGTGCTTTGCAGCAAGCGTATCAGCAACTGCGGGGGGTTAGCCATCGGGAAACTCTGCAGCCAGCCGATGGTTCAGCGCAACCTGATTTAACTGAGGCTGAGCATGCCGTGCAGGCTAGTTGGCAGCGGGTATTGCTCGCAGTTTAGGTTTTTCGCCGTTCAATAACCGACAATTGTCCTGCAGAAAAGGGTTGGGTTTGTCGGTAACCACGGCGGCGCGCTCCTTCGGACAAAAATACGCGAGGAGTGGCGTTTCAAAATCAGGTGAGATGGCGGCGACAATGTCGGTCAGTGCTTTGAGATAATTGTCGCCACTCTCAAAATAATGCTTAACCACGTAATCGCGTGGCAAGGTCCAAATCAGTTCAATACCTTCATCATTGGCAAAACCAATCATCTGATCGCGAACGCGAGAGCCAGTGGTGAATTGTCGATTGGTGGCACTGCCTTGCCAGTTTCCTTCCAGGGGCGGCACAGTATTGGTACGGCTGGCTAAGGTCGTCGTTAATTCGTCACTGGTGTCTTTTAATTCAACAACAAATTCTTTGGATGGATCTGCGCTTGCATCTAAGGAATAGCGTAATTTTTCATAGAAGTTGGTCGCATTTTGTGCAGAAACAGATTTGGATACTTTCTCAGGCGCAGCTTCTTCGTTGGATTTGAATGCGATCAATTCCGGTTTCATCAATAAGACAAAAGCGAGCCCCAATAATACAGCCGCAGCAGAGAGGTGCTTAATCCAGAACCACATGTTGACTATTCCTGTGTAAGCCTTTGAATTGATACTAACCAATGTGAGCAAGAACGCCAAATAATTTTGTGATTTGCCGCGGACAAAGAAAGGCCAAAAAAAACTAATCTGTAAAATACAGGCACCAACCTAGGTCGCTAGGTTGGTGATAGGAACAGTGTATTGTTTACCGTTTTAATTGTGCCTCTAAGTACTGGAGGACCTCTTTAAAATAACGAATTTGGTTTTCTTCCGCATAAAAGCCATGGGCTTCATCATCATACTCGGATAATTTCACCGTTCGACCCGCCTTTTCCAAAGCCTCTTGCATTAATTCTGCATGCTCGATTGGCGCTCTTTCATCTTTTTCACCATGAATAAGCAGCACATTGGCTTTAATTTTATCGGCTTGATAAACCGGAGAAAAACTCTTTAATTGGTTTTGGTCTTTGCCAATCACGCCGTCGAGGTAAGCCTCACCAAAGGTGGTTCGGGTAATGTCGCCTTCTTTGGTCAGCAGCGTCAAATCGTAAACGCCAGCCACACCGATGGCACAATTGAACAGATCGGGGGCAAGAGAGGCCGACTGCAGCGCCGAATAAGCACCGAAAGAGCCACCCATGATGCAGATATTGCCTGCTTTAGCGACCCCTTGGCTAATAGCCCAGCGCGTTCCGGCGATAATATCTTGTTGAACATGATCCCCCCAGTGGAAATCAGCAGCATCCGCAAAGGCAGCACCGAAGCCATCTGAAGCTCGGAAGTTAATTTGCAAAACGTTATAGCCTGATTTTGCTAGCATTTGCACTTCTGAGTCATAACCCCAGTAATCACGAACGCCATAGGGACCGCCATGCAGCAAGACCACCAGCGGTTGATTTTCGCCGGTTGCTCCTAAAGTGGCATAACCACTGACTAAAGTTTTATCAAAACTTTCAAATTCGATGGGTTGCATTTGCACCATGGCTACGCCGTGCAGGTGCGGAAAGCTATCGAGCAAGCGGGTGGTTTGACCTGTGGTGTTATCGTGTAAAAAATAAATCGGAGGCAGCTGGTCAGCTTCAACGCGCACTATCCGTAATTTTCCATCCAAGGTTTGGCTGGTCAGTACCACATCCGCACCGTTAAATTTTTCTGTTAAAGCGCGGAATACTTGAGTATCCGGCGAATCTTTATTCAATAACAGATAAGAAGGGAAGGCATCGTCAAGCCGCACGGCATAAATGCTTTCGCCATCGGTACTAAACATGGGGTAGGTAATATCAATTTTATCGGAACTGTATAATTTCTTGATGCTGCTATCAGCGAATTTGAACTGATATAAGCCGGTATAATTTGACTCTAAACGACCTGAAAAATAGAAACCCGATTGATCCGGCAGCATGCGGATGGCCGCAAATTCGCGAACAGCATTCAAAGCTTCATTTTCAATCCATTCGCCCTGCGCAGACGCTAAAAATACATGCCTGGTATTTTTTTCATCAATGGCAGCCGCAACCCTTGGGACGCCTTTGTTATCAGCCATGATATCGGCATAACCCATCGGGGCTCTGCCAGTTCTTGATAATTTACCGCTATAAACATCTAACTTGAAAATATCCGCTTTCGCCCCGCCATCTTTCGTCCAATTGGTTGAGGTGATCAGGATATGGTTGGGTTCATTGGGGAGTAGGTGGATAATATCGGCCCAGGCGTCACGGCTAGAACTTAACATGGAGCCCGAAGTATCGCTTTTACGATAGCCAAACAGCATCTTCCGTTTGCTACCATCACAATTAATGCCAAACAGTTCGCCGTAATAATTAGGCTCTTTTTGCCAAGGAGAACGACTGTTAATTTTCATCACAATCCGTTCTGGGCTCACCCAAAAGAATTCACCAACTTCATCTTTGCCTGAAAGACGAGCCCCACCCACGGGTTTTTTCGTGGCTCTATCTAAACACAGCAATTGGCGTTTATCTTCTTCAAAGACAATCACCGCCAAAAAGCGGCCATCTGGAGAAATTTTGACCTCAGCAAAAGTTGGATTTTTCGCGAGAAGTGTTGCGATATCTGGTTTTTGTTCATTTGCGCCACAGAAAAAAGCGCAAGTGGACACAAAAAACACGAAGAGAGATTTAATCGATGGCATGCAGGAACTCGGCTTGTTCGGTCAGAAGGTTGAGTGATTCAGTGGTGTTGTTTCCACTTTATATCATTTTGTTGCCAAATCCTACTGAATTTCCCCCAAGGTTTTATGAGTTGTTGATTTTAATTGTTTGGATTGTTAATGCATTGGCTTTGATTCCAAGCAAGCAGAAGTTTTGTTAGAGCCCTGCCAATTCTGGCCGCTCTAACAAGACTTTTCATATTGCTTCATTAATACAAACTGGGCGCTTCAGGATCTGGCCGAGTTTTAAAGCGTCGATGCACCCACATGTATTGTTCTGGATGTTGTAAAACCGCTTGTTCCACCCACTGATTAACCCGGATCACATCGGCTTCATCATCGCCACTTGGGAAGTTATCGAACGGAGGTAAGATTTCCACTTGATATCCCTGCTGATTCGGCAGGCGCCGAGAATAAATCGGCACGACGACACAGTTTGCCGCTTTGGCAAATAATAATGTGCCTGTGGTGGTTGCAGTGTCAGGGACGGCAAAAAATGGCACGAACAAAGCACGGTTGCGGCCGTAATCTTGGTCGGGCAGATAGAAGCAAACCTCTTGGCTATTCAAGGCGTGGATTAACGCTTTGACATCGCGTTTACCAATCATATATTTATTGCCCCGGTTTCTGCCGCGGACCATAAAGTATTCCATCACCAAATTATTGTGTGGCCGATAAAAGCCCACTGAAGGGTGATTGAGACCAAAAATGCGGCCTGAAGCTTCAAGATGTAGCATGTGTGGCGACAGCAATAACACCCCTTTACCGCTCGCTATTGCTTGCTGTAAATGTTCGTAGCCGACAAAGCTGGCGTACTTTTTAAAGCGCCAATCGGGCCACCACCAAGCAATAATGGTTTCGATCGCTGCACAGCCAGTTTCTTCGGCATTTTTACGCAATAACTCATCGCGCGTTGCATCATCCATGGTTGGAAAGCATAACTCGAGATTGCGTTTTGCAATTTTTCTACGAGATTTCAATAGTTTGAAAGATAATCGACCCAAGCCACGGCCAATTGCCATCAGCCATGAGTAGGGCAGCCAACTCATCAACCAAGCCAACCCCAGACTTAGCCAGACCAGCCAATAACGTGGGTGTAACATTTTCCATTGAAATGGGGGATTTGCGATCACAGCCTGTCCTCAAACACAAAAAAACGGGCTATTGTAACGGAAAATTCAGATCTGAACAGCGAAAGCGCGGTCAGAGCAGTTGATCTGCTCTGACAAAGCGCTGAAATATCGAAGGAAAAGCTATTAATTGCCTAATGCTTGGTTGACTAAGCTCAGGTCTTGCTCTGTTAAAGTGCCTGCCGCTTGTTTTAATGACAACACGGCTAAGATGTAGTCATACCGTGATTTGGTCAAATTGCGACGAGCGTCGAACAAGTTCCGCGTGCTCACTAACACGTCAACAATGGTCCGAGTTCCCACTTCAAACCCAGCTTCAGTGGCTTTTAATGCACTTTCAGCTGAAATGACCGACTGTTCTAAAGCCTTAATCCCTGCAATGGCAGCGCCGACGTTGTTGTAGCTTGAACGAATTTGGCGAAGCACTGAACGATGGCCTAACTCTAAATCTTCACTGGTTGCGACATAATTGGCGCGTTGCACATCAACACCAGCTTGGGTTGCGCCGCCAGAGTAGATAGGCACACTGAGTGTCACACCAACAGAGTCTTCAGCATTTTGGAAGCTATTGCTGGTATCGCGTAAGGTTTTGGATGCGGTCAGTCCAACTGTTGGATAGTGGCCAGATTGCGCTAAGTCGATATCGTTTTGCGCAATTTCAACTGCCAGTTTGCGTGATTTCAAATCCAAGTTGTTTTCTTCAGCGATCACCACCCAATCAGCCGCATTGCTCGGTTGTGGTGGTGTTGCTTTGAAACTGGCGGTATTTAATGGCGCCAACGTTGAGTGGTATTCGCCAGTAATTTCTTGTAACGCTTCTTTGGCGTTTTCCAATAAGTTGGTCGCACTGATTTCACGCGCCACCACAGCGTCAAACTGGGCTTGGGCTTCATGCAAATCAGTGATGGCAGTTAAACCCACTTGGAAACGCTCACGCGTTTGTTCCAACTGACGTTCTACCGCGCGTTTTTCTGCAGTAACAAAGGTTAAATCGTCATTGGCACTTAATACATTAAAATAAGCTTGTGATACGCGGACAATTAACCCCTGTAATACGGCGTTGTAATAGGTTTGGCCCTGTAATGCTTGTTTTTCAGCGGTTGACAACCGACTCCAATCGCCCCAATTGAAAATGGTTTGTTTTAAAGCGATTTGATTGCTGTATAAGGTTGACGTTGGCGAAGTGAAGCCTGCTTGCGTTTCACGACCCTTGCCGATGGTTGAAGTGAAGCCAATCGTCGGCAGGAAATTTGCCTTGGTGACATCGATTGCTGCAGTTGCGGCATCACGTTGTGCTGCGGCTTTCAGAACCGCAGGATCTTTTTTCAAAGCTAATTGATAAATGTTTTGCAGGTTTTCCGCATTGGCTTGCAGGCTAAACAAACCAAGTGCCGCACACACTAATGAACTTAAAACAGTTTTTTTCATGACCAGATCCCATGGGAAAACAAAATTGACCAAATAATAACGTGTTAGCGTAGACTAAGTCGAACCGAATGCGTAAAAGTTGTCGGCACAAGTGTAACAGAATGTGAGTCGTATTATGAGCAAACTCATTGGGGTTGATTATCCAACTTTTCAAGTCGACGATGTAGAGATAGTCGACCAGTCTACCGTTTTTCAAGGTTTTTTCACGATAAATACCTATAAATTTAGACATCGCTTATATAGAGGGGGCTGGAGTGAAGTGGTCACGCGCGAAATGTTCGAGCGTGGGCATGCAGTGGTCGTGCTGCCATATAACGCGAAAACTGATGAAATCGTGTTAATTGAGCAAATTCGGCTTGGCGCTTTGCCAAGCTCAGCCACGCCTTGGTTACTCGAAGCCGTGGCCGGTATGATTGGCGAAGGTGAAAGTCATGAAGAGGTCGCTCGACGAGAAGCAATGGAAGAAGCCGGCCTCGAATTAGGCGAATTATGGCCAATACTCAGTTATCTCAGCAGCCCTGGCGGCACGACTGAACGTATCCATCTATTCTTAGGTGAACTGACACATCCTGTAACGACTGGAATTTTTGGCTTAGCCGAAGAGCATGAAGATATCAAAGTGCACCAAGTGCCTTTGGCAAAGGCGCAACAGATGCTGGCTGCTGGTTTAATCGACAACGCAGCCACAGTGATTGCGCTACAATGGTTGGCCTTACATCACTCTGAAGTCCAAGCCAAGTGGGGAGCGCATTAACGCATGGCGTCTTTTGCAATGAAATCGCAATATCGGCCTTATGTGCCTGATTTTCTGAGCCTGTGCGAACGCAATTACGCGCAGTTGCGATTTTTTTTGCCAGAGCATACCAGTGCCAATGCCAAGTATTTTATTCAAGTGAATGCGCTAGAAACTTATGGTATTGAAGTGTTAGCCGTTGCGCCTTTTACCACCTTTATCCGCATTAGTCATCAAAGTGATAGTGTGCATGCTTGGCTCAAGCCTTATTTTGAGGTGCGGCTCTATCATGATGCGAAATTGGCTGAAGTAGTGGCTTGTCAACATATCAAGCGCTTTAAAGCCTTATATACCTACCCAAATACCGAAATGCTGCAACCCGATGAAAAACGCCAAATCAATGAATTGCTGCGGGATTGGTTGTTACTGTGCAAATTACAAGGTTACGCCCAGATTGAGGTGGATCGGTGAGTGTCTATCGTTTTGCGGATGCAGAGCCATTTGTCTGTTATCAAATCACCGACTGTCATTTGGTGGCTGAACCCGATGGCAGCTACCAGGGCATCAATCCTTTTAACCATTTACGAACACTGCTCTCGCAACTTGCGCCTTATCCGATTATTTTGACAGGCGATTTAACCCAAGATCATTCGAAAGGCTCATATGAGCTGCTTCGTCAATTGTTGGCCGATTGGCCTGCGCCCGTTTTTTATCTGCCAGGCAATCATGATGATGAAAGGCTGATGGCTGAGGTTTTTCAAGCGGCTCCCTTTGTTGCCGCGCAGGAAGTTTGGGCTGCGGGTTGGCAATTGTTATTGCTTTCGACCAAAGGGGACACTCCCGCTGGGAGTTTCCCGCTTGCCAAGCAACAGGCGTTAATCAGTCGACTCCAAGCGGAGCCATTGATGCCGGCTTGGTTATTTTGCCATCATCATCCCAAAGCGATTGGCAGCTCGATTGATGAGCATGGATTAGTTGAGAGCGAGGAGTTTTGCCAGCTATTAACCCATTTTAAAAAAGTGCGCGGTTTAGCGCATGGTCATTGTCATCATGCCTATCAAAGCAGCCATCAGCATTGGCAGATCGTCGGTTGCCCAGCAAGCTCGGTGCAGTTTAAACTTGCTCCGACTTGGCAAACTTTTTCGGCTGGGCCACAAGCCTGCCTGTGGCGCTTTAGTGCTGGAATGCAAGTGGAATGGGAGTTTATTCGCGTTTGAAGACAAAAACAGTATTGTATTTGCATGGCTTTGCTAGCTCATCTCGCTCTGAAAAAGCATTAATGATTCAGGATTTTTTTCAGCATCAATTGCCGCAACATCGGTTACTGGTGCCTGATCTACCCTACACGCCACTGGAGGCGGATTCATTATTACAGCATTTGTGCGCAGAAAATCCGCCGGATGCAGTGATTGGTAGTAGTTTAGGCGGATTCTTAGCGACGAGGATCGCCGAGCAGTATCAATGCCAAGCAGTGTTAATCAATCCGGCGGTTCAGCCACATTTGTTGTTGCGCCAACACCTTGGCCGTTATTATCATCCTGTACATGACATTCATTACACGGTTGATGCGTCCCATTTACCCATATTGCAGCGCATGCAAGTAGAGACTATTGCCGAACCTGCGCGTTATCTGGTGCTGCTTGAAACTGCTGATGAAGTGTTAGATTACCGACAAGCGGTAGATTTTTATGCAAAATGTCAGTTAGATATTACCGAAGGTGGCGATCATAGCTACCAAGGGTTTAGCAATCGACTGATGGATATTGCGAAATTTTGCCAATTAGCGTAAAAAACTGTAAAAAGATACAGTGATTATTTGCTCGATACGGCCTGAGTGCCTTTTTTCTGGAATTCATTATGACTGAACAACTGTACAACGCCGATTCCATCGAGGTGCTCACTGGCCTTGAGCCTGTGCAGCGCCGTCCTGGCATGTATACCGATACCACCCGTCCCAATCATTTAGGGCAAGAAGTCATCGATAACTCGGTGGACGAAGCGTTGGCAGGGCATGCTGATACGGTTCAAGTCATATTGCACCCAGATCAGTCGTTAGAAGTAATCGATAATGGTCGAGGAATGCCCGTTGACATTCACCCAGAAGAAGGCGTCAGTGGGGTTGAACTGATTTTATGCCGCTTGCATGCGGGCGGTAAATTCTCGAATAAAAATTACCAGTTCTCGGGCGGTTTGCATGGGGTGGGGATTTCCGTCGTCAACGCCTTATCAACTCGGGTCGAAGTGGCAGTGCGGCGCGATGGCAATGTCTATGAGATGGCGTTTGAGCATGGCAATAAAGTGACCGAATTGGCCGTGACCGGCACTGTAGGGAAGCGCAATACAGGCACTCGCGTGCGCTTTTGGCCAGATGCCAAATATTTTGATTCAGCGAAATTCTCCGTCAGTCGCATGTTGCATGTGTTAAAAGCCAAAGCCGTATTGTGCCCAGGCCTGACCGTCAAGTTTGAAGACAAAGTCAACGAACAAAGCTACACCTGGTGTTATGTCGCAGGGATCCGTGATTATTTAATCGACGCAGTCAAAGACATGGTGGCACTGCCGGAACAGCCATTTGTCGGCAGTTTTAGCGCGAGCAACGAAGCCGTCGATTGGGCGGTTTTATGGTTGCCAGAAGGTGGTGAATTAGTCACGGAAAGTTACGTCAACTTAATTCCGACAGCGCAAGGTGGTACCCACGTTAATGGCCTGCGTCAAGGCTTATTAGAAGCTCTGCGGGAATTTTGTGAATTCCGTAATTTACTGCCACGTGGCATCAAACTGACGCCTGAAGATGTTTGGGATCGCTGTGCCTATATTTTGTCTTTAAAAATGCAAGAGCCGCAATTTGCCGGACAAACCAAAGAGCGTCTGTCTAGTCGCCAAGCGTCTAGTTTTGTTACGGGCGTGGTGAAAGACAGTTTTAGTTTGTGGTTGAACGAACATACCGATATTGCCCAGCAATTGGCTGAGTTTTGTATCAACAACGCGCAAAAACGCTTGCGGGCGGAAAAGAAAATTGTCCGCAAGAAAGTTACTGCAGGCCCCG
>CAZIPG010000053.1:0-16771 GCA_964540955.1 uncultured Rheinheimera sp.
TAAAGCATGAAGGGGAGTGTATGGATCCGGTCAGTGTGATAAATAAAGATGTCAGCCATCTTGAGTTTCTAACCTTTACTTTAGGTGGAGAACACTATGGGTTAGATATCATGCAAGTCAAAGAAATCCGTGGTTATGAAGCAGTGACCAAAATTGCCAATGCGCCAGATTTTTTGAAAGGCGTGATTAATCTGCGAGGCGACATTGTCCCAATCGTTGATTTACGCATTAAATTTAATGTGGGGATCCCGACTTATAATGAGTTTACCATCGTTATTATGCTGCATATTGCTCAGCGAATTGTTGGTATTGTGGTGGACTCAGTCTCTGATGTGATTCATTTAAATTCGCAAGACATTAAACCTCCGCCAGAATTTGGCGTCGCGTTTGATAGTAAATTTCTATTCGGTTTAGCCCCTGTAGCCGACACTATGGTCATCTTACTGAACATCGAAGCTCTGATCTCAAGCAATGAACTTGGCTTATTTGACGCCGCAACCGTATAACGGCTGGATCTAGATCCTCGTTATGGTTTACTAAAAAAATAAACCGGGCAATTGCCCGGTTTAGCCAGTAAGCGGCTGAGTGACAAGGAAAAGATCCAGGAACACACATCACAGAACAGGAAGGTTCTGCCCATTATTATCTGCCGGTTCTAAGACAAAATTTTGACGTAAGGATGAAGGTTTTACGACGTAGCCAGAACGTTCAAAGTTTAATTGCCATTTGTCATCCAATTGTCATGCTCGCGAGTCATGCTGCACTCCAGCAAATTTGCAATGAGCTAACGCCTTCTTATTTGTTTAAAATCATTTAAATTCAATTTGTTAGCTCGCTTTTGAGGAGCTTTATCTTGAACTCTAGCCGAGTCATCTTTGGCATTTCTTTCGTGTTGTTGTCGTTATTTAATTGGCTTTGGCTCAATTATTGGCAGCAAAATGACATCCAAGCCCGATTATTGCGCGCGGGAACTATGGCAGAACAGCTCGCGACAACGTTAGAGGTTATTGCTGCCGACCGCATTCGCGCCATGAATGAGCTCAGTGGGAACTGGCCGATTGCCGCCGCTAACCAAGTGGATTGGTTTAATTATCAAGCCCGCAGTTTAAGCAAAATGTTACCGGGAATTTATGATGTTTGGTTGGTTGATCGGCAAGGGAGCATCATCTGGAGTATCAATCCATCCGTCAGAGGGCAAGTGCAACAACAAAATCTTGCTGCTGTCCTTGCTTCGTCAAGATATTCGAAAAGTGCGAGTCAACTCATTCACATCGACCGACGTCCCCTCGTTATTTACCAACAAGACGTCAACGTCAATCAGCAACCTTTATGGCATTTAGTGGCATTAATTGATGCGCAAGCCACGATCCAAGCTTTGACTGCAGATTTAGCAGCGAAGCCGTTTGCTTTTGAGATTGCTTCCGAAAACCAACCCTTGTATCAACTTGGGGAATGGGCTGAAACCGAGCCAGTTGCGCAGCAACGAGTTAATTTTGCTGGCAGTATTTTCTCGCTCAAAGTGCAAAGTATTGAACAGCAGCGATTAAACCTGAGAGATGCACTGCTGCTCGGTGAGTTTATCGTTTTATTAGTGAGTGCCCTCATCGCAGCTTGGTTCCGTCAGTTTAAAAAAAATAAACAGGTGCAACAGGTGTATCAAGCGGCGGCGGATGGTTCCCCGGACGGAATGCTTATCTTTATGTTTCAAGGTGCCCAGCAAAATTTCGATGCGCTGCAATTGTTTAGCTTTAATAGTGCTGCCTTGGCGCTGTTGCCAACGATTCATCATCATGCATCATGGCATGAAATTGCTCTTGCTATGGGGCTCACTGACATTGAGCAAATAGTGGAAAAGGCATCGAATGATCCGATGTTTCATCAGCTGCTTAAAACCAAAAAAACACAGGTTGCTGCAGATTGGTTGGATATTACTCTGGTTAGGATCCCACAAGGGATCGCGATAACCTTGCGAGATGTGACGAACGAGCAAAAGTTACAGAAACAAATTCGTTATCAGGCGGATCATGATCAACTGACCGGATTATTGAATCGCTATGCATTTGGTCGCGCATTGGATGAGGTGATGAATTCTCGTCAAGTTTGTTATCTCTGTTACATCGATATGGATCATTTCAAAATCATCAATGACAGCTGTGGCCATTTAGCTGGGGATGATTTGCTGCGTAAAACGGCGGGTCTTTTAGCTGCCCATCTCGCGGCAGGTGATACGCTTGCTCGAGTCGGCGGGGATGAATTTTGTTTACTGTTGGTGAACCGTGACTTGCCTGCAGTTAAACTATTGCTAGATCAGCTGTTGCTGGCAATTAGTCAGTTTCGCTTTCAATGGCAAGAGCAGGTGTTTGTGATTGGAGCCAGTATTGGCGTAGTCGCGGTGACCGAACAATTCTCTGATGCAACATCGTTGATCCGTGCGGCAGATTCCGGTTGTTACCTTGCTAAGAATGTCAGTAGAAATAGCTATTTTGTGGTCGAGGAGCAAGAAGTTGCGGTCAATCATTTAGCGCAGGAGCGGAACTATTTGGCGATGGTCCGTCGAGCATTATTAACCGATAGCTTTGAATTGTATGCTCAACCCATTGTGCCAATTACAGGAATGTTAGGCAGTCATCTAGAGATCCTATTACGCCTGAAAGATGAACAAGGACAAATGATTAGCCCCTCAGTGTTTATTCCGCTGGCGGAACGGCAAGGCATTATGTGCGAGATCGACGTTTGGGTGGTGGGGCAGGTTTTAACAATTTTAGAGCAACAATTCTCTCAGTTACAGCATTTATCTGCGGTTGCACTAAATATTTCTGGCATCTCATTAAGCGATCATAAGTTTATGAAAAAAATAAAAAAGCTGATCAAAGCAAGTTCAGTTCCTGCTGAACTCATCTGTTTTGAGATCACTGAAACCGCCGCAGTCAGCAATATGGCGCAAGCCCAATTATTCATCCAAGAATTACGGCTGCTGGGTTGCCATTTTGCCTTGGATGATTTTGGTGTTGGCATGTCTTCTTTTGGTTACCTTCGTAATATGGCCGTTGATTTTGTCAAAATTGATGGCTCATTTGTCAAAGGGATGGCGAAGAATTCAACGGATGCGGTCATGGTGAAAGCAATTACGGACATTGCTCACAGTTTGAATAAGCAAGTCATCGCAGAATTTGTTGAAGATGAGGCAACTCTCGCACTGCTCGCCGAGTTTGGGGTTGAGTATGCACAAGGATATGGCATCGCTAAACCTCAACCCCTGCAGCAAGTTTTGCAAACCATTCGTTGTTGAAGCATTGATTTAGCATGTTTTCCCTGCGGCCACCTGAAAACAAAGCCGCAGGTAAAAACTGGTTAAATTACGGCTGACATTTCCCTTGCCGAGCTTGGATAGCAATAGCAGGATGATCAGTAAACACGCCATCAATCCAAGGTTGTTGCAAAATCCACTGGAGTTCTTGACACAGTGTTTGCCGCTGGCCTGAAGGCAATAAAGGTTGGAACTCCACTTCCGCACGGTAAGTATAGGGATGGATCTTTAGGCCCAACTTTTTGGCTTCAGCCAACCAAGGCACTACTGGGCCATGAGCATGGGGATATAAATTTTCACGCCATGGGCCAATAGCATCGGCATAACTGGCAATCGCTGCGAGCCCGTCAGTCGAGACCATGGTTTGATAGCGAGGCAACTGTGGAAGGAGTTCTGCCACAGTGCGGCGATCCTGCTGTTGCATGGCATAGACTTGGTCCCATGGATACGCAAAATTGTCCTTGGGCAGTTGACTGCCGCCACTGACATCCCCCAGCAGTTGGACGATTGTGATAGGGAATGGCAATGTATCGCGCCATGTTGACCAACGTTGCAGTGGGGCAATTTCAAAAGATTGGAGATACAAACGTTGCTGTCTAGGTAGTGGATGTTTTTCTAATTGTGCTTTTAATAAAAAGGCGATATCGGCTTCAAATTTTGGGGCTTGGTACTGAAAATAAGTCGGATGTTTGAGCTCCATATAAAGATCAAAGCGTTTGCCTTGCTGCCATTGTTGCTGATTCCAATAGAGAAAATCCTGAAGGCTTAACAGTGGGAATACATAATCCAACTTTGTATTGTTTGGCCTGATGGTGGGCTTGCTCTCTTTCAAACGCAGCGATTGCAACTCAGCCAAGGTAAAGTCTTCGCTAAACCAACCCGTGACAACTAAACCATCAATCATTTTTTCGGTTTTTCGGCTGGCAAACTCAGGTCGGTTGGCGACATCGGTGGATAAACTCAATTCATTCTCATGGCGGATCAAGAGTTGTTGATCGCGGCTCACCACCAAATCTAGTTCCAATACGTCTGCCTGCTGCGCAAGTGCCAACTCATAGGCTCGAAGACTGTGTTCAGGGGCATCGCCACTGGCTCCACGATGGGCGATGACGAGCTTGGTAGGCTCTGCCATCGCAACAGGACACAGGTATGCGGCGCACACCGCAAGCAGTAAATAACGCATGAATTCCATCTCCCTACAGTCGGATGTTTTCTAGCCTAAGCCTTTGATATTGCAATGGTATGACAGAAGTTGTGTTAATAATTATTCAATAAATTGATCACTAATTCGACTTAATTGCGCCATGTTTCTTTCATATTCAGTCGTCACCATAGCCCGCGGTTATGACATGTCCGACCATTTATTAAAACAATAGACAAATTATGGGAGATAGTAAGGTGATTCATTTGGCAAAGACGCCGTTGGCATTAATGATTTCATTGGCAATTTCAGCCCCAGTATTGGCTGGGCAGAACAATAGCAGTGTGATCGCTGCATCCTCCGTCAATGCGGCTGAGGAGCGTGATGTTGAAGTCATGACAGTTTCAGGGAAAAAACTAAGTTATGCCAATAACTTGGTTGACGAAAACGAGAAGTTGCTCAAATCACCCATCGGTAACGTGATGGATTTAGTCAATAATTTGCCTGGTGTGAATGTCGGTCAAGGCGACCCTTATGGCGCTGATGATTACACGACGGTTGTGAACATGCGTGGTTTTGTGATTGACCGGGCCGATCAACAAATTGGCATTACTATTGATGGCATTCCAAATGGTGGCTCGGCCTATGCTGGCGGTTCTAAAGCTAACCGTTATTTAGATAGCGAAAATACCGCAATGGTGGAAGTCGGTCAGGGTGCAGCGGATATCGGTTCTGCCTCGCTCGATGCCTTGGGCGGTACTTTGAATTTCATCAGTGCTACGCCGGAAATGGCACAAGGAGGCCGCTTTTCCCATAGCCAAGGCAGCTTCAATGCTCGTCGTGATTACTTCCGTTATGATACCGGCCAAATTTTAGGCAATACCACCGCCTATATCAGTGTATCGAATAGCTTTAATAACCGTTGGATTGGAACCGGCAGCAATGGTTTTGCCGACCGTTTGCATGGTGAATTGAAAGCAGTCACCGAGCTTGAAAACGTGAAAATCACTTCACGCTTATCTTATGACGATACCGAAGAAGATAACTATCAACCAGTCAGTTTGGCGCAATTTAAAGAAACTCCGCAATGGGATGGTTTAACTTGGAGCTGGACTGGCGATCCGGATATCGACCAAAACTATGCTGAAACTTGGTCAACATTGCGTGAAAACACTTTATTGTATGTGAAGACTGAGTGGAGTTTGAGCGACAGTCTTGCATTGACAGTGACCCCTTATTTCCACCAACAAGCGGGTCGTGGCGATTGGTTACCGCCCTACATGCACCATCCGGTTGATGCCAATGGCCAGGTGGTGAAGGCTGGGAACGTTAAAACGACCCGATACAAATACGTGGATGCGCAAGGCCGCCCCATTTTAGATCCAAATGCCAGTATTGTCGGAGCGAAGCGGGTTGCTTCGTATCGTCACACGCACTATGACAAGGACCGCAGTGGTGCGCTTGCTGAGCTGCGTTATGAGTTAGTTGACCATCAGTTACGCGCAGGGGTTTGGCTTGAAAAGCAAGACCGCCGACAAACCAGAGATTGGCATCAAGTGATTGATACCGCCATTTCCTATCAATTCAAGCATGAACCTTACTGGGTGCAGTTTGATGATGATTACAGCTCTGACGTGATGAAATATTTTGTGCAAGATGTTTGGAGTCTTGGCGATCTGCAGTTAACTCTGGGTTTGCAGCAGTATTTAGTCGATGTCAAACGGCAAGATTACCTCAACGGTCGCGGCAAAGATGAGTTAAATAGCGATTCGGATCTGTTGCCAAGTGTTGGCGTGGTTTATCCGCTCAATGACAATTTGGAGTTGTTCGCGGGTTACTCGCGGAATTTCAAAGCGATGACTGATAAGTTGCTGGAAACCAAAAAAGCCAGTGAATTGACACAACTAGAGCCTGAGACTGCAGATAATTTAGATGTAGGTCTGCGCTATAGTGGTGATGCGTTCAGTGCCTCGGCCACCTTCTACCAAGCCAAGTTTGATAACCGTATTGCGTTGTTGACCTATCAAACCAATCCAGACGGGACTCCAAACTATGACGCCGTTGGAGATGGCAACTTTGATAACGTCGGAGGGGTTGATTCAAGAGGGTTTGAAGGAAGTATTGATTACCGACTGACTGATAGTTTGCAATTAACCACAGCGTTGACCCTGAACCGCTCATTGTATGCCGATAATGTGTTTGGTGTTGCGACAAATCCTGCAGGTCAAACGGTGCAAATCATTGAGTACAAACAAGATCAGGAAGTGGCTGGTAGCCCGAAAAAGATGGCCAGTATTGGTTTAGCTTATGAGCATGAAGGTTACTTAGCGGGGCTTAATCTGAAACATGTGGGTTCATATTATGGCGCAGCCAAACACACCTTTGTTGGTAACAACAGTGTTTGGAACCGAGATGAAATCCCAACTCGCACCCTATGGGACTTGTATTTTGGTTATCGGAAAGAGATTGCTGGAGCAGGTTTGATTCAATCTTTAGAATTAAACTTCTTAATCAATAATTTAACTGATCAAGCGCACATCACGGGGGGTAGCGAAGGCGCCTATTTATTGGGTGCCGGCCGCAGTGCTAGTATGACAGTCAGTTTAGGTTTTTAATGCTTCCACTGGTGGAGTGGTAATCAAGTTAGGATAGATTGCCCTCTCGTAAGCAAAGTCAGCGTCTACAACCGGATTAAAAAGCCCTGCAAAATCAGCAGGGCTTTTTGTTGCATTGGATCCAGCTGATCTATGCTATTCGACGAAAGGAATGTTTTGCCCTGCAAAAACCGCATTAAGATAACTCCCAATACGCACGCCGGCCTGTTGTAGACGGATTTTGACGGTTGGTAAATGTTGGAAGTTGTAATCGTAGCTCAGTTCCAGATTTGCTGGATAAGTTGCTTCTCGCTGAGTTGCACTCTCAGCAATCCACTGCTTGACCTGAATGCTGGACCAATTTTTAACATCAGCCGAGGTGATATAACGGTTTAAAATGGTGGCTTGTTCGGTATAGGATAATTGCTGCGTATCGATCATTTCGCTATCCCATACTTTATGTAAATTGCTGTCTTTCCCAAAGTATTTTACTTTTACCTTGTTACCACCCTGATCATCGCGTGCTTTCGAACCCACATGAAGCGGTTGATGCAAATCACCAATCAAATGCACAACAAAACGCACCGCCAGTTGTTTATCGGCTAAAGAACTCTGTGGGTTTTGCAGGATCTGCGTGTATTTCTTTAGTGCAGTCACCGCATCGCCGACCGCGGGGGCGTCATGCGAATGATAATGCTCACCGTCACTTAATGTCACGTAGTGATAAGGATTGGCGGTTTTTTGCCAAAACAACTCAGGACTCGAACGCATTTCATCGGGGTAGGTGGCTGATTCTGCTAAAGTTTCCGCGCCCATGATCTTCGCTAATTGCTGTTTGCTTTGTTCGGTTAAATAATTTTCAGCAATTTGACCTGTGACGCGGTGGCCTTGTTGGCCCCACGCCCACGCTTGGCTACTGAGAGTCATGGTCACTAAAGCCATTGCTTGGCATGCTGTGGATAAATAGTTCATCGTGCTGCTCTTGTTGAAGGCTCGAAGGTTAGGGAGCCCGTGATTTGTGCCCAAATTGACGAATTGTTGATTCTATCAGGTGTTAAAAGCGCTGCTCAACCTTCATCTGGAATTCCCAAGAATTTATCTCTTGGCCGTTGCCCAAAGGTTTGGCGAAATCGAGGTGGATCACACTGTTATTGGCACTGCGTGAAGAATAAAAGCGAGCGCCAATCCCCACACTCCCTAACCAATTGGGCGCTTCATTTGGCATCAGTAAATCTTGATGGGTTGGCATTAATTCATTATTGGCTAAATTGGGCGCTTGGGTGAGTTGCCAGAGCTCACCGCCGCTGGCTTTACCGACATCAGCAAAGGCAACAAATCCGACATCTAGAATTTGATATAAAGTGATCTTGGGATACCAACGCAGTTCCATTGTGGCGAGCGTCCGCTCTAACCCATGTTGATATTGCACCGGATAACCCCGCAAACCCGTGTCGCCTCCGAGGGTGAGTGGTTCATCCAACACCAGGCGGTTTTGCCTCTGATAGTTTAGTTTGGAATACCAGCGAAAATTGTCATTCAGGCGTTTAAAATCTTCTAGCGCTACTGCGAATTGCACCTGATCACCACTGGCGACTCCAAGTGCTGCCGAGAATTCCAATGAGGCCAATAGCATATGGTCACTATCACCAAAGCCCTTTTCTACGTCATACCAAAGATGGGCACCTAAAGATTGATCTTCAGCTAAATCACTGCGTTGTAAGCCCAAACGGAATTGATGATGCCAACCAAAATTGAGATCTTCGGTGCGATTAATCAGATAAACATCTGATAGCACGCGATAATCGTGTTCAAAGAATTCAACGCCAAACCATGGATAGTTAAAGCGACGATCCGGAGGCAAGCCCAACGCTGGTTGTAATGGATCAGGACTAAATTGCCACTCATGGACACTGACGCCAGCTAATAAACGCCAGCTTCGGTTGTCCTCATGACTCATTAATAAGCCCGTGGCAAATTCAACCTGCTGTTCATGGGTGATGAATTGATTTTCTAATTCCCCATTATGATAAATTTGGTCGAGGCGTAAATCATCTAACCAAGTCATATGGAGCATAAAAGGGGTGGTGTCTTGATAAAACGGCTTTTCTAATTCGATAAAACTGCGACTACCATCATTATTATCAGTCCACTCAAAACGACCATAGCTATGAGATAAACTATCAATATCTAATAATGACAATGGGGTTAACAGTTTTAATTCGTAACCTTCTCGCAAATAATCGGATTGATACTTGGCGGAAAAGCGCACGCCATAGCCTAAGAAATTTTCTTCTTTAAAACCCAACGAATATTTATTGTTGCCGCCGCTTCGGCCAAATCCCAACGTAGGTAATAAACTCCAGTTATCCCAAGTTTCAACCAGGATATCTTTGGAACCGTCAGTATTGCATTCTGGCGCAACCGTAATTTTGGCATCTCTGAGGTAGGATTTTGCTCGTAACAACCGTTCTGCCTCAGCGAGATCTTTGGCCGTTGCTGTTTGCCCTTCTTGTAAAATCAACTCTCGAGAGATCAAGGTTTCTTTGGTCGTGAGATGCAGCCAATTTGCGGTGCGATGGATCCAGAGGTTTTCATCTGCATTTTCAGCAAAAATAGCATGGGGTTTGATCTGGATCTTGCCGATATTCAATTCAGCAGGATGGTCTGCCAAGGGCGTTGTGGCAGGCTCACGTTTTAAGAACCATTGGCATACATCATCAAAACGGACTTCTTCAGTTTGAGATTGCGGCGATTTGGACTCAGTCGCTTTTGCAGCACTGGGTGCTGCAGTTGCGCTTGCATCGGCTGCAGTGGCGGCCAAGGGCATGAACAAGGGCATCGCCAACAAACTGCAACAACAGCTTTGCTGGATAAATCTTCGCAAGGTGTTGCTTGGAAGTGTGTGCAAGTGCTTCATCATGACTCCTTAACCGCAAAAGTCGAATACAAATTTCAGCCTGGGCTATCGCTTAACTGCGGCTACTGCGGCACGACTGTAAGAAATCTAAATTTGCTTGATATGCTTGGGTTTGCAAGCCAAATGCCCCGATTAAACTATGGAATAAATAATCATGACTCAATTCAGTATGGCGTGACTTTTCCAGACATTCACGCGAGAGCTGTTGATATTTAGCAAATTCGTCAGACATCCACCAAATCATGGGCACATGTTTTTGTGCCTCTGGTGCCAACCAATAGGGCAGGCCATGCAGGAAAGTACCGTTTTCACCAAGGGACTCTCCATGATCTGAGACATACAGCATCGCACTTTGATACTCTTGCTGTGGTTGGACCATTGCAATCACCTGCGCCAGCAAATCATCGGTGGCAATTAAACTGTTGTCGTAAGCATTGACTAGTTGGTTCGGTTGGCAGAATTGGATTTGTTTATCGGTGCATTCCGGCACAAAGTGTTTATGTTGCGGCTGACTTCTGCGGAAGTATTCGGGACCGTGACTTCCCAATTGATGTAACACAATTATGCGATCTCTCGTGCTAGGTTTGGCGATTTCTTTCGCGAATGCTTCGAGCAATATCGCATCGTGACATTGGCCTTGTTGGCACAATGGGTTGGTGGTGTCGTTAAAAAGCATTTCCGATGTGACTCTATTACAAACCCCTTTACAGCCTGAATTATTATCAAGCCAAGTCACGGACACGCCAACTCGCTGCAAAACATCCAACACATTTTCACTATTTTTGGCAATTTCAGCGTCATAGTGTTGTTGATCAAGTTGAGAAAACATACAAGGCACAGAGTGCGCAGTGGCTGTACCACAGGAACTTACTTGACTAAAACTGACCACAGGCAGTTGACTGAGCTTGGGGTTCGTGGCCTTGGCGTAGCCGTTGAGTTGGAAATGATCCGCTCGTGCAGTCTCACCAAGGACTACGACCAATAAACGCGGCTTCGCACTTGGCGCAGCAACAGGCAGTACAGCGTCAGTTGCAATCGGTTGTAGTTGCGTTGGGAACTGGGCTCTAAACCACTGTTTGCCCACTGAAATACTGGCTGAGATAGGCGCCATTGGTAATGCTAAGTGTTTAATGTCTCGGAAATTTCTAAAAAATGGAATTAATTCAGCCCGAGAACTTGCGATTAATGAGCCTGCGAACAAACACCAAATTAAAGCCGCAATCAGTGCATGGAGTATGGATTTACCCAAGGGCATCGGGGTAATTTTAACAATACTCGCGAATAAAATTGGCAGGAGCATTTGACTGGCCAGTTGCAAAAACAAGGCAGTTGATAATAAACCTGCCGCTTCAGCGGTATCAGTTTCAACAGCATTTTGAATCATTTCCTTATCAATCAAGATGCCAAAGTTGGCCATAAAATAGTGACTCAGCGCAGCAATCAGCGCCAAACTCAAAAAACCTAGTTTGGGGATCTGCAGGCAACTCATCAGCCATATCAGCAGGAAGTTCACGAGCAGTAATAGCAGTATTAAGGTGCCTCGTAGCACCATCTGCTGGTTTGTATCGGCAAAGACTGCCTGGAAAAAAGCTTGATTAAACAATAGCGTTAATAGCAAGGCTGCAAGTAGATTAAAAATCTGTGGCTTTAAATCGACAGTCAGCAATTTTGCGAAAGGGCGGTTCAACTGAAACGACAAGCCCGAATGAATACCCGAATGAAGGCCCGAACGAAGGCTGGGCTGAATGCTGGCCGTCCTATGAAGTTTATTCATGATTACTGCTCTATTTTTTGCTGATTTGTCAGGGGAGCTTGTGATGTTGGGCTCAGTAATTTTTTGATATTGGGTAGCTGCACAAAAACGAACCGAGTGCTTAACCAACAAATGCTGGCACTGGCGATGTCGTGAGAGAAAAAGTGTGCGCCGCGCAGTTGTTGGCCAAATCCTAAAACAAAGCCAAGGGCACCGGTCAACATCAGCGCCCAGACAGCATGAACTCTGCCATGTGCACTCGCATTGGTTTGCAGCAAAAAGTAATAAATGCCGAACCAGGCAAACCCAATACTTGCATGGCCGGCAGGAAAACATTGGGTGTCGGCCATGAAAGCTGGCCTTGCGCTCAATAAGCCGATATATGGCAATTCACCGCCAAATTGTTGCAGATCCCAAGGGCACTCCATCGGGATTAAGCGTTTGAGCAGCGCGATGATGGCAAAATTGACCAGTACACTGAGTAGCAATAATCCAAAGGGCATTGCTGAGAGCTGGCGAAAAAATTGCGGGCGATACCATGTTGAGGGCCCAAACTTTTGCCAAAGATAGGTTCCAAGTAACAGCAGAATCACTAGCTGATTGAGTTGTCTGACGGATTGATGAAGAATTTGTTCAGTAAACCAATGATGCTGTAACTGCCAGCGACCGCCTTGCCAATCAAACAACTGTTGTGCCCAAATAAAATCAACGCCGAATCCTTGGAAAATCACAAAGAGGATCAGTGCAATAGCAAGCATGATTCGGGTGTTGAGTAATTGGATCATCAGCTGAGCTCCATTTCATCGTGGACACAGCTTAGAAAAGCAAACTTAAGAAATCCTTAAACTGAAGATTGCTTGTTTCTTAATGAGAAAAGCCCCGCATGATATGCAGGGCTTTTGATTGCAGTCAGAGTTTGCGGGGGGTTAAACGATTGTGAAGCAATCAAGGGCACTGTTGACTGACTGCCGTTTGTGTTTTCCAAGCGATGTTCGAAAATTCAACGATAGCTTGATGTTGGCTTTCTAAACTGAAGCTTTGGGCAACTCTTGAGAAGTCTAACCCTTGCTGAGCAAAACAGCGTAAATCAATACTGATGGTTTGCCACTCGCGGGTTGGTTTTAACAAGGGTTTTAAATCCACTTTGGCTTCGCATGGGCTTCCATTTTGATCGCCACAGCGCATCCCAACCCACAGCGGTCCTGTTAGGTCTTGGTGTAATTTCATTGTCACAGTCAGCGCGGCTTTTTGCTCAAGATTGGCTCGTAAGTCACGAGGGAAACTACTAATTAAACGCAACGCTTCCGCTGATTTACCAGAAAAATGCAATAACCGAGCATCTTCTTGTACCACCTTGTCGCTCGTTTTATAACGAAGTTCGCCTTGTTTTTGCACGCTAGCCACGACCGCAGCAGTTTGCGCATTGCTCTCGAGCACCAGCTGCCAGGGCATTTTTGGCGCTCGATCGAATAGCACTAGATCGCTGGGTTGTTGTGCTGTTTTTGGTAATGATTCATTGAGTTTCGAGAGGTTAGCGCTTGGTTTGGCATAGGAAAGGCCATAGCCATAGGCGAATAACGGTTTTTGTTGATCGCCTCGATTGACTGCTGTTTGTGTCGGAGTCGCTGGCCATGAAAACGACAGTTTACCTTGGAAATCATGTTGAACGCCGCCTTTGGCTTTTTGCAAAATCACATCGGCCACGGCATCGCCCTCAGAGCCTGGTAACCATAAGGCGACAAAGGCATCGGATTGGTTGATTTCAGGATTCACCCACATCGGGCGACCTGACACAAACAAGGATACGACGGGGATCCCTTGATCTTTCAATTTTTTCAACAAGGTTAAATCAGTCTTATGGCCGCGTTGAAATTCTAAGTTATCGACATCGCCATTGCCCTCGGCATAGGGCAATTCGCCAAATACCACAATAGCGACATCGGGTTTGGTTTTGAACGTCGCATCTTTACTTAATTCAATATTGCCACCTGCGGCTTTGACTTGCTTGGCGATGCCCTGATAAATGGACGAACCACCTGGGAAGTCGCTATTGGTGTTGCCCGTTCCTTGCCACGTAATGGTCCAGCCACCCGATTGCAGGCCGATATCGTCAGCATGGCTACCGGTCACTAAAATGCGTTGATTGGCGGCTAAAGGTAGCAAATTCTGATTATTTTTTAACAACACCAAAGATTTACGAACTGCTTCTTTGGCTACCGCACGATGTTCTGGCGCGCCGAGCAATTCCGCTTTTCCCGACAACGGACGTTTCGCTGGACTTGGGCGTTCAAACAGACCTGCTCTCAGTTTTACCCGTAAAATTCTGGCAACCGCATCATCAATGCGCGCTTGTGGGATCACGCCGCTTTTGGCTTGTGCGATTAAATTCTCATATAAAGGTTTCCAGGCGGTAGTCGGCACCATATACATATCCAAACCTGCATTGGCAGCCTGTGGGCAATTCTCATTGGTGCAACCCGGAATTTGACCATGGCCGTTCCAATCGCCGACCACAAAACCATCAAAACCCATGCGATTTTTCAGCACATCGGTTAATAAATAACGGCTCCCATGATTCTTTTCGCCATGCCAGCTGTTGAACGAAGCCATCACACTTTGAGCGCCTGCGCCTAACCCGCCGACATACCCTTGCGCGTGGATATCAACCATCTCTTGTTCGGAAGCAATGTTATCGCCTTGGTCGATGCCATTGACGGTACCACCATCCCCTAAAAAGTGTTTGACGGTGCTGATCACGTGCTGATCAGTTAAAAACTTTTGTTTTGGATCGCCCTGCAAGCCTTTCACAATGGCGGCTGCGTATTGACGCACAATCTCGGGATCTTCCGAATAGCCTTCATAAGTGCGCCCCCAGCGGTCATCGCGCACTACTGCAACTGTCGGGGCAAAAATCCAATCAATGCCAGTCGCGCGAACTTCGGTGGCGGTGACTTTAGCAATTCGTTCGATAAGCTTTGGATCCTTGGCAGCTCCTAAACCAATATTGTGGGGAAAAATGGTCGCGCCAATCACATTATTATGGCCATGTACCGCATCTGTGCCCCACATAGTTGGAATACTGCTGCCATCAAGGCTGGCATCAATAGAAGCTTGATAAAGATCTTCTGCGAGTTTTACCCAATCGGCAGCCGTGGCATGTTTGTTATTATTTGGAAAGGCGCCGCCGCCATTTAAATAAGAACCGAAACCATATTTGCGCATGTCTTCGACAGTGATATCGCGAATTTCCGGTTGGATCATTTGCGCAATTTTTTGTTCCAGCGTCATCTGACTCATGATTTGCGCTAGGCGTTTTTCTAGCTGCGCATCTTTGGCAACCGCAGACGGCACCTCAGGCCAGCGTGATAACTGTCTTTCTGCGTGGGTCTTGGGGGTTTTGTTTGCGATGGGTTCGCCAGCCTGGGGTTGTTGTGAATGCGCATGCCAACTGCAAGTAAGCGCGAATGCGAACAAGGAAGGGGAGCTGATTTGTCGCCATTTAGCGATAGCGGCCCGCTTTTTCATAACAAATTCCTCTAATGCTGGTGATTGAACATAAATCTCTGCGCAACCTGGTGAAAAATCAAGCTTGGAAGCGCTTACATTGATTGAAACATAATTAGCAGCTTTTTCGCAAGTTGCAAATTTTGCAAAGCTTTACATCGGATGAGTTCAGAGGTCTCATTTTCTTTGAAAATGTGAGTTCGCTTGGTCTTGCTGAGCTCTTGTGGACAAACTATGCGCCAAAACTCCGAGCCCTTGATGTCTCGTCCGCATGGCATTGTGTCAGGGGGGGTGACAGACTCTTGGGGCAATTCATCAACTGACTTGCACAACCCAAAACTCCTGCAATAATTAGCTGTTGTAAGCGCTTACAGTTCGTGTAATATAAATTCAAAACACAGTCTTACTTCCGAACAGGAAGTCTAACTTAACGTCAGTGAATAACTATGACCTATCAATTGCCAGCCGATTCCCGCCTCGTGCAACCTGATTTTATTTTTGGGGTTGCGACTGCCTCTTTTCAAATTGAAGGAAGTCATGACAGCCGTTTACCCTGCATTTGGGATACGTTTTGTGCCACTGCGGGGAAGATCCGAGATGCATCTACAGGCGAGATTGCTTGCGATCATGTGCGTTTATTTCGAGAAGATGTAGCATTGATCAAATCCTTAGGCGTTGATGCGTATCGCCTTTCAATTGCTTGGGGGCGCGTGTTACACGAAAATGGTGAATTAAATCAACAAGGTGTGCAATTTTATATCGATTTATTGGATGAGTTAATCGCGCAGCACATTAAACCATTTGTCACTTTGTATCATTGGGATTTACCGCAGTTTATCGAAGATCAAGGCGGTTGGTTGCACAGAGATACAGCCTACAAATTCGCGGATTATGCGGACAAAATTAGTCAAGCGTTGGGGGATAGAGTTTACTCATGGGCAACCTTGAATGAACCCTTTTGTAGTGCTTATTTGGGTTATGAAGTTGGCATCCATGCTCCTGGTATGGCTGATCAAGCCAAAGGGCGACAAGCCGCGCATCATTTATTGCTGGCGCATGGCCTAGCGATGCCCATTTTAAGAAAAAATTGTCCAAATGCCGAAGTGGGGATTGTGCTGAATTTCACCCCGGCCTATCCACTGACCCAAAGTTTGGCGGACAGCAAAGCTGCGCAATTGGCTGATGATTATCTCAACCAGTGGTACATCAAGCCGTTACTGGAAGGTTGTTATCCCGATTGTTTCGCGGATTTGGGGGCGGCAACGCCAGCAATTCAGCCAGAAGATTTTGAAATCATGCAAGCGCCATTGGACTATATTGGCATCAACTTTTATACCCGTGCTGTTTATGAAAGTGATGGAGCGGGTGGTTATCGTCAAGTTGATTTACCCGATGTGCCGCGCACAGACATGGGCTGGGAAATTTATCCGCAGGCATTCACTGATTTATTAGTGGATTTAACGCGTCGTTATCAGTTACCGCCGCTTTATATCACCGAGAACGGCTGTGCGGCACCAGATGAATTGCAAAACGGTCAAGTCGCAGATTTAATGCG
>CAZIPG010000054.1:0-14650 GCA_964540955.1 uncultured Rheinheimera sp.
TCACTGCATCGACCTGCTCGCCCACTGTTAGCGTCCCGGTGATCATGCCTTTATGTGCAAAGGCTTTACCAATTTTCACCGTATCAGTCACGGTAAAGACTGCACCAGAAACCAGCTTCAACGCGCCAGTATCGCCGACTTGACCACCCGACTCTGCGTAAAATGCAGTATTATCCAGCACAACTAAGGCAGTTTGTCCGTCGATGATAGAATCCGTTTTTTCACCATCACGGATAATTTCTACCACTGTCGCTGTCACTGACGTTTCGCTATAACCTTTAAAATCGGTAACCACTGCAGAAGTCAGCGTTTGATTGTAGTCTTGCCCAAATCCTGAAGCCGCTTGCGCCCGCTTGCGCTGTGCTTCCATCGCTGCATCGAAGCCAGCTTGGTCGACAGTGAAGCCACGCTCACGCGCCACATCGTTGGTTAAATCGACTGGGAAACCGTAGGTGTCGTAAAGTTTGAAGACGACATCGCCAGGAATTTCTTTGGCATCACCTAACTGGGCCAAAGCGTCTTGCAATAATAACAGACCTCGCTCCAAGGTTTTACCAAACTGCTCTTCTTCCATCCGTAATACTTTTTCAATCACGGCTTGTTTTTCAATCAGCTCTGGATAGGCTTGCCCCATTTGATTGGCAAGTTCAGCAACAAGTTTACTGAAGAACACGCCCTTAGCACCGAGTTGGTTGCCATGACGAACGGCACGACGGATGATCCGACGTAACACATAGCCACGACCTTCGTTTGAAGGCATCACACCGTCGGCAACTAAGAAAGAACATGAGCGAATGTGGTCAGCAATAACACGCAGTGATTTATTATCTAAATCTGTCGTGCCTGTTACTTCAGCCGCCGCTTTAATTAAGCCTTGGAAGGTGTCAATTTCATAATTGCTATGCACGTTTTGCAGAATCGCTGCAATCCGCTCCAACCCCATCCCCGTATCAACGCTAGGTTTTGGCAAGGGTTCCATGCGGCCATCAGCATGACGGTTGAGCTGCATGAAAACGTTGTTCCAAATCTCAATGAAACGGTCGCCATCTTCTTCCGGTGAACCCGGTGGGCCACCCCAAATGTGCTCGCCATGATCATAGAAAATTTCAGTACATGGACCACAAGGACCCGTGTCCCCCATTGCCCAGAAATTATCTGAGGCAAACGGTGCACCTTTATTGTCGCCAATCCGAATGGCACGCTCTTTAGGTACGCCAATTTTTTGCGTCCAGATATCAAAAGCTTCATCATCAGTGGCGTAGACGGTGATCCACAGCTTTTCTTTCGGTAACTTCACCACTTCTGTTAAAAATTCCCAAGCGTAGGCGATAGCATCCTCTTTGAAATAATCGCCAAAACTGAAATTGCCTAACATTTCGAAGAAAGTGTGGTGGCGTGCTGTGTAACCGACGTTTTCTAAATCGTTGTGCTTACCGCCGGCACGGACACAACGCTGGGCAGTTACGGCACGGTTATAGCTACGTTTGTCTTGACCAAGAAATACGTCTTTAAATTGCACCATCCCCGCGTTGGTAAATAACAGCGTGGGATCGTTGCCTGGGATCAGTGAACTACTTGCGACGATTTGATGGCCTTTACTGGCAAAGAACTCCAGAAAAGCAGTGCGCAACTGCGCTGAGGTCATGTACATGATGGTTTGATCCTAACTGTCTGAATGTTGTAAAGCTTCACGAATTTGCTCACTGTTAAAACCCCGTCTTAGCAGATAAGCCATTCGTTTTTGTTTCTCCGGGTAAGTCGCCCATGGCGCATCCCCAAACTTTTTCTGGTACTGCACTTTCGCCAGTGCAAACCAATCGATACTGTCATCTTGTAAAGCGTTTTTTATCAGCTCTGGGGCTAAACCATGTTGACGCGCGGCTTGGCTAATCCACACAGGGCCATAGCCCTTGTGCAGCTTAGTGCGAACTAACAACTGGCAAAATCGCTCTTCACTTTGATAATTCTGTTGCTGGCACCAAGCAATCACCACTTGCACATCGCCAAGTTGGCCACCCTTGTGCACTAATTTTTCTTGCAACTCCCGCACACTATGTTCTCGTCGCGAAAGATACTCAATCGCGGCGGATTTTAACTCTGCAATAGAAAGCGCGGAGTCTTGCACCCTAAACCTCAAACATTTGGCTGGGTTGTTCTTTGGTCATGATCAGCGCAAAAATTTCGGTAAATGCCAAAAACATCGCAATGCTATTGACTGCCATCACCACCAGCATCACAGGGACTATCAAAATCTGGGCAAACGGCAGCATACTACTTAATAAACTGATGAGGATTATAGCGCCAAACAACATCGTTGTGACTAACAGAAAATACCAACTTAACGGCAACACATTGCGCCAACATGCAGTCAGACTCGACTGCACAACAGGTAATAAGCGTTTTTCCCGCAAAAAATAAATAATGGGTACAGCAAAAGCAAATAGCATTAAATTGATCATATGAAGTGCGACAGCCGCGAGAACATCCAGCATGGCAACATTGCCCGCCTCAAAATTAGTGACGATTTGATTGGTGAAATACATCTGAGGCAATGAACATAAAATTTGGGCGGCGGCCATGGTCATAAATGGCGCCCGCAGTTCAGGGATCTTAAAAGCACTAAACAACAGATCAAAATTGACAGGTTTCTGCTGCTGCGCGGCCACTAAAGCGGCATAAAAACCTGATTGTAAAAATGGCAGAACAAAAAACAACAGCACCCCAATCACAGGGATAACTGCTGCCGCAATCGAAGTGAAGACAATAAAAGTATTCATGCCAATCATCAAACCAGGATGTAGCCGAAATAATTGCCACGCTTGGTTCAACCAATGATTGCCTGAAACGAACGGTGCACGTCGCACAATTAACTGTAATTTCAACGTTTAACTCCAAATCCCAACGAACGAATGCAAAACATTACTTTGCAAAAACTACTGAGCAAAACACTCCCCCACCGCCGCTGATTTTAACCACTGCAAATAAGGGATAGCGAGTTGACTCTTTTCTTCTGGCGCAAACTTGGCAAAATGCCGTGGTGCAGTCGGATCAAAGGGGCCTGCTTTAATTTCCATAAAGACCGCGCCTTCCCCCTTAGCAACGATGGAATGCCAGACCCCTGGTGGCAATTCGACGCCAACCTGCGACATGCCAGCACCGATAGTTTGTCGTGAGCGCACCCTGCCGTCGTCAGAAAACTCAATTAAATCGATTTCACCGGCAAGCACCATAAATAATTCAAATTGACCAGCGCATGGGTGTTGGTGAGGCACCACATAACTATCGGCCAACATGGCGATGAGTACTCGCTGCACAGGTTCTGCAAAAGATTGATGTAAATTCAAAAAAGTGCGTCTGCGCTCGGACTCTGACGCTTTCACTAATAACGAGCTCAATAAAGCTTGATCAATCTGCATACAACCCTGCCTAGTTAAGCTGCTCATAATACTGAAAAACTAGATTGGCTGCTAATTTAAATGCAGCAGCATTGCAACTTGAGTATTCCTTTGACAAATCCAATCAATCTACTGCTAGATGGGGATGCTTTTTGCAAGAAAAAACCACCTCGAAAGAAAGTGGTTTGAAATGGACAATAAAAAAGCGCCATCAGGCGCTTTTTTATTACGTGATAGTTAGCATTAACGCACCACTGTCATCTCTTTCACCAAATTAGCGGCACCATCCACTTTTGCCATTTGCCACAGCATGTAACGGCTGTCGACATGGATTGAACGATTGAGTTTGGTATCGTAATCAACATCCCCTAACAAGCCTTCAATCACACCATCAAAGAGCAAACCTACTAATTCAGCATTGCCATTTAAAGTGGGAGAGCCCGAATTACCGCCAGTTGTGTCCACGTTACTTAAGAAGTTCACGGGTAACGTCTGCAGTTGTGGCTGTAAATAACCCGCAAAATCAGCTTTTGCGATAGCATCTTGCTGAACTTTTGGAGCATCAAAAGGTTCAGCACTGGTAATTTTCGCTTTTAAACCGGCAATCGTCGTAAACGGAGTGTGGAATACGCCATCACGCGGTTGATAGCCTTGCACAGTGCCATAGGTCACACGCAATGTGCTATTCGCATCGGCATAAACCGGTTTACCCAGAGATTTATTGTATTGAATAATCGCATCCATCACTTTGGGCAGGACTTGTGTCAATTTGCCCAAGCGTTCTTTTTCAGCACTCTCTTCTTGCATGTCATCGGCAAACATAGCGACCGCGAATTGAATGGCTGGATCTTGGCTGTTTTTAAAATCTTCGGGGGTTTTCCCCAACCAAGCTAAACGCTCCACTTCATCATTCAGTTTGGTATTGGCATAAATGGCTGACAATTTTTCACGGACCGCAGCCGCATCAAATTGCTCACCTAAACCAAAATATTGATCAAATGCTGCAATCTTTTGCTCTGACGGTAAGGCGTGATACTTTTCCAAGAAATGCAGGGCAATTTCTAAATCAACGCTGGGTTCATAGCTGCGACTCATCCGTTTTAAGGCAGATTTTTGTCTGTCTTCATCACGAATTTGGAAGCCGCGTTCACGTTCTTCATCGGGCTTCTGCTGCTCGACTGACAAACGATAGAGGCGACGCGCGGTACGGAATAATTGCGCATTGGCAAAATAACCCAGCACAATATCACGTTCTTGCTTGGCAATATCGGCTTTAATAATCAGCTCCATTTCTTTAAAAACGGGCTGATATTTTACTTTCCGAGCGGGTTCGGCCTTAATCCAACGTTGCATCTCGGCATAAAAATTATCTTTGCGCTGTTGTAAATCCCCCTGTTGATAACCCGCGATCATGCCATCGAAGTTTTTCGCATAGTTGGCAAGTCCAGCCAAAATTGACTCATATTTGAGGCGGCTATCACTGCCTTCTGGCGCATATTTTTCAATGAGTGCAATTGTCTCTTGGCGGTAGGTTTTTTCGCGGGGCAAACGCACTGCAAATTTATTGGCAACTTCTGGTGCTAATTCATACCGATTGGTGCGACCTGGATAACCAATCACCATGACGAAATCATTTTCTTGCACGCCTTTGGCGGACACTTTCAAATATGAAGGCGGCACAAAAGGCACGTTCTCTACATTATATTCAGCAGGTTTGCCATCTTTGCCGACATAAGCACGGAAGAATGAATAATCACCGGTGTGGCGCGGCCACATCCAGTTGTCGATGTCGCCACCAAAATTACCTACCGATAAAGCAGGCGCATGCACTAAGCGCACATCACGGATTTCCAGTTGTTTCATCAAGTAATATTCGAGTCCACCATGAAAGCTGTAGACTTCACAACGATAACCTGGCGTTGCTTCGCATTCCGCGACGATTTGTTTGCGAATTTGCTCAATGGCATCAAAACGCGCTTTGCCACGCAATTGTGGGGTTAATTCTTGTTGGATCTGCCGAGTGACATTACTGACATTTTCGGTCAGCCACATTTTACTGCCAGGAGCTGCCGGCACTTCTTGTTCAAAAGTCTTTGCTAAAAAGCCATTTTTTAAGATGTTGTTTTCAGGCGTTGAGTTATGAGCAATGCTGTTGAATGCACAGTGGTGATTGGTCACAGCCAACCCTTGCGGCGAAACAAAAGACGCGGTGCAACCGCCTAAACTAATCACAGCGTTCATCGGAAATGCGGTTAGATTGGCAATACTCGCAGCATCAATGGCTAAACCTTTGCTTTTTAAGACGGCTTCTAATTCTGGTAATTGATGAGGTTGCCACATGCCCTCATCGGCAATACTGCTAAAACTGACTAATAAACCCAAAGCAACAACTTTTAATTTCATTGGAAGATCCTTCCCAACCCTGACAGAAAACTAAATTCCAGTGTAAACTGGCCACTTGAAACTAGCGCATTGTGCGACAAATCGCATGAAAAAACAGTCCCTCGAGCAAAGAAAAAATCACTGTTGCTTGAAAATTAACTGCGTAACCCTTATTTCGAGCCAGATTGCTTGGTTGTTAGGATTTTTTTGATGGAAAAGTTACTAGAAAAATTGATGTATGCCAGCCGCTGGATCATGGCGCCCGTGTATTTAGGGTTGAGTTTGGTGTTGTTCGCCTTGGGTGTGAAATTTTTCGTTGAGGTTTTCCATATCCTTCCTCAGCTGTTGACGATTAAAGAAGCTGACCTCATCCTCACTATTTTATCGCTCGTTGATTTAGCATTGGTCGGTGGCTTAGTGGTGATGGTCATGTTCTCCGGTTATGAAAACTTCGTGAGTCGGTTGGATGTTGACGAAAACCAAGAGAAACTTGGCTGGCTTGGTAAAGTGGACTCCAATAGTTTAAAAAATAAAGTGGCAGCTTCAATTGTTGCGATTTCGTCGATTCATTTGTTGAAAGTTTTTATGGACACCCAAAATATCCCGAATGACAAAATCATGTGGTACTTGCTTATCCATATTACTTTTGTAATTTCGGCATTTATCATGGGTTATTTAGATAAAATCACTAAAGAAAAGTAACAATATTTACATCAATTGACCAAATGGCCGATGTCAGGTAGCTTTAACCAATCATCGGCCATTTTGCTTCAGAGGGACTCGCGTGCAAGGAACTGCAGCTTTGTTTTATACCTACCTTCGCGCAGTGAAACTGGCGTTTTTTTGCTTCCTCTCGCTGATTTTTTGGTTCTCACCCAATTCATTCGCGGTAGAACATGGCCTACCGCTATTAAAAAACTTCAAACCCAAAGACTACAATGGCGGAACCCAAAACTGGGCTTTATTGCAAGATAAAGATGGCCTGATTTATGTCGGCAATAACGTCGGTGTACTGGAATTTGATGGCGTACATTGGCGAACCTTCGCCACCACCAATCAATCTGTTGTTCGTTCATTAGCACTTGGCGCCGATAATCGAATTTATGTTGGCGCCAAAGGTGATTTAGGGTATATCGATAAAACAGCGCCAAAAGGCCCAGTTTTTGTTTCGTGGCTCAATCGTATTCCAGCAGCCTATCGCAACTTTCAGGATATCCGCCAAACGTTTGTCACCGAGCATGGCGTCCTGTTTGTTGCTCGCTCCTACATTTTTTTGCTCAATGATCAAGAAGTTCGCAGTTGGACCACTGATTCCGCATTTTTAAAAGCATTTAATATCGAAGATAGAGTTTTCGTGAAAGAGCAACATACAGGGTTGCTTGAGTTCGACGGGACCCGTTTAAAGTTAGTCGATGGCACCGAACTCCTAGCTGATAAAAGCTTATTCATTATGGAAAAATGGGGAGCCGACAGTTTTTTATTAGGTAGCAGAGATGCTGGTTTTTTTATCCTTGAACAAAATAAACTCAGCCCATGGCAAATGCCCGCTGCAGAACGTCTAAATCAAGCCCTAATTTATAACAGCACAGCCCTCAAAGATGGCAATATTGCTATTGGCACTGTGCGGGATGGCGTTTTTTTACTCAATCAGGCAGGGCAAATCGAAGGGCATTTTAACAAAGCTTCTGGCATGCTGGATGATAATGTCAGAGCTCTGATGGCTGACCAACAACAAGGACTATGGTTAGCGCTCGATCATGGCTTGGCTCGCGTCGAAGCCTCTTCATCAATTTCGCTGTTCAATCATGTGATGGGGCTAAAAGGCAACGTTTTATCACTTTACCGACACCAAAGGACCTTATTTGTAGGCACCAGTTTAGGGATTTTCAGCCTCGAAGCCAACGGCAGTGCCCCCGCCTTTTTTCGACAATTACCACAGGTCAATAATCAGACTTGGGATTTCAGCACTTTCAAAGATCAGCTGTTGATTGCCAACAACAAAGGCATATTCACTTACCAAAATAATGAACTTGATTTAGCGGTCGCTACTGAAGTGCCTGCAAAAGTGTTGAGCCAAGATAATCAAAATCCGAACCGATTCTGGCTGGGCCTTCAGATGGGGCTGACCAGTATCCTTTGGGATGGCCAACGCTGGCAAACGCAGCCCTCCATTACCGGCATTGAGGGCAATGTGAATAGTATTTATCAAGAAAACGACGGTTCGCTTTGGCTTGGTACCTTGGCCCATGGTTTGTACCATGTCAGTTTTGGCGAAACGCCTGAAACCGCACCAAATATTGCACATTTTGGTGAGATGCAAGGTTTGCCCAGTGATAACCGAAATTCAGTTCACTCAATTAATGGCCGGATGTTGATTGCAACAGTCCGCGGTTTTTATCAATTTAATCCGACCTTGCAAAGCTTTGAGCCCGAGCCAATTTTTGCCAAAACATTTCCAGATGCGCCATGGATCCGTTCTCCCAGCGCCGATCCAATGGGACGAATTTGGATGCTCAATTGGAGTAATCAAACAGGGGCTCGTCAAGCAGGTGCGGCGGAACCGGTTACTTCAGACCAGAGCGAATATCGTTGGACCAGCGCCCCACTCTATCCACTGGCCGATACCCCTTTGGATGAAATCCTGATTGAACCAGACAATATCGTTTGGTTTGGTGGCGCGGAGGGGATCTTTCGCTTCGATCCGTCGAAATTAAACTTAAATGACCAAGCGAATCTACCACTGATCCGCAAAGTAAGTTCGCGTGACAAACAAATTCATTTTAATGGTGGCGCACTCTCTTTATTGAAACTCGGCTTTAGCCAGAACTCATTAAGGATTGAATATGCTGTGCCACGTTATGGGCATCTAGATACCAACCAATTCCAAGCCCAATTAGTGGGCTACGATCGCGATTGGTCGGATTGGCATCAAGAAAGCTATCAGGACTACACCAACCTTGAGCCAGGTCAGTACCAGTTTAAGCTTCGTTATAAAAATGCCTATGGCGATGTGAGTGAAGCAATCCCACTCCATTTCGTCATTGCTGCCCCTTGGTATCAACAATGGTGGGCTTATTTAGGTTATTTACTGCTGGTAGCGGTGCTCATACGGCAAGTCATCAAATTCCGCTTAAAACCGGTGTTGCAAGAAAACAGTCAATTAGAAGAGTTGGTGTTAGAGCGCACACGGCATTTAGAAGAAACAATGCAGAAATTGGAACAAGCTAAAACAAAAGCAGAAGCTGCGGCTATCGCTAAAAGTGAATTTTTAGCCAATATGAGCCATGAAATTCGCACACCGATGAATGCAATTATCGGCTTTGCACAACTGGCGCAAAACAGCGAAGTCTTTTCAGAGCAGCAACTTTACTTAAGCAAAATCACCTCTTCCAGTAAAATTTTATTAAGTATTATCAATGATATTCTCGATTTCTCGAAAGTTGAAGCTGGCAAATTAGAACTAGAGCAGGTCCGTTTTAAATTACAAGATACCCTGCAAGAAACCAAAGATTTATTTATCGAACAAGCGCGACAAAAACGCTTAGAACTCCAATTCAGCATAGATCCACAAGTCCCTTCTTGGCTGATTGGAGATCCGCTACGACTCAGCCAAGTGTTAATTAATTTACTGAGTAATGCCGTCAAGTTCACCAATACCGGAGGGGTGACTTTAATGGTCGATTTGGCTTCAGTCGCGGTACAGCCAACAGGAACCCCTGAACTGTGGTTGCAATTCGCGGTTAAAGACTCTGGGATTGGTTTAAGCCAAGAGCAATGCGACAACCTATTCCAAGCATTCAGTCAGGCTGATAGTTCAACCAGCCGCAAGTATGGCGGCACTGGCCTAGGTCTCAGTATTGCGCAGCGTTTAGTTCGCCTAATGGGCGGGCAAATTTATGTGCATAGTACTCCCAACTTGGGCAGTACTTTCAGTTTTAAAATCCGTTGTTATCAAGCGGAGGCGCCACAACCGCCATTCGCACAGAATCAAGCCGTGGCTGAAGTTGACAAAAATCCTACAGAGAAAAAACGCGGAAAAATCTTAGTGGTTGAAGATAATGGCTACAACCAAACCTTAGCCCGAATTATTTTACAGCACGCTGGCTTTACGGTGGACATCGCGAATGATGGCGAGCAAGCCATTGCGATGATGCAAGCACAAGACTATCAACTCATTTTGATGGATGTGCACATGCCCAAGTTGGACGGATATGCCGCCACTAAAATTATTCGTCAGCAGTCAAAATGGCAGCAACTTCCCATTATTGCGTTAACCGCTCATGCCACGGCCGATTTTCACCAAGAATGCTTAGCAAGCGGCATGAACGATTTCATCACCAAACCTTTCGATGCCAAATTACTGATTAGCAAAGTTTTTGAATGGGTTTGATGTTTCCCAACAAATGAATGAGGCTAAGCTCTGCTATTTAGCTGCGCAGCGGCAATAGATTGACCGCTGATGCAGCGCTGTTGGAATAATAATTTGTTCGGCTTAGATAGCCGTCAACGCCATAAAAAACGAAGCCAAGCCAATCAAAGCACCAAAGACACCGCCCCAAACGACCAACCAACCTAAGTGCTCGGCGATTAAGCGTTGCATTAATTCTTTCACCAGTTGCGGGGTTAATTCATCCAAACGGGCTGACACCAGCGCTGAAATTTGGTGTTGGATTTTTTGTTGTTGATCAGCCGACTGCATTTGCTCACGAATTTGCGCTTGCACCTCCGGACCTTCGGCAAGATTGATCAGCGCAGCAGACAAATTTTCGATGAATGGCTGTTTCAGGGGGAATAACATTTGCGACCCGCCAAACATCGCGAGCATGCCTCCTAACGAGGATTTCTGGACTGTGTCTAACAATGCATCAAATGCAGGCGATAAGTCGATGCTGGCAATCACCGGTTTTAAATCAAACATCGATTTGGCTGCATCGGTATCACTCGGCAACAACCGTTGCAAATGCTGCTCACTAAAAAATTGCTCCATGACCAATTGATGCAAGGCTTGCTTCAAAGCCTCAAAACGCGCAGGGATCACGCCTGAGCCGTAAAGAAATGGTACTTTTTCAAATAGCATATGAACAGCTAACCAATTGGTGATGGCGCCGGAAAAGGCAAATAACCCCATCAGCCATAACCAATCTTGTTGCAAAGACCAGCCTAAAGCCATCGCCAATAATGCGATTAAGTTTGTTATTGCACTCTTATTCATTTCGGAACCTCCAACTCATCCGCCAAAAACGCGCCGATTTTAATCAGTCCTCCCGATCAAAAGCAACCACATTACTGGGCTTGGCCTAGCAACAAAACCTCAACCCAGCGAAAGCATGAAAATTTACCGCAACCGCTAGATTTGCTATCATGCCGCCACTAAACCCATAGGATTTTGTTGATGTCGACCGCGTTATATAACGATTTATCCCAGTATTATGATTTGATGTGTCGCGATATCGACTATAAATCCCAAAGTTTGGGCGTTGTTCGGCTTCAGCAATTTTTTGGGAACGGCGGCCTGCGGCATCTGGATTTAGCCTGCGGCACCGCACCACATATTGCCCACTTTTTGCAGCAAGGCTATGAATGCATAGGGCTCGATCTCAATCAACCGATGTTAGATTTAGCAAAAATTCGCTGTCCCAAAGCGCAGTTTAGTCATCAGAATATCTGTGATTTTACCCTTGCTGAGCCTGTTGATCTCATCACTTGTTTCCTCTATTCATTACATTATTGCGGCCAACTCAGCGCACTCAAAGCATGTATTGCTCAAGTCTATCAAGCATTAAATCCGGGGGGGGTGTTTTGCTTCAATGCGGTAGATAAAGACTTCATCGATAATCACTCCACTGTGCGTCATCAAACAGAACATGAAGGGAGCCTTTTTACTTTTGAATCGGGTTGGTTTTATCAAGGGGATGGGGATAGACAACAACTTAGATTGCAAATCGTGAAGACATCAGCAGATCTCACTGAAACGTGGCAAGATGCGCATCCGATGGTGGCGATCAGTTTTGCTGAATTAACCGAGTTGTTAAGCCCTTATTTTGAAGTGCATCTATTGGCACATGATTATGAAAAAATTGTGCCGCTGGCAGTCAATACTGGCAATGCTTTAGTTGTTTGCATCAAAGCACCATCCGCTTGAATAATGCATGTTCGGATAGATGTCTGATAAGGCCGTCCGACTTAAACGGCAATTTCGAACATGATTAGCTACACACTTGATTACGACCTTGTTTTTTGGCTTGGTACAATAAACTATCGACTTTAGAAAGCATTTTCTCATAGTGAATATACCCACTGTTATCTACCACGCCAAAACTAGCAGTCACTTTTAAACCGAGCGCGATATCAGAAAAATCAGTAGCTACCAGCGTTTGTCGTAACTTTTCAGCCACCTCTAATCCTTGCTGTAAGCTCGCTTCTGGTAACAAGAGTACAAACTCTTCACCGCCCCAACGCGCCGCTAAATCAACTTCACTGACCGCATGCGTCAAAATGTCAGCAACGCGCTTGAGCACCTGGTCACCTGCTCCATGCGACCATTGGTCGTTGATCCGTTTAAAAAAGTCGATATCCAACATGACCAAGCACAAACTGTGATGCAGGCGCTGGGCACGAGCGAACTCTTCAGATAAACGCTCATCAAAAGCTCGTCGATTGGCAAGGCCAGTTAATCCATCATGATTGGCTTGGATCGCTAAGGCTTCCGATTGCTGGCGTAACAAAGTTGCAAGCTGAGTTTTTTCAATCACCAATTGCTGTAATGCCGCTGTTTGTTTTTGTAATTCCGAGGTCTGGCTAGAAACCAACAGAGCCAATTGCTGCTCACGTCGATGTAAATGGATGATCCTTAGATGGTAAGCCGCATAAATCATAGCAAACACAAACATCACCAGTAATATGATGAATTCTAAGCGTTGCCATAAATGCGGTTGGATCTCAAAGGATAATAGGGCTGGCTGCGACCATTGACCATCAGGATAGGCAGCACTCACCATGAATTGATAATGACCTGGTTGCAAATTGGTATATTCAGCATCCGTGGAGTTACCCCGGTCAATCCAGTCTGCATCAAAACCAATTAACTGCGTTCGATACACGATGCGAGAGGGCATTAAATAGCTTAAGCCAGCAAAATCAAAGGTCACGCGACGAGTCCCCGCAGCGAAACTCAATATTTCCGCTAGTTCAGACTCATTGCTCGCGACTGGCTTGTTTGTCACTGAGCTCGGCAAATCCTCAATGACAACGCCATTTGCCGTCATTCCCTGCACAACCACAGTAGGAGTACTTAAACTAAATTCGGCTAATCCTACCGGGTCAATTGCCACAGCGCCTTGTGCTGTGGCAAACCAGAGTGAACCATCTTTGCGGCGAACTGCAGCAGGCATCGAACCGCCATTGCACTGCGCACTTAACATGCCATCAGGTTCACCGAACAAGTCGACATTGGTGAGGCGAGGTTCTTGCCCTAATAAGACGGCTTGGACATCTCGTTGATCTATCCTTAATATTCCTCGATTGCTGCTGAGCCAAAAATATTGATGATCTTGTCGCAACACACTAAAGACTTTGTCAAAAGGGAGCCCTTGTTCTCGACCAATGAGGGTTAGATCCTGTTTTTCGTTGTTGAAGAACAACATGCCCCGGTCGGATGCAACCCAAAAGTCGGGGCTGTCCGGCAGCTTTAAAAAAGCAAAAATATATTCTGCGTTATCAAAGCGAGTTAAGGGCACAACTTCAATTTTTTCGTCGAACATCTTGGCTAAACCTTTCCCCGTTCCTATCCATAAGGTGCCGTCGGCTTGGCGCATCAGCGCCGAAACGAATTGACTGGGTAAGCCATCTTGTGTCGTGAAGTTTTTCAGCGTAGCGCCTTGCAGTTGAGTTAAACCGCCCGAGGTACCGATCCAAACCTCTGTTGAAGAAATAGGGAAAATTGCACGTACTTCATTTGAACCAAGGCCTTGGTTCCTTAAATATTGTTCTATCAACAGGTTATTACGAAAACGCAACAAACCTGCGGTATAAGTTCCTACCCAGATATCTCCTTCAGGACCTTCCGCCAGACTGAGTACCGAAGGGACTGGGTTCCCATTAGGCATCCGTAACTGCTTGATTTGCTCACCAACTTGCTGATCAAGGCCATTACTTGATCCTATCCATAAACTGCCATCACTGTGCTCAAGTACCGTCCGAACGTAGTTGTCAGAGAGTCCTTGGGCGATTGTCAATGTGGTGAAAGGGGTATCACGAAGTCGCATTAAACCACCGTTGGTGCCAACCCAAATACTGCCCTCTCGGTCTTCAAACAGAGCCAATACCCGATTATTAGGTAGACCATGTTCGACAGTGATTTGCTCGAGGCCCAAATCAGTCAATCGAAACAATCCATGATTCACAGTACCAATCCACAAAGCGTTGTGACTGTCTCTCATAACCGCTGAAATGGAGTTCTCGGCCAATTGTGGGTGGACCAAAACAAATTGCGCCCCCTGCTGCTGGTATAAACCATGCTCTGTGCCCACCAACAACTGATCTGTCTGATCTCGGATTAAGACATTGACTGCACCAGAGGGGAGCCCCTGCTCACTGCCGATACGACGTGGTGATTGTTGCTTTCCAAGGTCGTACTGAAATAACCCTTGATCGGTAGCTAACCAAAGCTGGCCGTCTGCATCAGAAAGTACACGATAGACAACTTGGGAAGGTTGAGTCGCAATGGGTTGATAGCGACCGTCGACAGTTTGGCGAATCAGCCCCATACCTTCAGTCGCAATCCAAAGCTGTCCTGTTTTGTCACGATGCAAATCATTAATCAGACTGCCTACAGCTGGCATAGGTGTCCAACGGCCAAATGCAACTTGACTCAA
>CAZIPG010000054.1:14660-16330 GCA_964540955.1 uncultured Rheinheimera sp.
CCCCGAGCACCACCAAGCAACAATTCTCCAGTGGGCTCTTGCCAGAATGCACGCACCCCCGAATCAGATAATCCGGTTAACTCACCTCGAGCAAATACACGAAAACTGCGTCCATCAAAACGCGCAGCTCCCTCCCAAGTGGCAAGCCATAAATAGCCATCACCACTTTGGGCTATGTCATTGATGGTGTTATGGGGTAAACCTTCGCGAGTGGTCATACTTTCGCGAAAATAATCACGAAGCGGCGATGGTGCAGCAACCGACGGCAGAGAAAAGATAAGTAAAAAACTGATGATCCAAAGATAGTGCCGCACCGAGCAACTCCTGTCTTGATAGGGCAAGAACACGAACTAGCTAAAATTTTGCACCCATTGCATAAACTTACCCTAGCATGAAATCAGCAAAACCATAAGCTTAACCTCCATTTTAATGGACCAACTCGCGGGATTTTTGCATCACATTGGGTTATTTGCGAAGAGATGCTGGTTTACATCACTTCATCCCCAACAAAGATGTTTGATTTGCAAATACTCAGCAATCCCATAACTTGAGCCTTCCCGACCAAAACCAGACTCTTTCACGCCACCAAAAGGAATGTGTGCTTGCGAAATTGCGCTGGCATTAATCCCAAGCATGCCGACTTGCAGCTGCTCAGAAAAATGCCAAATACGCGCCTGATCGCGGGTAAATAAATAACCAGCCAGCCCAGTCTTCACTTCATTTGCTAACGCCAGTGCTTCGGCATCAGTCACAAAAGTTTGCACTGCAGCGACCGGGCCAAAAATCTCTTGCTGACTGATGGCCATCGATTGCTTGATATGGGTTAATAACGTAGGCGGATAAAAATTCGCTGACACGCCCGCAGATGCCAACTCTGCAGCAGATAACTCAGCTGGAGACAGCCCAGCAGGAGAGATTTCAGCACATCGCTTGGCCGGCACTTGGCCCCGAAAGCGCACAACAGCGCCTTCTGCAATTGCACTTTGTACAAGCGCATCGACTTTACTGACAGCTTGTGGCGAAATCAGCGGTCCTATTTGATGGTTCGGCTCAAACCCTGGGCCCACTTGTAAGGTTTTCATCGCATCTTCGAGCCGTTCATTAAATGCCTCCGCAATCGAGGCTTCAACCAAAATACGATTCACACAAATACAGGTTTGGCCGGCATTACGAAACTTAGCGGCCATGATGGCTGCTACTGCTTGGTCCAAATCCGCATCGGCAAACACGATGGCAGGCGCATTGCCACCCAGCTCTAAAGATAATCTTTTTAAACCAGAGCTCGCTTGTTGCATCAGCTTTTTGCCAACAACCGTAGAACCGGTAAAGGTAATTTTAGCGACCGCATCATGAGAGCAAAGCGTTTGACCGACGCGTGCTGCATCCTGATGACAAACCACATTCAATACGCCTTTGCCACAGCCAGCTTGCTCGGCCAGAAAGGCCAAGGCAAGCGCTGTCAGCGGCGTTAACTCCGAGGGCTTCAGCACGACCGTACAACCGGCCGCAAAAGCTGGCGCCAATTTGCGAGTGACCATAGCCGCCGGAAAATTCCAAGGGGTGATAGCCCCCACTACACCAACTGGTTGCTTTAAGTTGAGTAAACGCTGCCCAGGCACTGTGGTTGCCAGCACATCGCCCTGCACGCGCATGGCTTCACCAGCAAACCA
>CAZIPG010000055.1:0-16153 GCA_964540955.1 uncultured Rheinheimera sp.
CTGATTTATCGAGATTAACTCTTACCAACACATGATAGTGATTCATCATGATGGCATAGGAAGCCACATCAATTGCGAACATTTCAGTGAGTAATCGCAGTCGTTCTACAATCCATTCACGTCGATGCTCAAAGTTATAACCATCGATTTCGCCACACAAGAATGAACGACGCACGCAGCGGTAAGTTAAGTGATAGTAAGGAGTTTCGCTCAAGGCGATTTGCTTGCAACGAGGTTTTGGCATGATGTCATCCTGACAAATTTTCCATGGGCTTTAACTGTGGTTGCAAAAATGTTAAATATCAAGGTGTGTATTTAAGTTTAAAAAATAGGTGGCTGTCCTTTTTCAAGAAAATTAATGATTAAGATTATTTTCCATAAAAAAGCCAGTCTGGTGACCAAACTGGCTGTAGGATGAACATCAGACTGCTGCTCTCGCTCGATTTCAAAAACTCGAAAGCTTAGCAAGCAGGAACTAATAATTACGCTGTGATCAGCATGTACGCAACGATCCCAATCAAAACAGGGGATACGACCGCTGCAAATAAACGGAAAGCATGTACAAAATGCGCATGCACTTCGTCGGCCAATACGGTTTTAATTGCTGGCCAAATGCGCCAACCAACAAACACTGCTGCAAACATGCCGCCTAAAGGCATCAATAAGTTTGATGCAACAAAATCCATTAAATCAAATGGAGTTTTGCCGAAGACTTTCAGATCTTCACTCATGCTCCCAAACGATAATGCCGCGGGAATACAGAGTAAAATATAGTTGCTGATGCTGACGATTAAAGTGGCTGTCCTACGCTCAAACCGATACTCATCAATTAAAAATGCCACCGCAGGTTCTAAGATTGAAATCGATGAGGTAACCGCTGCAAATAGCAGTAATGAGAAGAAAATCAATGCCAGAAGCTGTCCGCCTGCCATTTGCGCAAAGAGTGCAGGCATGGTGATAAAGGTTAAGCCTGGGCCTGCTGCAGGATCTACATGGAAGGCAAAAACTGCAGGCAGTATCATAAGGCCTGCTAAAACACTCGCCATTGTCGCTAAAAATGCAATCCATAAACCTGCACTGACCACTTTGGTTTCTGAGCCTAAATACGAACCATAAGCAATCATTAATCCTGCGCCGACCGACAACGAAAACACTGCTAAACCTAGAGCATCCAGTACCATTTTTAACGAGAGTTTGCTCCAATCAGGCGTAATAAAATACATCACACCTTCCACCGCACCAGGAAGAGTCAAACTGCGATAAACCATAAACAACATCAGAATAAACAAGGCAGGCATTAATATTTTGCAGATCCGTTCAATTCCAGATTGAACCCCAGCAATAACAATTGCCGCAGTAATAGCCATAAATCCAAAGGTGTAAATTAGAGAGGCCTTTGGATCCGCAATAAAATGAGTGAATGTATCACTAAGCACTTTGGCATCTGTGGTCAGGATATCTCCCTTCATCGCTTCCACTATATAAGCGATGGTCCAGCCACCCACCACACAGTAAAAACCTAAAATCAAATAGACGCAGAGAACAGAAATCCAGCCCGCAATATGCCATTGGCCCTTACCTAATGCGCGATAGGCTGAAGTTGCAGATTTCTTAGCACTGCGGCCAATTAACATTTCCGCTAGCATCATTACGACACCCACCGAAAAGACACAAGCCAAATACACTAATAAAAAAACACCGCCGCCGTTAGCGCCAGCAACGTAAGGGAATTTCCAAATGGCGCCTAGGCCAACTGCTGAACCCGCTGCGGCTAAAATAAAGCCGATACGAGAGCCCCAGTTGCCGCGCTCTGATGTGGTGTGAGTCATATGTTCTCGCCGAATTATGATAGTTTTAATTGTTTTAAGCAGCAGCAATGTAGTGGAATTTCGCGGTGAAAAGCAACCAAAAAAGTTGAATGTCGGACCATCGGAGTTAAAAGTCTGTAAAAGGAAGCTTAAATTTGTGCCATTTAATATTGGTTTCGGCGATTACATTGAGTGAAATATTCTCATGAGCAGTGACTTTATTGAACCGACTGCTCTCTTTACGTTCTTTTGTTCCATTTGGGTGGCTGTCCTCTTTTGCTCTTCGTCCTCTTTTGCTTCTGGTGGCTGTCCTTTCTTTTTTCAAAGATGACAACTACATTAAAACAGTGAGATGGCACAAGGATTAAAACATGGTGTTTCTTCGGTTCGTTTTAACTTGTTGGTTTTGTTTGGTCACAACCAGTGCGTTTGCGACCACACGTCTTACTATCTATGCCTATCATCAAGCGCCGCCATTTATCATCAATGCCGATACTGAAACGGGTCTTAACTACGATATTGTCAGAGAACTCACAAAACTGTTGGATGATAAGTATCAATTGGACCTGCAAATTATCAGTCGTCCAGAATTAAATGCGAGGTTAGCAGCAGATCTGCCAACCATGGTGCTGTGGGCGAATCCCGCGTGGTTTCAAGCCAAGGAGAAACCCTATCATTGGAGCCCTGCACTTTTTGTCGACCGTGAAATTTTTGTGAGTCCCTATGATGTCGAGCTAAAAATAGAGCAACTCACTGATTTAAAAGATAAAGTGGTTGGCGGTATACAGGGGTATAAATATCCAGGGGTTGATGAGTTAATTACTGATAATCAAGTTAAAAGAATTGACTCGAGTAGTGATAAGGAAAATTTAGGGCGATTATTGGATAAATCGGTCGACTTGATAGTCATCACCCGTTCGAGTTTCTTATATTACGGTCGGCAACAGCAGTTTTTGGGGAAAATGAAAGTGGTTGGTCAACCTTACCCCAGTTATAAAAGGCAAATCCTGATCACCCAACATTACACCGAGCTGTTGCCCGTACTTGAGCAGGCATTTAATAAGCTCAATAAACAACCCGGCTGGAAGGCGCGTCTGGAATTATACGGCTTAAAATCGCAGTAACTTGCTGTCTATGTTGTCTGCTCGTACACTAAGCGCTGATTTTCGGAAGGACTTGTGATGCGTTTAGATAAATTTATCTGTGATTGTACTGGCTTAACGCGAAGTCAGGCTGGCAAATTAATCCGCCAAGGGTTGGTGACGGTCAATCAACAATTGTGCAAACAACCGGCGACTCAAGTCGATACAGTGGATATAGTTACCCTTGAAGACGAAGAACTGCAATTAATTGGCTTACGCTATTTTGTGATGAATAAGCCCGCAGGTTATGTTTGTTCCACTGACGATCCGGATCACAATACAATCTTTCATTTAATGGATGAACCCCTGCTCGAACGTCTGCATACCGTTGGGCGCCTCGACTTGGACACCACCGGCATTCTGCTGATCACTGATGATGGACAATGGTCGCATCGCATCAGTTCACCCAAGCATGAATGTGCTAAAACCTATCGTGCTTGGTTGGCAGATCCTGTGCCTGAAAGTGCCATCGCGCAATTTGCTGAAGGCATAATGTTGCGGGGTGAAAAATTGCCGACTAAACCCGCAGAATTGGTCATTGTGACACCGCACGAGTGTTTGCTGACGATCCATGAAGGTCGTTATCACCAAGTGAAGCGAATGTTTGCAGCGATTGGCAACAAAGTTGAACAGTTACACCGTGAACAAATTGGCCCTTTGCTGTTAGACGCCAACTTAGCCGAAGGCGAATATCGGTTACTCACCCCTGAAGAAATTGCAGCATTTTAAAAATCGCTGCAATTTTGCAATGCAATTTTTTCTTGAATTCTTTGCATAATCAATAGCTTTTGCTAGCTTCAACACTGTGATTACTGCCGATAATCTCAAATTTTTTGAACCATAACGGCGCTATTGTGACGCTACACTCGCGCTGTTCTTGTCGAATTTCGTTCAGGGTTCGTGCAAATTGGGGCGCTTAGCTGTTTCGCTTCCTTATTAGAACTTACTAATATATACTTATATCAACAAATTCTAATTTAATGTGCTAGGAGTCTGTTATGCGTCAGTTCACGCTGGTTACAAGCCTATATTTAGGATTGGTGAGTGCTTTCGCTCCAATTGCTGTTGCCAATCCTTGGGTTGCAGTCGAAGCAAAACCTCAACCGCAATGGTTAGAACTCAGCAGTTTGGTGGAGGCTGTCTCACAAGCCACGGTTTCAGCGCAAACGTCAGGACGAATTGTTGAGCTGCCTTTCGATGTGAATGACTTGGTACCGCAAGGTGCTGTGATAGTTCGCTTCACTGATACGGAACAAAAAGCGCGGCTGCAAAGAGCACAAGCTGCAATGACCGAGGCGAAGAGTCGCTTCGATGAGCAGCAAAAAGAATTAGTTCGGGTACGGGACATCCACAGTAAAGGCTTAGTGGCAAAAGCAGCATTAGATGTGGCTGAAGCCAACTTCAAAGCGGCGCAAGCGCGGCAAGAACAAGCGATTGCAGCCGTTGCCGAAGCCCAAGAGCAATTAGAACAAACCGTCGTCCGTGCACCTTACACCGGCATTTTGCAGGAACGTTATGTTGAAATTGGGGAGTTAGCTGTGCCAGGGAAGCCTTTATTAAAAGGGCTGAGTCTTGAGCATCTTCGCTTAGTTGCCCAAGTACCACAAACGCAGTTGCAAGCCGTGCGGCAAATGAATGCAGCCCAAATAGTCCTCCATACCGGTGAACGTATCGCACTGGCCGAACCTAAACCAATCCTCGCCCCACAGGCGAATAGCCTAAGCCATAGTTTTCAGTTACGTTTGAATTTACCAAAAGCCGATTACAGCGCAACGGGGTTATTGCCGGGCAGTTGGCAGAAGCTTCAGCTACAAACGGGTGTAGCCCCTGAAATTTGGATCAGTAAAGCCGCTGTGATTTGGCGGGGCGAACTCAGCATGGTGTACTTGAAGCAAGGCAATTCAGTGGTATTGCAGCCTGTGCGCGTACAACCAATTGCAGATGGACAATATCGTGTGCTCAGTGGTCTCAGTGCCGGCGTTGAAATTGCTGCGGATGCGAAAGCAGTGCTGAAGAGTGAACGCCAAGCGAAATCTAATGGTTCTTAAATGGGGGCGGCACAATGAAATTAGGTATTTCGGGTCGCTTAGCAGCGTACTTTAAAGAAAATCAAATCACGCCATTGTTGGCTTTGGTTGGTTTTTTATTAGGTTTGTTTGCGGTATTCGTCACGCCACGAGAAGAAGAACCGCAGATTGAAGTCACTTTTGCCAACGTGTTCATTCCTTATGCCGGTGCATCTGCCGCGATGGTTGAACAACAAGTCGCCATTCCAGCAGAAAAAATTATTGCGGAGATTTCAGGCGTTGAGCATGTGTATTCAATGTCCGAGCCAGGTCGCGCAATTTTAACCGTCCAGTTTAAAGTAGGTGAGGTACGCACGGATGCTTTAGTGCGTTTATACAATGCATTTTATGCCAAAGCAGACTGGCAGCCGGTGAATAGTGGCATTGGTCCGGTGTTGATTAAGCCCAAAGGGATTGATGATGTGCCGGTGTTTGCCGTGACTTTGTGGAGTGAAGATCCAGCCGTCACGCCTGCGCAATTGCAAGCGGCCGCCAAAGGATTAGAAGAGCAGTTACAGCAAGTCCCGGGTTCGCGGGATGTCTACAGCATTGGTGGCGCCAGTAAGCAGGTATTGATCCGACTGAACCCTGCTCAGTTACAAGCTTATGGTTTGAGTCTCAGCCAAGTTCGTGCTGCATTGTTACAAAGTAATAGCCAAAGCCAATCAATGGCACTGCTTGCTCCGGAGCAGCAAATCCAGTTGCATGCGGGGTCTTTTCTAAGTTCGGCCGAACAAGTGGGCAATTTAATTGTGGCTGTCCAACAAGATCCACAAAATGTGGCTGTCCAACAAAATTCGCGGACACAAGGGCAACTAAAACCGGTTTACTTAAAAGATGTCGCAACGATTGAGTATGGCAATGCAGAGCCGAATCATTATGTGAACCATTTTGTGCAAAATGCGCAAGGTCATTTGGTGCAAAGTTCTGCGGTCACTGTGGTCGTAGCGAAACAACCGGGTAAAAATGCGGTTGATGTAAGTGCCGCACTGAATGCGAAATTGGCCGATCTCCAGCACAGTTATTTGGCCGATAACATCAAAGTAGCAGTGAGTCGCAACTATGGTGAAACCGCCAAAGACAAAGCGGATACCCTGATCCATAAACTGATGTTTGCTACGTTATCCGTTGTGTTACTGGTGGGCTTTGCCCTCGGTTGGCGCGAAGCTTTTGTCGTGGGCATGGCCGTCATTATCACCTTGGCGCTGACTTTATTTGCGTCCTGGGCGTACGGCTTTACCTTAAACCGCGTGTCTTTGTTTGCGCTGATTTTTTCGATTGGAATTTTGGTTGATGATGCGATTGTTGTGGTGGAAAACCTTCACCGGCATTGGTTATTAGACCAAAAACCACTGCGCGATGCGGTGCCGCTAGCGGTCGAAGAAGTGGGCGGTCCTACAATTTTGGCAACCTTTACCGTCATTGCCGCTTTGTTACCAATGGCCTTTGTCAGTGGCTTGATGGGGCCTTATATGAGTCCAATTCCACTGAATGCTTCGATGGGTATGCTGATTTCATTATTGGTTGCTTTCATGCTTACCCCTTGGTTGTTTTTGCGAATGTTTGGTCATAGAGCACCCAGCGCAGGTGCACATAGTCATGGCGATGAGAAACTGAAGCGTTGGTTTGCCCGCTTGATGCAGCCATTTTTGGCAAAACAACAAGGTCGCCGTAATCGCGTCAAGTTGCTGTTTGGCTTACTCGGCGCAATTGGCTTATCCGTGTTATTAGTTACTACTGAGCATGTAGTCCTGAAAATGCTGCCCTTTGACAACAAATCTGAATTCCAAGTGGTGGTCGATTTACCTGAAGGCAGCACTTTAGAACAAACCCAAGCGGTGTTGAATGAAGTGGCGAGTGTGCTGTTGCAAGAGCCTGAAGTGACGCACGCGCAAACCTATGCAGGCAGCGCAGCACCGATTAATTTCAATGGCTTAGTGCGACAATATTACTTGCGGCAATATCCTTGGATGGGCGATGTGCAAGTGAATTTGGTCGATCGTCATCAACGTGATGAACAATCTCATGCGATTGCGCTGCGTGTGCGTCCAGCGTTGGCGGCGATTGCCAAACGGACCGGTGCCAGTGTGAAATTGGTTGAGGTGCCACCTGGTCCGCCCGTGATGGCGCCGTTGGTGGCTGAGGTGTATGGCCCCGATTACCCAACACAACTGGCAGCAGCCACGCAGCTTAGCAACACTTTTGCCAGTGTCGCGGATATCGTTGATGTGGATACCACAGTGGAGGCCGCACAACCTCGCTGGCAACTGATTGCAGATCAGCAAAAAGCGGCATTATTAGGGGTGTCCGTTACTGATATTACTCAGAATATCCAGTTAGCCCTCAATGGTGATCATGCCGGTTTCTTACAAGAGGAAACCAGCCGCACACCTGTGCCGCTGATGCTCAAATTGGCTGAAAGTGATGCGGTCGACTGGGCAAAGCTCGCGATGTTGCCGATCACCAATCGTTTCGGTGAACAAATTGCTTTGGCTGAAGTGACGCGAAAAATCGAAACTATGCGAGAAAATACGATATACCGTAAAGATTTGCGCCCTGTGGTCTTCGTGACTGCCGATTTAGCGGGAGGTTTGGATAGTCCGTTATACGGCATGTTAAGTATCAAAGCGGTATTGGCAGACCAGTTTGAACAATTTATGTTCAGCGCACCGAGTCATAGCGATACTTTAAGCTTGAAGTGGGATGGCGAGTGGCAAATCACTTATGAAACTTTCCGTGACATGGGGATTGCTTATGGCGTTGGTCTCATCATGATTTATTTGCTGGTGGTGGCACAGTTCAAATCGTATGGCGTGCCGTTGATTATTATGGCGCCAATACCGCTGACCATCATCGGCATCATGCCAGGCCATTGGTTATTGGATACCCAGTTTACCGCCACGTCGATGATTGGCATGATTGCGCTGGCAGGCATCATTGTTCGCAACTCCATTTTGCTGGTGGATTCAATCCAACAACAAGTGGCGCATGGGTTCGCCTTAGAAAGGGCGGTGATCCATGCTTCTGCCGTTCGTGCGCGTCCGATTATTTTAACCGGCCTTGCCGCCATGCTCGGGGCGTTCTTTATTTTGGACGATCCGATATTTGGCGGTTTAGCAGTAGCACTCATTTTCGGGATTCTAGTGTCAACCTTACTCACCTTAGTGGTGATCCCCGTGGTGTATTACGCCTACCACTATCAAAAACAGGCTTAAACGCAAGCGCCACGATAACTTTGCGTTGTCGTGGCGCTGTTTTCAGTCAACCGCTTGCGCTAAGCTAGTGTTGCAATCGTATGCAATCGATTTTGCACCAAACCAGTGCCAATTCCGGTATAAGGTAATGACACCATTGTTTAGCTCAAGGATATTCCTATGCGTTCATTGCGTTCGACCCCTTCGCTTCGTTTAGGCGCTATTGCGCTTGCGTTCGCCAGTTTGCTCGGCTGTGAGCCAGCACCGACCTCGTCATCGGCCTCAGCTCCTGCAGCAAGCAGCGCTGCTGTAGTTCAGCCTGCAACAAAACCGTGGTGGCAAGAAGCGGTGGTTTACCAGATTTGGCCACGGAGTTTTGCCGATTCAGATGGTGATGGTGCGGGCGACTTTAACGGCATTAAGGCAAAACTACCCTACTTAGCCGATTTGGGGGCGGATGCGTTGTGGTTAACGCCGATTTTTGAAGCCCCGTCTTACCATGGTTATGATTTCACAGAATTTTATGGCGTTGAACGGGATTACGGCACCATCGATGACTTCAAAGCACTCGTCAATGAGGCTAAAAGCAAAAACATTCGAATTATTTTAGATTTAGTGATCAACCACATTTCCGACCGGCATATTTGGTTTCAACAATCGGCTGCAGGTGTGGAGCCCTATAAAGACTATTTTATTTGGCGCAAAGATTTACCCACTGAAGGCTGGGGGCCCGCATGGGATAGCTCCAAGGTCGATCCAAAGGTGGTTTGGCACTATAACGAGCAACGGCAAGAATATTATTATGCAGCCTTTGGCGCTTCTCAGCCTGATCTCAATTTAACGCACCCAGATGTTGTCGCCGAAATGAAAAAGATGGCCAAGTTCTGGTTAGATTTGGGGGTCGCTGGCTTTCGTTTAGATGCGGTGCGTTATGCCGTGGAAAATGGCCCAGGCCAACAAGCCGATACTGCAGAAACTATTGCCTATTGGCAGGATTTCAGCCGTTATGTCCGCTCTATTCAACCTGATGTGATGCTCGTTGGCGAAGCTTGGGCAGATTTACCTGTCGCCGCTAAATATTATGGTGGCGGCGAAGCCTTAGATGCTGGGTTTGATTTTGAGTTTGGTTATAAGGTGCTGGAATTATTACAAAGCCAAGGCGGTGTCAAAGCTGAATTTGGCACTATGGACGCCAAAAAAGCTGAGCAAGGCGAATTGTTGCAGGCCAACTATGAAGCGCGCAAAGCTGCTGGTGTGCCGATGGGATATTTCAGCCCATTTTTAACAAACCATGACCAACCAAGACTTGGCTGGCAGTTGCAGGGGGATCAGGCCAAAGCCAAACTGGCGGCAGCGATGTTATTGAGCTCACCCGGTAGCACGTATATTTATTACGGCGAAGAAATCGGCATGACGCAACAGTCGGATGCTGAGCACATTCAGCGCCGTGCGCCGATGTTATGGCAAAACGCCCCACAAGCCGGTTTCACCTCAGCTGATAAAGCTTGGGTGGAATCGGATGCCTTATTCCCGCCACAACAAAGCGCTACTTGGTGGCAGCCGTTCGTACAAAGCCAGCTCAATAAAAAATTGACAGTTGCTGAGCAACAATCTGATGCCAAATCATTGTGGTCTCTGTACAAATATTTAATTGGTCAAAAGAAAACACGGCCTGAATACAGCGTCGAAGGTAGTTATCAAGCAACGGCATTAGAAGATGGCAAGCTGTTGCAAATCGTACGCGAACTAAATGGCAGCCAAACAGTCATGTTGTTGAACTTGAGTGCAGAAGCACAGGAAATTCCAAGTGAAATTCTGCAAAATCGCCAATTAAAACCAGGCTGGGTTGAGCAGGATGTTGGTGAGCAACTGCCAGCATGGCAACTGCGGACTTGGCAAAACTAAATGATTGATTGGTAAAAATTTTTAATGCGGATCTGTGTTAAAAATCGAATAAATCGGGCGTGGGATCGGCTTCAAGTCCCACGTCTGGTTTACCTGCCAACCTAGCCGCATCACGTCTGGCGCGGCGTTGCTCTAACAATTTCAAAATTTTGGCGCGTTCAGTAACCGGTTTTTGATGCCAATTAAAGCGCTCATCACGTGAGCGTAAACAGCCCACGCAATAGCCGCGATTGTTGCTTTGGCAGACGCCAATGCAAGGATTGGGTAAATCAAAAAGTTCGAGTTGGTCCATGCAAGTCCATCACTACAGCACCGAAGTGGGCTTTGTTGAGTCTACTCAAATCTGTGCCCGCTTGCCAATTGCTGTCACCCCATTAAGTTGGACAGCCACTTTTTTATTAAGCTGGACTACTGAAAGCAGGACAGCCATTCATTAAACAGGACTAACATTGAGCAGTACAAAACAGGACAGCCACTTTTTGCTACAAAACAGGACCGCCACTTTTTGCTGGATGAATGTCCACAAAGGCGATTCTTAATTTGACTCGCACAAAAGGTACTTCCATGTTAATTTTCGATGAAGCACTTAAACCATGGTCGTCCACGAAGTAAACCGGGTGGCTGTCCTCGAAGTATAAGAAGCACTTAAACCATGGTCGTCAACGAAGTAAAAAGGGTGGCTGTCCTCAAAGTAGGTGGCTGTCCTCGAAGTAACGCAAAAGTAGGTGGCTGTCCTCAAAGTAGGTGGCTGTCCTCGAAGTAACGCATAAACCATGGTCGTCAACGAAGTAAAAACTGTGGCTGTCCTCGAGCAAAAGATGGCTGTCCTCGAAGAAAAACCGCTCGAAGAAAAACCAAGTAGCCAGAACCACATGGCAAGGAAGATCAATCGTGAAGGGAGTTTCGGGCATGTTTAAAGTAATCATGGTCACTTTGATGCTGGGGTTGTTGGTGGGCTGTACCAGTACCGCAGTGATCCAACAACCCAATACCTCTACAGTGGCTTTTGGGGTATCCCCAGCCTTGCCTGAGCCTGAACAACTCTTGGCTTTGGATCCGCAGCAAAAAGCTGATTTCGCTGCTTTTTTCCAAAGCCCAGAGCGTGCAACGTTAAGTCCAGCCCAACGCATCTTTAGTTATTTGGAAAACGATCTGAGCCATTTCAATTTTGCTGGTGCGAATCTTCCAGCCCGTGAGGCTTTAGCGAACAAAACGGGCAATTGCGTAAGTTTAGCCTTAGTGGTTGCGGCACTGGCGCAAGAAGTAAAGGTCGAAGTGGCTTATCGCACCAGCTACAGTGAACCGATGATTGGATTTCGCGAGGATTTAGCGCTCAGTGCCAATCATGTGCAGAGTTATCTGTTAGCTCCAAAGCAACATCCGCAAGATAAACTCAGCGACCGAGATGCCTTAGTGATTGATTATTTGAAAGATCCACTGGATAGAGTCGGCGAATTGTTCGCCGCAGAAAGATTTTGGGCAGTGGTTTACAATAATCTTGCGGCCGATGCTTTATTGGCAAAAAAACCTGAGAAGGCCTTTTGGCTCAGCCAAAAAGCGCTTCAGTATGATCCTCACTACAGCCCCAGTATCAATTTAATTGCCGTGATCTACCGGCAACAAGGCGATTTATCAAGTTCTCAGCAGTGGTTTGAATATGGCTTAAAACAGCCGAAAAACTCGGTATTAATTGTTGGCAATTATTTAAAATTGGCTGAGCAAATGCAGGATGAGGCTTTAGTGCAGCGCTTGCGGAAAATGATCGATGTTGCTGAGGATGATAATCCTTATGCCTGGTATTACTTGGCAGAGCAATTTCGCCAGCGAGGTGAATTATCGCAGGCCGTGAAGTTTTATCAAAAACTAGTCGATGTCGCGCCTTATCTGCACCATGTGAACGTTGAACTGGCCAAATTGTATGTGCAACTAGGCCAACAGCAACAGGCCGAGGCTGTACTGAAACAAGGAGAGCAGTACGCCTACGATGAAAGTAGTCGTTTAAGATATGCCAGTAAAATCAATTTGATCCAGCAGTTATTGCAGCAACAACAATCTCGCTAGGGACTGAAATTGCTGCCTGCAACATATTTGATGGTGATTTCCGAATGCCAGTGGTCATTACCTACTAGCAGCCTGCTGAGATAAGCCCGCTAAATGCCATCACCGCTGGTGTGTAAACCACATTCACGGCCCATGCCATTAAAACGAGTATCTTCCTCGCTCATGCCAAGCTCCAACGGCCGTGTCGAATGGGTGTCTCCCACAGAGACATAACCTTGCTCCCACAATGGATGATATGGCAGTTGATGTTCTTGCAAATAATAGTGGATGTCCTTGTTACTCCATTCCACAATTGGGCAGCACTTCACGATGCCCCGTTGGATGCTCAGAATTGGTGTGTCAGCACGCGTTGAGCTTTGACTGCGGCGTAACCCACTAAACCAGGTTTGCACTCCAAGTTCTTGTTGCGCCCGAGCCATGGGTTCCACTTTATTCAGGTGGTTATATTGCTTTAAACCCTCCGGTGTGGTCCAAAGTTGGCCGTAACGAGCTTCTTGCCAAGCCGGGCTTAAGTCGCTGCGATAAACCTTTAAATTCAGCTGTAATTTCTGCTGTAACTCATCAATAAAACGATAAGTTTCTGGAAATAAATAGCCGGTATCGGTGAGCACAACCGGCAAATTGGGCGCAATCTGTGTGCATAAATGCAGCATCACTGCCGCCTGGATGCCAAAACTTGAACTCAGCATATGAGTGCCAGGCAAATGATTGAGGGTAAACTCAACACGTTCCTGCACCGTCATGGCACTCAGTTGCCGATTTAATTCAGCAAGCCATGCTTGTTGGGTTGCTGGGTCTTGCGATAGTAACTGCAGATATTGACTCATGTTATTCCTTGCCAATCGACGAAGTACAAGCAAAACCAACTGACGAGGCAATTGGTGATGCGAGTGACTTCGCTATTGAATGTTAGGCGTGGAAGTCGGTTTTACTGACTTTCACTTCCGCGACTACACCAACACGGATCACGAAATCACCGAAACATTCGCCTGAATTCCGCTCCTGCGACCAACGACCAATTAACGCATCCAGTGCAGCTAAGATTTCTGCTTCGGCCACGTTGTCTAGATACAACTTCGGGATCCGCGTGCCCGCAGTGTTGCCGCCTAAATACAGGTTATACTTGCCGGGGCCACGGCCCACTAAGCCGGCTTCGGCTAACATCGCACGACCACAGCCATTCGGGCAGCCGACCACACGCAGTATGATGTGATCTTCGGCAATGCCATGTTTGGCCAAAATGCCTTCCACATGCGTTACTAAGGTGGGTAAATAGCGCTCAGCTTCGGCCATCGCGAGCGGACAAGTTGGCATCGAGACACAAGCCATCGAGTTTTTCCGCTGCTCGGTCACTGTGTCTTCAATCAACCCATGGGCGCGGGCAATGGCTTCAATCTGCGCTTTATCTTCGGCAGCAACGCCAGCAATAATCAGGTTTTGATTGGCCGTGATGCGAAAATCGCCTTTATGGATTTTAGCAATTTCCGATTCGCCAGTTTTCAAGGGTTTGCCCGGATAATCCAGCAAGCGACCATTTTCAATAAACAACGTTAAATGATGTTTGCCATCAATGCCTTCTACCCAACCGAAACGATCGCCACGATGGGTGAATTCATAAGGACGGCTTGGTTGGAATGCGACGCCAACGCGTTTTTCCACTTCTTGCTTAAAGGTGTCAACACCAATACGGTCGATGGTGTATTTGGTTTTGGCGTTTTTACGATTGACGCGATCGCCATAGTCCCGTTGCACAGTCACCACATGCTCCGCCACATTTAACACGTGCTCAAGACCAATAAAGCCTAAGTCCTCGGCACGACGAGGATACGTGGCTTTGTCGCCATGCGTCATCGCTAAACCACCACCGACCAACACGTTAAAACCAACTAACTGGCCGTTTTCGGCAATCGCGACAAAGTTTAAGTCGTTGGCGTGCACATCGACATCGTTGTGTGGCGGAATGACCACAGTGGTTTTAAATTTGCGCGGCAGGTAAGTATCGCCCAGTACCGGCTCGGTTTCTGTCGTTTCAACCTTTTCTTCATCCAACCAAATTTCGGCATAAGCCCGCGTCTTTGGTAATAAATGTTCAGAAATTTTTGCTGCCCATTCATAGGCTTGTTGATGCAGTACCGATTCCACCGGGTTCGATGTACATAAGACATTTCGGTTCACATCACCCGCTGTTGCAATTGAATCGATGCCGATGCTGTTGAGCATTTGATGCATTGGTTTGATATTGGGTTTAAACACGCCATGGAACTGAAAAGTTTGCCGCGTGGTTAAACGAATACTGCCGTATAAAGTTTTCTCAGTCGCGAATTTATCTATCGCCAGCCATTGCTCAGGCTTGATGATCCCGCCAGGCATCCGCGCTCGCAGCATCACATTATGCAAAGGCTCCAGCTTTTGCTCCGCGCGTTCAGCCCGTAAATCACGGTCATCTTGTTGATACATGCCATGAAAACGCACCAGCAAGAAATTGTCGCCAGTAAAGCCACCGGTGATTTCATTTTTTAAATCGGTCGTGATGGTACCGCGAAGATGCTGGCTTTGCGCTTTTAACCGCTCGTTATCAGACAATACGCCCTGTACCTGCAGGTCTGGGTTAATTGGGTATTGTGTTGGCTTCGTCATTAATAAACATCCTTCTGATAACGTTTGCTTTCGCGCAGGCTTTCGAAATAGTCTGCAGCATCTTCTGGGCTTAAGCCACCTTGGTCGACAGCAATTTGCAATAAGGCTTGATGAACATCTCGCGCCATTTTATTGCCATCACCACAAATATACAGATGCGCGCCTTGTTGTAACCAAGCCCAGACTTCTGCTGCTTTTGCCAGCAGTTTATCTTGCACGTAGATTTTACTGGCTTGATCGCGACTAAAGGCGACGTCCAGTTTGGTCAGTACGCCACGCTTTAAATAATCTTGTAATTCAACTTGATATAAAAAGTCCTGCGTGAAGTGCGGATTGCCAAAAAACAGCCAGTTTTGGCCCGTCGCGCCAGCATTGTCACGCTCTTGTAAAAAGGCTCTAAATGGCGCAATCCCAGTGCCAGGGCCAATCATAATGACGGGAATATCTTGGGCTGGCAGTCGGAAGTTGTCATTGTGTTCCACAAACACACGGACTTTTTCTCCTTCCGCCAAGCGCTCCGCTAAGAAGCCCGAAGCGCCCCCTAAATGACTGCTGCCATGCGCATCATAGCGCACGACACCCACGGTTAGATGCACTTCATCACCCACTTCAGCTTGACTGGAGGCAATTGAATACAAGCGAGGCTGGATTTTGCGCAAACTGTCCGCCAATTGCTGCGCGCTGATCCTTGCTGGATGCTGCAAAATGACATCAATGGTTTGTCGTGTTGCCAAAAACTCGCGTAAAGCGGCCTTATCGCTGATGAGCGCCGTCAGCGTTGGATCTTGGCTGAACTTGGCATAATGCTCCACAAAGCTTGGATAGGATTGGGTTAACTCAAAGCGAGTAAGCAATGCCTCTTCGATGCTGAGTGGATTGCCATCTACGTCGACGATACTGGTTGGTGCAATGCCGGTGGCGCTCAGAATGGCAGTGACTACTGCAGGATCATTATTGAAATAAACACCCAATGCATCGCCTGGCTGATAGGTTAAGCCAGAATCGGCCAGCGAAATTTCGATATGACGTACGTCTTTGGTGGAGCTGCGCCCGGTAATTTTTTGATTGACTGATAGCTCTGCGACAAACGGCTGTTGTTTGCTGTACAAGCTAGCTGCACCTGCAGTTGAACCCTGTGCTGAGTTGGCCAATGCCGCGCTCGATCCTGGCGCCGATTGCTGCAATAGCGGTTGGAATTTCGCGAGTGCCGCTTCAGTCCATGCTTGTGCTGCGCTGTCATAATCGACATCGAGTAATGCCGGTTCTTGCAAGCGGGTTGCGCCCAGTTTGGCCAATTGCTTGTCAAAATCGACAGCGGTTTGGCAGAAAAATTCATAGGA
>CAZIPG010000056.1:0-16019 GCA_964540955.1 uncultured Rheinheimera sp.
AATCGTCACCCCGCCAACAACCAACATAATATACCCAGGATTGTTGACGATGATAGGCCCGAGCAACATGGCAAGGCCTAACACGATGATGGAAAGGATCACGACTCGGATCATAATCCAGACTCCACATCCAAGGTGCCTTGCTGATATGCATGGAACACTTGCGGACTCTTCAACGGAGCCAACAACGGCAAGCTGACCTGCAACGCCGATAAGGTCACAAGTTCATCGGCCATGGCTTGCACCATCGGCTCTGTGGCGGCGAAATAGCGTTGCAAACTATCCGCACTTTGTTGAATCGCAGCAGCATAAACGGCTTGGTTATGCTGCATCGCAGCCAATTCCGCCAGCAACAATTGCTGCGTTAAGGTATTGCGCACGCTGATTTGTTGCTCGGCCGTTAAACTGACACCATCTTCAGGCAAACTGGCCCGAACATGCACTAAATTCCGCCAAAACTTGGACCATGAACGGCTTAAATTCGCTTGCCAATCGGCAGTATCCTCAGAAATTTCTTCTTCAGCCAACTCGGTCAACGCCTTGGCGGATTGTCGCAGTGGCAAGGTTAAACTTTGCTGTCTCAAGTTCGATAAAGTCAGATGCAATTGATTGAGATCTGGCGCATTCAATTCATCGAGCATGCGTTTATCGTGGCTAATCGCTTCGCGAACCGCCATCAAACTGGCGTCATTCATTTGTTTGAGGCGCTGTTCAGCCAAGTCTAGCGTTTGATGTACACCGCTAATGTTTTGTTCTAAAAACAGTTTTTGCTCAGCTAGTCGAAGGAAAAAATCAATTTCCAACAACTGCCAGCCTTTGACATTGCCGGATTGTTGTGCGAGCTGAGTCTCTAATTTTTTTAAATCAAGCGCAGATTTTTCTTGGGCTTCTTGTTGTTTGGCAGTCCAATCAGCAACCACATTCACCAACTGCTGCTGCATGTCCTGCTGCAATTCTTCTTGTTTACTCTGAAAAAAGCTAATCTGACTTTGTTGTTCGTTGCCTAATGTTTGTTGGGCTTGCTGCAGCGCAGCCAGTTGCGGCTGCATCACATAAATCGACCAACCGGCAGCACCCGCAGCGCCCAATGATAATAACAACGCTAAAATTCCCAAAGCCATGCCGCCTTTACGCGGAGCGACTGTTGCGGTTGAGCGATAATTTAATTCACTCGTTGGCACAACTGGCGTAGCCACTGAATGTGATTCACTCATGGAATTTCCTTCTTATTTCGCGGATGCTTTCAAGCAACGCCGTGTCATTCGCACTCGGCGCTTGATAGATATGATCGGCACTGATGCCATAACTGAGCGCTGTTTCTAACATTCTGGAACTGATGATGATCCATCGCCGCTGCAACAACCACTCTCGAGCAGAGGCGGGTAATGCTTGAAACAATAACGCTAAAATTTCGTTCGTGGTGACTACGATACATTGAATTTGTTGCTGTTGCCACATGTCGACTAAACGCTGACCATCCAAAGGCAATGGCACTCGACGGTAACTTTGGATGTAACTCACTTTGGCCCCACGCGCCAACAAGCCGGTTTTAATCAACTCGCGCCCTGCATTTCCTCGGACAATCACCACCTTTTTCCCAGCGACATCGGCAAGTTCTGGCAGCGCCAATAACCCTTCGCTGCGCTGGTCAGTGGGCGCAATCACTTGACGCTGGCTGGCCCGTTCTAACGCGGATGCCGTTGTTAAGCCCACACCAAATAAAGGCTGTTCTAAAGTATTCAATTCAAATTGGCTTTCTAAACAACTCACAGCAGCAACACTGACAAATATCACCACATCAGCTTCGCGCAATAATTGTTTATCTTTGGCTTTAATAGTCACTTGTTGTGTAGTGATCAGCGGCTGATACACATAGGGAATTTCCGCTTGATCAAGCCCAGCCAATAGAGAATCAGCACGACCTGCCGGTCGAGTAATCAAGACTGAAAATGCTGCCGCTGCTGCTGTCATGCGTTAAGCGTCCTGATAAACTCGCGTTAAAATGTCACCAGCACCTTGCGCAAGTAGCTGCTGCGCTAATTGTTGTCCTAAAGCTTCAGCCGCTGAACTAGGGCCGCGCACTTCACTGCGCAAAATTTTGCTGCCATCTAATTCGCCGACCAAGCCACGCAGCCATAATTGTTCAGATTCCAGCACGGCAAATGCGCCAATTGGCACTTGGCAACCACCTTGTAGCGCCCGGTTCATCGCACGCTCGGCTAACACGGCTTGTCGCGTGGCGGCATGTTCCAGCGGTGCCAACAACGCCAAAACTGTGGCGTCATCACTGCGACATTCAATGCCTACAGCGCCCTGACCATTGGCCGGCAAACTGTGCTCAACAGCAATAAATTCGCGGATCCGCGCTTGAAAACCTAACCGGATAAGACCCGCCGCTGCCAAAATAATTGCATCAAACTCACCGGCATCTAATTTGGCAAGACGCGTATTCACATTGCCACGCAGGTCGCGAATTTGCAGATCGGGCCTTTGCGCTTTGATTTGGCACTGCCGACGCAAACTGGAAGTGCCGACTATGGCACCCGCAGGCAAATCTGCCAAACTGACAAATTGATTTGAGACAAAAGCATCGCGCGGATCTTCCCGCTGACAAATTGTCGACAACATCAGCCCTTCGGGAAATTCTACTGGCACATCTTTCATACTATGGACAGCAATATCTGCTCGCCCTTCGAGCAAAGCAGTTTCTAATTCTTTAACAAACAACCCTTTACCACCAATTTTCGCCAACGGTGTATCAAGGATTTTATCGCCTTGGGTCGACATCGGAACCAGCTCAACCAAGATCCCAGCATGAAAATGCTCTAACTGAGCCTTCACAAATTCGGCTTGCCATAAAGCCAGCGCACTTTTGCGTGTTGCGATACGCACTCGAGTTGGCGTCACTGTAGAATGAGTCATAAAAAAATCCGCAAGAAGCTCGATGAATGCCAAAGGGCAATTCAGATTTAAGTGGCGGTATTATAACCGCTATTGATAAGTAAAGTCGTGCTGATAGAGGACATTTTGTGCTTGATCAATAATCTCGACACGCCAAGTGCCTCGTTGGTCATCAAGCAACCACTTCTCACTGTAGGTTCGCCATGGAGAATCCTCGACTGTGAGTCTTGCTTCATACTGAAATTGATTATTCCAATACCAGCGATGATGCAAAATTTGTCCAGCAAAACCTTCCACCTCAGTGAATAAATACACTCGCTTCACGCGATTAAAAGGCACAGGCTCGGCAACTGGAGCGCCGGGTTCCAACCTTTCCATATGCGCAGTGAACACAATTCGGCGAAATCCGGGCGGTAAATCAGTGATGGCCCCCCCAGTTTGCAGTTGCGCATTGGTCGCATTTCCCGCATTTAGCTGAGCGGTGGCGGCTGTGTCTAGGGCCGATGGTTGCTCGTTATTTACTATCGAGGTATTTGCTATCGCGGTATTGGCCACCGTAGTATCGGTCACGACCATTTGCGCTCTTTCAGTTTGCGTGGGTTCGGTTTGCACAGAGGACAGAGACTCTGGAGCGACGCCAGATCCCTTCGTGTTGGCAGAAACCGCTGGGTGCGTCCCGCTTGGTGCAGTCGTCGCCTTGGCTGACGATAACTGCTGTTGCGCCTCAGCACTATTGGCCAAGCTCGATGGCTGCGTGTGGGTTTGGCTTGAATTCTCAGCAGTGCTGTCAGTAGGCTCATCTGCAGGTGCGGCGTAAGCACTATAGTCAATGCCCGCTTGGGGCCAGAACTGATAAAGCCAACGACCGCCATATGCAGCCGCCAGCACCAACACCACGGCAACAGCCAGCCGAGCAACCGACAACGGTGGTTTGGTCGGCACGCCGGGTTCAGGCAACTCAGCCAAAGCGGGCTGCACAAGCTTGACGGTTACTTTGAGTTTTGCGGTCGGTTCTGACACCACTGACAATCCTACAACAACAGCCTTGAGGCCTATTCTGGTTTTTTCAATAATTGCGTTTGAATAAATCGACTTAAATCATCGACTTCCTGCGCACACACCGAATGCGCCATCCGATATTCAAACCATTTTACTGAGTATCCAGCATATTTTAAGCTGTTGAACGCATCCTTGCCAGCGGCAACTGGCACGACATCATCCAACAAACCATGCGCCACCAATACCGGCGTGGTTTTGTTGAAGTCATTCATTTCACTTTTCAACAAATGCGGCACAGCCATGTAGGTGGATAACGCCATCACACCGCCAATTTTATAAGGCAAGCGTGGCAATAAATGCAGCGCTATCACGCCACCTTGGCTAAAACCAGCCAACACAATCTTTTCGGCAGGGATACCCGCAGCAATCAGTTTATCGAGCAACTTCTGTACTTGTGCCGCCGATTTTCGCACACCCGCTTCATCAGCACGGCTGCCATCTACTGAGTTAAAGTCTAGGGTTTTGATGTCATACCATGCCCGCATCACATAACCATTGTTAATAGTGACGGGCATTTCTGGCGCATGCGGGAACAAAAACCGAATGCCATGGCCGGCAGGTAAGCGCAATTCCGGCACTATGGGCGCAAAGCCATGGCCTGAATCGCCTAAACCATGCAGCCAAACAACTGCAGCTTGGGGTGTGCCAGCTGCAGGAACATCTACATATGGTAAATCAGTCATTACGCAGTCGGCTCCAATTGCACAGTAACACCGGCTTGCTTTGACATAGCTTCCGACAAAAATTGCCAAAATTCCGCGCCAGAGCGGTTATCAATCCATTGGCCATCTTGCCAAGCAAAGTGGTGACCATTAAATTTGGTCGCGACCCACAGTTGATGCAAAGGCGGTTGTTTGTTAATGATGATTTTGCTGCGATCTGGGAAGCTGATACTCAGTAAGCCGCCATTGCTTTCAAAATCCAGATCGAGATCTAGGCGTTCGATGCCTTCTTCCACTGCGAGCAACACCGCGTCGGTCAACTCGTCATATTCTACGTCATTCATCCGTTTCACCTGTTTGCTTTTGCCGCTAAGGATGCGATTATAGAGCCATCGTTCATTAAAGAAATCAAAAAAATGAAAGCTGTGCGTCATCAATTGAGTTTGGTTTTGATTCTAACATGCATAAGCCTCGTTGGTTGTGGTCAAAAAGGCCCACTGACGTTACCGAAACAGCAGCCTGCCAAGCAGCAACCAGCGCCAACAGCAGCAGAAACCATGACTCCAGCATCAACGGAAACGCAAGGGTAATACAGGTGGATCATTTTCAATATCAAGGGCAACAGCTGTTTGCCGAACAAGTGGCTCTGAGTGCTATCGCGGAACAATTTGGCACCCCCACATACGTGTATTCACGTGCCACAATTGAACGCCATTATCAAGCCTTCGAACAGGCTGCAGGGACTCACCCGCATTTGGTCTGTTATGCGGTCAAAGCCAATAGCAATATTGCCTTATTAAATCTGCTTGCACGCTTAGGCAGTGGCTTTGATATTGTGTCTGAAGGTGAATTGCGCCGAGTGCTGCAAGCAGGCGGTAATCCTGCGAAAGTCGTGTTCTCTGGGGTTGGCAAGAGCGAAGCTGAAATCGAATTTGCGCTCAATACCGGCATCAAATGTTTTAATGTCGAGTCCATTCCCGAATTGGCTCGGATCCAAAGCGTTGCGGCTCGCCTTGATAAAATTGCGCCGATTTCTATTCGGGTCAATCCTGATATTGATGCGCAAACCCATCCCTATATCTCTACAGGCTTGAAAGCCAACAAGTTCGGCATTGATATTAATGATGCAGTGGCCATGTATCAGCAAGCCGCAGCTGCATCCCACTTAAAAGTCGTGGGCGTCGATTGTCATATCGGCTCGCAATTAACCCAGACTCAACCCTTTTTGGATGCGCTCGATAAGCTACTGGCATTGATTGATAAACTGGCCGCACTGGGCATTCAATTGTCGCATATCGATATCGGCGGTGGCTTGGGGGTAACTTACCTTGATGAAACGCCGCCACATCCGAAAGAATATGCCGCGGAAGTGGTGAAACGCCTGCAAGCGTACCCGCAACTCACACTACTATTTGAGCCAGGTCGGGCCATTATGGCCAATGCTGGCGTATTGCTGACCAAAGTCGAATACCTCAAGCCAGGGCAAGAAAAGAATTTTGCCATTGTTGATGCCGCCATGAACGATTTAATTCGTCCTGCGCTTTATAGTGCCTGGATGAATATTATTCCGGTCCAGTTGAAACCTGAGCTTGCCGAGCAAACTTATGATGTTGTGGGGCCAGTGTGTGAAACTGGCGACTTCCTCGGCAAAGATCGTGAATTGGCGGTCGAAGTTGGCGATTTGTTAGTCGTAAGGTCTGCGGGCGCTTATGGCTTTACCATGAGTTCGAATTACAACAGTCGTCGGCGCGCTGCTGAAGTGCTGGTTGATGGCGAGCAAGCGCATTTAGTTCGCGAACGCGAACAATGGCAAGATTTATGGCAAGGCGAGCATTTGCTCCCTGAAAATGCCCAACATAGATAAGGTCGGCATGTTATTACAGTTTTCAAAAATGCACGGATTAGGCAATGACTTCATGGTGGTCGATGCCGTCAGTCAAAATGTGTTCTTAACTAAAGAGCAGATCCGACAATTGGCTGATCGCAATTTTGGCGTGGGTTTTGACCAGCTATTAATGGTTGAACCGCCCTATGATCCAGATTTGGATTTTCACTATCGCATTTTTAATGCTGATGGCTCGGAAGTTGAACAATGTGGCAACGGCGCCCGCTGTTTTGCCAAATTTGTCCGCAATAAAGGCCTCACCAACAAGAACAAAATTGCCGTCAGCACCAAATCAGGCAAAATTGTGTTGTACGTCGAGCCCGATGGCCAAGTCACTGTGAATATGGGTGTCCCGCAATTCGAACCTGCCAAAGTGCCGTTCAAAGCACAAAAACAGGAAGTTAATTACATCCTGCATGGTGAAAATGCCACTACCTTGTGCGGTGTGGTTTCGATGGGCAATCCCCACGCGGTCATCACCGTGGATGATGTCGCCAGTGCACCCGTGTTAAGTTGGGGGCCGGTTTTTGAAAACCATGAACGCTTCCCTGAACGAGCCAACATCGGTTTCATGCAAGTGATCAATCCTAATCACATCAAACTTCGGGTCTGGGAACGTGGCGCAGGCGAAACGCTTGCCTGTGGTACGGGCGCTTGTGCTGCTGCGGTCATTGGGCAATTGCAAAAAAGCTTGCAGCAACAAGTGCGTGTTGACTTACCCGGTGGCAGTCTGCAAATTCGTTGGAATGGCCCCGGCCAACCCGTGAAAATGACAGGCCCTGCTGAGCATGTTTTCGATGGACAATTGACGTTATGAGTGATGTCTACGATTCGGATCGAGTTATTCTTGAAGACCAAATGGTGTACCAATACTTATTGGAACACCCTGCATTCTTCCAACAACATCCCGAATTGCTCGCAAGGTTGCGGCTACCGCATGCACAACGCGGTGCCGTTTCGTTGGTTGAACGGCAGATGGAATTGCAGCGCGAACGCGTGCGTGGCCTTGAAGAAGATATTACCCGTTTACTCTCGATTGCCCGTCAGAACGAACAAATTTTTCTGGCGCTCAATCAATTACATCTCGCAATGTTTGCGGCAAAACAGAAAACAGATTTGCGCATCGCCTTAAGCGCTTTTGCCAATAAAATGGCGAATGTGCATGCCTGTACCTTATTGGAATTTAGCAATGAAGCCATGGGCGCCAATTTTGGCGCTCTGCAACTGATGCTGGAACAACGCCTGAAAGGGCGGCAGGTATTTTTAGGCAGATTAAACAAAGAGGAAATGGCTTCACTTTTTCCACCGTCCATTCATTCGGTGGCCTTATTGTTGATTAGTGCTGCCGAACAACCGCTCGCACTCCTAGCGTTTGGTTCTGAGCTTGATGACCATTTCCAGCCGAGTATGGATACGTTGTTCATCGACCATATTGCCAAACTCTTGGCTGTGGTATTGCCACGCTATGACGCCAGCAATTCCTGAAAACTATGCGCATCAATTGCAGCAATTCCTGCAATACCTGCGTTTCGAGCGTGCCTATAGTGCTAAAACTATCGAAACTTATGAACGGCAATTGTCTGCGGTCGCCTGCCAATTAGCCGATAAAGCATCGCATTGGGCTACGCTCACGACGCCACAATTACAACAACACATCATGAGCTGTCGCGCCAGTTTAACGCCTCGCACTCTGGCGCTGCGCGTGGCAGCCCTGCGCAGTTTCTATCGCTATGGTTTACAGCAAGCTTGGTTTGACGATAACCCGGCGACATTATTAAAAGCCCCAAAAATCAATAAGCTATTGCCGAAAAACCTCGATGTGGATGAGATGGATCGATTATTGGCTATTGATGTTCCGGAAGATGATCTCGCCACACGCGACCAAGCCATCATGGAATTATTTTACTCATCAGGCTTGCGTTTAATGGAGCTAGTGATGGCAAATATTCAAGATATCGACTGGACAGAACGCCTCATTCGCGTGCGCGGCAAAGGCAATAAACAACGCATTCTACCCATTGGTAAAGTCGCCGCAGCAGCACTCAAACAATGGCTGGCTGTTCGCCCAGCCTATATCGCCGAAGATGCCGACGCGTTATTTCTGAGCCAGCAAAAAAAGCGGATTTCCGCACGGCATGTGCGCCAACGTGTTGGGCTGTGGGCACAGCGCCAAGGCTTAGATCAACAAGTACATCCGCATATGTTGAGGCACTCGTTTGCCAGCCATATCCTTGAATCTAGTGGTGATTTACGTGCAGTACAAGAAATGCTCGGGCACGCCAATTTGAGCACGACTCAAGTTTACACCCATTTAGACTTCCAACATTTGGCCAAAGTTTATGATGCGGCGCATCCTCGGGCAAAAAAGCGTTAACGGCAACGGTTCTTGATGCTGATGCGAGGCTTAGCCAGCGAGGATCGGATCTGTGAGTTGCGTCGTATCTTTGTTAAATTCTCTGCAGGACCTCGCTCATGCGCTGTTACAAACAACTTCATCCGCTACAAGCGCTCTCTTTTGATTTAGATGACACGCTGTATCCGAACCCTGAAATTATTGCCAAGGCAGAATTGGCCATGCAACAGGCAATTGCTCAGGCCTTGCCTGATCTGTTGGCAAACACGCCTAGCTATTGGGCGCAACAACGTCGCCTGTTAGCACAAAGGCAGCCAGAGATCCGCCATGATGTCAGTCAATGGCGTTTAGCCGCCTTAGAACAAGGATTACTGAGCCAAGGTGTTGCACGCTGTACGGCGCAAGATGTGTCTGAAGTGGCTATGCTGGCATTTTTACAAGCACGCACCGATGTGCGTTTGGCCCCAACTGTTCGGGCAGTGTTAGCAGCGCTTGCTCGCCATTTCAAATTAATTGCGATCACCAACGGCAATGCAGATTTGGCGCGAATGGGGATTGCCGATTTGTTTGAATTCAGTCTAAGGGCCGGCCCTGATGGTCGCATGAAACCCGCGCCCGATCTATTTCATCATGCCGCTCAACGTTTGCAATTGCCTCCATCGGCCATTTTGCATATTGGCGATCACCCGCGTTCAGACATTGTCGGAGCCTTGAACGCAGGTTGCCAAACCGCATGGATCACTCAATTTGTGCCAGCAGCAACCGCACTGTCGGTGCTGCCGCATTTGCAGATTTCTGCCTTGGAAGATTTGCTGATGCTGGTGGAAAGCGCGCCATGATGAATGCCGTTGCGATAGCGCTATGATATACTGACTGTAAATTTATCCATGAGTTTCTATGATGGACGTTTCGCTCTTACTGGACGGTTTAAACGACAAACAACGCGATGCGGTGGCAGCACCAAGTCAACATATGCTGATTTTAGCGGGCGCAGGCTCTGGCAAAACCCGGGTCTTAGTCCATCGTTTGGCTTGGCTGATGCAAGTCGAACGAGTCGCTCCCTACAGTTTGTTGGCCGTGACATTCACCAATAAGGCCGCACAAGAAATGCGCGCACGTATTGAACACACTGTGGGCGTCAGTTTAAACAATCTGTGGATGGGCACTTTCCATGGCCTTTCGCACCGCATGCTCCGGGCACATTACCAAGAAGCAGGCTTGCCACAAGGCTTTCAAATCATCGATTCAGACGACCAAGTTCGTTTAGTCAAACGGGTACTCAAAGCACTCAATTTGGACGAAAAACATTGGGCGCCAAAACAAGTGCAATGGTTTATTAACGGCTGTAAAGACGAAGGTCAACGCCCTCAGCACATGAGCCATGGTGGTGATTTCAACCAAGAAGTCCTCATCAAAATTTATGCGGCCTACCAAGAGATGTGTGACCGCGCAGGCCTGGTCGACTTCGCTGAAATTCTGCTGCGTAGCTTCGAGCTGCTGAAACAAAATGTGGAAATCCGCAGCCATTACCAGCAACGTTTCCGCCAAATTTTGGTGGATGAGTTCCAAGATACCAACGCCATTCAATATCAATGGTTGCGCCTGTTGGCTGGAAATCATGCCCGCGTGATGATTGTCGGGGACGATGACCAGTCTATTTATGGCTGGCGCGGGGCACGCGTGGAAAACATTCAAACCTTTTTGAAAGATTTTCCAGAACCAGTCACCATTCGTCTGGAGCAAAACTATCGCTCGACCGGCACTATTCTCAAGGCGGCCAATGCCGTCATCAGCCAAAACCAAGGTCGTCTTGGTAAAGATTTGTGGACTGATGGTGAGGATGGCGAAGCCATTTCGCTCTATAGTGCCTTCAATGAAATTGATGAGGCGCGTTTTATTGTCAGCCGTATTCGTGAATGGCGGCGTCAAGGCGGTAAACTGGTGGAAGCCGCAGTGCTTTATCGCAACAATGCACAGTCGCGAGTGTTAGAAGAAGCGCTGATCCAAGATGGCATTCACTATCGAATTTATGGTGGGTTACGCTTCTATGAACGCCAAGAAATCAAAGATGCCTTAGCCTATTTACGCCTGATCAATAACCGTCAAGACGATGCAGCCCTTGAGCGTATCATCAATACCCCCACTCGCGGTATCGGTGACAGTAGCCTTGATAAGGTCCGTGAATATGCCAAAGCCGAACAACAAACGTTGTGGTCGAGCTTGCAAACCATGGTCCACCTCAATCAATTCACTGGCCGTGCGGCCAACGCCATTAAAGCCTTCATGGAATTGATTAATCGGTTGGATGATGAAATTCGCGATTTGTCATTAGATGAACAGGCCGACCATGTGATCCATCAATCGGGTTTGCATGCGATGTATAGCGCCGAAAAAGGTGAAAAAGCGCAAACTCGCATCGAAAACTTAAACGAATTGGTTAACGCCTGTGCCAACCAGAATTATGTCAATACCGAAGAAATGACGGCATTAACGGCTTTTCTATCGCAAGCCGCGCTTGAAGCCGGGGAATATCAAGCAGAGGAACATTCTGATGCCGTGCAGCTAATGACTTTGCATACGGCTAAAGGACTGGAATTCCCGCTGGTGTTTATTTGTGGTCTAGAAGAAGGCATGTTTCCTAGCCAGCAAAGTGGCGATGATCCGACTCGCCTCGAAGAAGAGCGGCGCTTGTGTTATGTCGGCATGACTCGCGCGATGCAAAAGCTGTATTTATGTCATGCCGAAAGTCGACGTCTTTATGGGCAAGAGCAATACAACAAACCTTCTCGGTTCCTCCGCGAAATCCCTGCGGAATACGTTGAAGAAATCAGGCTGACGACAACGGTCAGTCGGCCTACTCAATTTAATCGTTTTGGTGGCGCGGCGAGCCATAGTGCTTTTGAAAATACCGGCTTCAAACTGGGTCAACGTGTTATGCATGATAAGTTTGGCGAAGGCACAGTATTAAATTACGAAGGCACGGGCAATCAATCCAGAATTCAAATTAATTTTGATTTGCTGGGTACCAAGTGGCTGGTAACGGCCTATGCGCGCTTAACGCCGGTCTAATGTTTTGATGCCGCTGCCGCAGCCGATAGTCCATGCGTTACGCCATTGCCAAGATCAAGGCTGGCGTTTGCCACTATGGATCGAAGGTGAGCACGATTTCGTGATGTCAGCGCTTCAGCAGTTACTGAGTGACTTGAAGCTAGATGTATCCGCTGAGCAAAGCATCGAGTCTTTTCAGAACCGCGGCTTGTTGCTGGGCGAACCGCTTGCGGAGTTCACAAGCCTACCAATACAGCTGAAGCCATTAAAGGGCCCTGCGCGCCAAGCGATACTTGGCCATGAAGCAGATGTTCTGATCATTAATGGCTTTTCTGGGGTTGACTGGGAAATGGTCGCGGCAAGTAGTGGCGCAATCACCGCAGGCGGTTTATGGATCCTCATGACTCCCCCACGCGCAACTTGGTTAGCACAGTTCAACCCTGCAGCCGCAAAGTTGCTGTCATTTCCGCAAACGACGACAACGAATCAATTTCTGCGTTTTCTACTCCCGCATTTGAACCAAGCGATCGTTTGGTCGCCGACCGCCATCCACAGTGACAACCCAATATGGCGTTTAAACCAAGCATTTCACTTAAATCAAGCATTGTCCTTAGCAAGGCCAAAAGCTGTACTCACCGAAGCATCAACAGCTGAACAGGACATCAACACAGATATCCTGACCAGTGAGACTCCAATTTTTGGCTGCCATAGCAAAAAGTTGCCAAATGAAGAACAAGCGAACGCGATCGCAGCAATCAAAAAAGTGGCAACCGGCCATCGACGCCGTCCCTTGGTATTAACAGCTCATCGAGGGCGAGGTAAATCAGCAGCTTTGGGAATGGCGGCTGCGGAGCTGCACCAAGCAGGCAAAGTAAGAATTGCAATTTGTGGTCCGCACCCTGCCGCGGTTGCAGTGGCACAGCAGCAATTCGAAGCGATGACCGCTGGCCAGCAATTACCATTTTGGCCGATTGATCAATTGTTATCCGCCCTCCCTGCGATTGATTTACTGTTAGTTGATGAAGCAGCAGCACTGCCAATCCCACTGTTACAGCAATTAACTACTCATTACAATCGAATTGTATTTGCGACTACTGAGCATGGCTATGAAGGGACAGGCCGTGGTTTTAGCTTGAAATTTCAGCAATATCTCACGGAACACTGCCCTGGCTGGCGAAAATTACATCTGAACGACCCCATCCGCTATCGCAGTGGCGATCCGCTTGAACAGCTCATTTTCAGGGCGTTTTTATTAGACAATGAACTCGGCCCTGCACCGCGAATGAATGAAACGCTAGACATTTCAAGCAGTCAATTGAAAGAAATTGATTTATCGCTGCTGTCACAACAACCTGAACGACTGGCTCAGGTATTTGGCCTGTTGCGATTTGCGCATTACCAAACATCGTTGCGGGATCTATGGGCGTTGTTTGAAGATGAAAGTCTGCGATTATTCGTTCTTGAACAACAAGAACAAGTGATTGCGGCAGCACTGATTGGTATCGAAGGCCAATTCTCTGCAGATTTATCGCAAGAAATAGCGAATGGAAAACGCAGAGTCCAAGGCCATCTGTCCGCACAAAGTTTAGCTTTTCATCTGGCAGCACCGTCGCTTTCACGATTAAAAATTGCCAGGATACAACGGATTGTCGTTCACCCTGAACTGCAGCAACGAGGCTTCGGCCGGTTGCTGTTAGATCAATTATCACAACGCCTCCATGCCAATGATGTTGAACTGCTCACCACTAGTTTTGGTGCATCTGCGGGCTTGGTAAAATTTTGGCAACAAGCAGACTTTAGCCCGGTCCGGCTCAGTCAAAAAATTGAGCAATCAAGTAATGCACCATCCGTGTTAATGGTGAAATATTTGCAAAGCGAATGCCCGTTAATACTCTTCGATTTAATCAAGAGTTTTGGCCAACAACTGTATTGGCAACAAAAACAACAATCCAGTTTACCGCTCGATTTATTGAAAATGTGGATGGCCCCTCCACAGCAACCGCTTTCACAACAACAAACTCAACAACTCGTCACAGCTCTCTTTCAGCAGAAACCGCTCACGGTATTACCGCTATTAGAGATGTGGCTGAATAATAATTGTCAGCACTCCCAATCTGCTGTGGTTGATGAATTGATGAGTGTGTTTTGGCTAAATAACCCAACCAATGATCGTTTAAAAGAGCTAAGTAAAAACGTGGCCATAGTTTGTCAGACTATTCTTTCGACTTTAGCCGTTCCTGATTAATATCAATTATTTTTACTGATTTTCCTGCTATGCTTCAAAAAGTTAATGTGAAGGAGCATTGAATTGCCTCTGAAATCTCTATTCATGCAATTTTTAAGCTTGGTAATGTTGCTTGCAGGTTCTGTCCACGCAGCAGAAGCTATAAAATTGGGAATGTCAGCCCCATTATCAGGGCCTACCAAAGAATTAGGCATCAGCTATAGTTCTGGCGCGCAATTGGCATTTTCACAATATAACCAATCTCGCACAGCAGGCCAGCCCAGCATTGCACTACAAGTCCTTGATGATGGCTATGAACCTTTAAAAACTGTCAGTAACACGAAACAACTGCTTCAGCAGAAGGATTTATTTGGCTTTTTTGGTTACGTTGGAACACCAACCACTGTAGCTGCCTTACCGTTACTCAAAAAACAACAAAAACCATTGATTGCTCCACTGACGGGTTCTGATCTATTTCGACAACCTTCTGAGGCTTTTATCGTCAATTTCCGAGCAAGTTATGCTGAAGAAATTGCCGCACAATTCGCTTTATTAGTGGATGATCAGAAGATAAAACGCATTGCACTGTTGATCCAAGCTGATGAATTTGGCGCCTCAGTCGAGAAACATATTCTAAGTGAACTCGATAAAAGGCAAATCAAACCAACTTACACCGCTCGATATCAAAGAAATAGCTCTGATATTTATGACAGTATCGATAAGTTACAAAAACATCAGCCAGAACTCGTGATCACGGTAGGCACTTATAGTGCGATCAGTGAAGCATTAAATTATGCCGAAGAGCAAAAATTCAAACCTATTTTTACCGTGTTATCTTTTACTGGCGCGCATGCCCTCAGTAAACAGTTGAACTCAAATCATCAATTGTATGCGACAGCTGTACTCCCTTGGCCTGAAATTCAGCTAATGGCAGGCGATGATATTTTTAAAGAAGGCTATTATGCTGCCAATTTATTCATCCAAGCCGTGATTTCATGTACCCCAGTAGTTACTCAACCCTGTGTGATGAAGCAATTCGCTGCCTTTGACGGTTTTAAACAAGTTAGCGAAAGTATCGGCAATCAACCCAAACGGGTTTATCTGCTAAAACATTCAGAGCAAGGCTTCAAAATGTATCCTGCAGTTACAATGAGCCTTTAAATTAGGTGTTAAAAATAATTAAGGTAATAAGCACTAAACTCTAAATCTCTGCCGACTAACAAACTGAACTTAGAAAATTTGTTAAGTACCTTATCTAATTCAGCTTTTATATCTTGCGAGTAATAACTGCCCCCACTTAAAGCAACCAGTTGCCTGATTTAATCGTTCCTTCATTGCACATTGATCAGTGCAATTCTGGTGTGCAATTACCTATTCACTCCAGCAAGCATTCAGCAATTCCTCAACCAAATAGAGTCCCATCGATAAGTCCCGCAATCATTCAGGAATAGACAATCAGGCCCATAATGCATAAAACTGCAGGAGCGGATTTGGCCTTCGAATCAAGTTCGAAGGATATTGAACAGGAGATTTAAAACTAAAAAACCCCAGTCTTTAGTGAAGTGACCCCCTGTAGTTGTGTATTCCAATTACTGGGGGTGCCTTCATAGATTAGGGCTTTTTATTTATTGGGAGCCTTCATGCCCCTCGCGGAGCTCGGGGCGTTCAATCGGAAGAACGCAACATTGGTTGCGTTCTTAATTCCCGATTTCACTGTACTACTCTGCAAGTAATCCATCGCCAGGAGCGCGATAAATAAAAAAGCCCTAGTCTTTCGACTAGGGCTATTTTATTTATTGGGAGCCTGGCGGTGTACTACTCTCGCATGGCAACTGCCACACTACCATCGTCGCAGCTGCGTTTCACTTCTGAGTTCGGAATGGATTC
>CAZIPG010000057.1:0-15972 GCA_964540955.1 uncultured Rheinheimera sp.
CTTCAAATTTTCACGGGAGCTTTTAGGTCCTGATTTTAACCCTCTTGAGTTAGCTAATTAGCATTACGACATATGGCAGAGAAACGCAATATCTTCCTTGTTGGCCCGATGGGCGCAGGAAAAAGTACCATTGGCCGTCACTTAGCAGAAATGCTACACCTTGAATTTTATGATTCAGATCAGGAAATTGAACGCCGCACAGGTGCAGACATCGCTTGGGTGTTTGATTTAGAAGGTGAGGCAGGCTTCCGAGTTCGTGAAGAAAATGTCATCGAAGATTTGACTGGCATGCAAGGTATTGTGCTAGCAACTGGTGGCGGTTCAGTATTAAGCAAAGAAACCCGAAATCGTTTGTCAGCCCGTGGCATCGTGGTGTATTTAGAAACACCGATTGAAAAACAAGTTGCCCGCACTCAGCGTGATAAACGTCGTCCGTTACTGCAAACTGAAGAAGCGCCTCAGCATGTGTTAGAACGCTTAGCGGCAGAACGTAACCCGTTATATGAAGAGATTGCCGATTTTACCATCCGTACTGATGAGCAAAGTGCTCGTTCAGTCGCGAATCAAATTGTTGAACAACTAGGATTTTAAGTTTTATCTCAAGGGGAGCTGTTTATGGAAAAAGTTGCGGTACAACTTGGACTACGCAGTTACCCCATTGTGATAGCGCCGCAAGTCTTTACAGATGCCCAGCATATCGAAGAATTATCGCCATTATGGCAGTACCGCCAAGTGGTGATTGTGTCAAACCCGACAGTGGCGGCTCATTATCTTAATCCCATCAGACAGCTGTTCTCAGCGGCTCAAGTCCATGAATTGCTGATCCCTGATGGCGAAGCATTCAAGACTCTGCAAACTTTTGAGCAAGCCAACAGCTTTCTTCTTCAGCACAAAATTTCGCGCGATGCACTGTTAGTTGCTTTGGGCGGTGGTGTTATTGGCGATTTAACTGGCTTCGTTGCAGCTTGCTATCAGCGTGGCGTTGATTTTGTGCAAATTCCAACGACTTTGTTGTCGCAAGTCGATTCATCTGTGGGTGGAAAAACAGCAGTCAATCATCCCCTTGGCAAAAATATGATTGGTGCATTTAAGCAGCCAAAAGCAGTGTTAATTGACCCTCATGTTTTGCAAACGCTACCTGCGCGTGAATTTGCTGCAGGTATGGCTGAGGTCATTAAATATGGATTATTGGGGGATGCTGAGTTTTTTGCCTGGCTGCAACTGCATAGCGCCGAGATCAAGCAACAATCCCCAAACATTCTTGCCGAGTTAATTCGTCGTTGCTGTCAGATGAAAGCTGATATTGTTGCACGTGATGAAACTGAGCAGGGCGATCGGGCTTTATTAAATTTAGGCCATACTTTCGGCCATGCGATTGAAGCGTGGCTTGGCTACGGTTCTTGGCTTCATGGTGAAGCTGTTGCTGTTGGCATGGTAATGGCCGCGCAGTTGTCGCAGAGTCGCGGCTGGTTGACTCAACCGCAAGTCGATGCGATAGCGACCTTATTAGCCGATTTCCAACTACCAATTGAACCACCTGAAGGGATGAGCATCGAAGCATTCCTGCCTTATATGAAAACTGATAAAAAAGTAAAAGCGGGTAAAATGCGATTTGTGCTGCTGTCAGAACTCGGCAAAGCAGTCGTAGTTGACGATGTTACAGAAACTGAACTTACTCAGGTGTTTAATCAATCTCATGGCTGATTTATTACAAAAACTAACGACCATTCAAGGACTTTTACCTTCGCAGCGGCAGTGGATGGAGCGTCTTTGTTTTCAATTAGAATTTAATCCTTTTCAGCTAATCCATATCACCGGTGGGCCCGGTTCTGGCAAATCCACTTTATGTTTAGCGATTGCTGAGCTTTTGTCAGATGAATTTAATTTAGCCCTGTTAAAGGGGGAGCCTGATTTACCCAGCTTCATCATCCGTCAGCATTTATTAGAGTCTTGGTTTGGTTTTTGTCCGGATGGCAACAAACCCTTGATGCAATTAATCGGTGAGCGACAGTCACAATTACCATTGGCGTTAGTGATCGATCAATCGGAAAATATTCCTGCGGAAATTTGGGCGGAGCTCACTGAAATTCCTTGTTTAGTTGTTGCGGCGTCATTGCAGCCCGATCCGCATGCAGAATTAAATTTACCTTTGCCCAATATCACTTTGCAGGATGCAGAGCAGTTACTGCAACATGCAGAACTGAGTACGCTGACTGTCGCAGATCGTTTGGACCGTGCCGAAGGCAACTATTATGTGTTATTGGACCCATCGGTCAAACCTAAAGCCAAAACTGCCCAGATAGCAACACAACTTAAACCTGCGTCGATTTGGCCGCCTTTAGTGACCTTTGCTGTGGGTATGTTAGTGATTGGTGCTGTGGTGGTCTTTTGGTTATGGACAGAGAAAACGCTACAACCGCAGCAAGGCTTGGGTGAGCTGACTTACCTACCACAAGAAGAGGAAGTTGCGACAAGCAACCCAGTGCCACAACCAACAAACCAACAACCAGAAAGCAAGAAAGTTGTGAAAGAACTGGTTGAAAAATTGGATGTCGTCAAAGCATCTTCAGGTTCTGAAGCGGTGGGAATGGCGCAACCTGATCGATTTGAAGAGAATTCAGCGACTGAATCAGCGCCAACTACAACCAATCCAGCGAATACTGACACAGCCAATACCGACACTGCGAGTACCGAACAAGCTGATGCCACTGTCACTGAGCCTATTGCTGAAAATGTCACTGCTGCGAAGCCTGCGCTTGAAGCGAATAATTCGTCGTCTGCTCAAACCAAAGCTGCAGAGGTTGCAAACGAGTCAGCTACTGGTACAACAGGTGATGCGGCCAGCCTCAGCTCAAACAGCAACGTAGCCGAAAATGATGAACTGCCGCAAGAAAATGTCGCAGTCCAATTGCCTGCTGAAACCAGTTTTGAGGATGAAATTGCCGCTGAATTACAGCAGGTTGCCGAAAACAAAAATGACTCTTCAGCTAACAATGCCAAATCAACTACTGAAGCTCTGATTTCTACTGACAGTGACACTCAGGTTGCCGCTGTTGGGGAAACTTCTGCCGACGAACTGGTGATTGCACCAGAGGATTTACCGAACAAAACTGCCGTAAACCCCAACTATCGTTTTGCGGAATCGACCTTGCTCAATCTTTCGGCAGAGGAAAAAGCATTGCAACTTGTGGTGTTTTCTCACGAGAATGCGCTCAATAGTTTCAAGCAATCTTACCCTCAACTAAAAACCTACACTTACGCTCGAACTAAAAATGGCCAGAAGCAGCTCGTCGTTGTGATGGCGCCATTTAGTGATCCAAGCAGTGCCAAAGCACAAATTGCCAGTCTGCCAGCGGCATTTCAAAATGCATTTGTGAAATCAATTGCTGAAATTCACAGTGAAATTCTGAGTAATAATTAGGATATGCTGCAGTGAATAAAGCAACCCGCCCAAAAAAACAGCGAGCCTTCTTGAAATGGGCTGGTGGTAAATACAACCTTGTCGAAGCGATTAATCAGCATCTCCCCGCAGGGGATTGCTTAGTTGAGCCTTTTGTTGGCGCAGGTTCGGTATTTTTAAATTCAAATTTTTCGCGATACGTTCTCAATGATATCAATGCGGATTTAATTGATCTGTATAAATTCATTCAGCAAGATGCTGAGGAGTTTATTCATCACGCTCGGGAATGGTTCTTACCACAATGGAACGATAAAGATCAGTTCATGCAACTGAGAGAGCGATTCAATCAAACATCGGATCGCTTCGAACGCGCCCAACTATTTCTTTATTTAAATCGTCATTGTTTTAACGGCTTATGTCGTTATAACCAATCTGGTTTATTTAACGTGCCGTTTGGCAAATACAAAAAGCCTTATTTTCCTGAAGCAGAATTAATGTTTTTTGCGGAAAAAGCACAAAAAGCAGTGTTTACTTGTGCAAGCTATCAACAAGTTTTTGCTACGCTTCCGGCAAATGCGACCGTTTATTGCGACCCACCTTATGTCCCCTTATCAAAGACTGCCAGTTTTACTGCTTATGCCAAAAATAGCTTTAATCTTGATGACCAAGCTGATTTAGCCTCGTTAGCGGAGTCTGCCCAGCAAAAGGGTCATGTGGTAATGATTAGTAACCATGATACCAGTTGGACTCGGAAAATTTATCAAGCCGCCGAGTTACATACCATTCAGGTTGGGCGTTCTATTAGCCAGAAAGGCGCAACTCGAGGAAAAGTCGCAGAATTGTTTGCGTTGTATCGCTAGTTCATGGGTATCAAAGCAAGTGCAAGGCTGAAGTCGAACTCAATAGGTCACTCAGGCTTTTTCGAAGCAGAAATTCCGTTTAATAACTCTAACAAGTCAATAAAATGGAACTGGGTTGAGCGACTTTGGCCTTGGAACCATGATAACCAGCTTTGCTTTGGCACTCGGTGACATTGCAACTCTAATTTAGATTGACCTTGGGCATTGAAGACAACAGTGTTGGTACAATGAGGTGTTGCAGAGGTTGATAAGCCGGCATCCAATGCCCAAACAATGCCACTTAGACCCGCTATCAGCAGACTTGCTTTGATAAAGGTAAAAGGTTTCATCGCTCTGAAGTTCCATTTGATTAATTTACGAGCGAAATTATAACAGGCCTTCTGTTCGACTAGCAACAAAGATAATAGCAACAACTCAAATCATTGAGTTGTTGCTTAGGGCATATCAAGACAGATTAGAAAGATTTGGTGATGCTAAATACTGCACGATTGTCGCAAATTGCGCATTCTGCTGAATCTTCAACATCAGTACCCACATATTTCAATTGAATTGCTGCGTCTAATAGCGTTGTGCCAACCCCTAAACTCCAATCCATGTAACCACTGCCGGTAACCGGGCCTGCAGCTAAGAAGGTCGTGTACTGCTCATTGTCTTCGAATTTGTTGTAAGCGAGGTGCGCTAAAATACTCAGCTTTTCATGCAGCGGGTAAGTGTAATCTGCAGATAAGTAATAATATCCATCCACCCCAGTGGCGAAGTAGTCGCTTGAATAAGCCAGACCTAAGACAAAATCTTTATAAATGAGCTTACTGTAGAGTTCAACAAAGTTGAATTGGTCAGTATCATTATCGCCGTTCGGATAACGGTATTGCATGATCCCGACATCAGTTGAGATGTCTTCTGTGATTTTTCCTGTCCAACCCGCCAGAATATCAAGCTCCATTGAACCTTGACCAAAGGAAATGTTTGAACCCCAAGTCGACAGATAGAAACCGCTATCGCCCGTTAATGTTAAACCGCCTTGCAATGCCATACCTTCATTGGTTTGCGAAATACCGCGGAAGGTATAATCTGAAACATAGCCGACGTTACCGCTTAGGCTCACTGCTGAAGTGGTTGTTGAAAACAAACCTAAACCTAATACTGCTGCCGTAATGAAGCGACGAGTGAATTTTTTCCCTTGAACAGCGCCTTCGATTTTTTTCATGTTATTTGCCCTTTTGATAATGTGTCGGATTATTTAATTCCAGAACTGTGCCATAGATTAAATCCCTTTATAAACAATAGCATAGTTATACTATTTTGCTTGGGTGATGAATTGTTGCGCAATAATGGTGCAGGTTTGCTTAAAATTCGGGCAGTGTTTTTCCACAGAATGACGACATTTGCGCTGCCAAAATTGCGACTTTTCGGTTACATTAGCGCCCTTAACACTGTTGGTTTGGAGTTCATCATGCAACCGTTTTGGATCGCCCCATCGATTTTGTCTGCCGATTTTGCGAGATTAGGCGAAGATGTCAGTAAAGTTTTAAAGGCAGGGGCTGATGTTGTACATTTTGATGTGATGGACAATCATTATGTGCCGAATTTAACGGTCGGGCCAATGGTGTGCCAAGCATTGCGCAATTATGGCATCACCGCACCGATAGATGTCCATTTGATGGTGGAGCCTGTGGATGCATTAATTCCACAATTTGCGAAAGCTGGGGCTTCAATCATTACATTCCATCCAGAAGCTAGCCGCCATGTGGATCGCTCATTACAGTTGATCCGCGAGCAAGGTTGCCAAGCAGGTCTGGTGTTCAACCCAGCTACTCCATTAAGTTATTTGGATTATGTCTTAGATAAAGTGGACGTTATTTTATTAATGTCAGTCAATCCTGGATATGGCGGGCAAAGTTTTATCCCAGCAACCCTTGATAAGCTGCAAAAGGCGCGTGAAATTATCGAAAAGAGCGGGCGCCCGATCCGTTTGGAAGTGGATGGTGGAGTTAAAACTGAGAATATTGCCGAGATTGCGCAAGCAGGGGCAGATATGTTTGTGGCAGGTTCTGCCATTTTTAGCCAACCGGATTATGCGACAGTCATTCAAGCGATGCGAGCCGAATTGGCTCGGGTTAGCAAATAGTTGGTAAAGCTAAGCTTGCCCAGGCAACCCAATCACAAAGCTGTATTGCTTGGTCGCTATGGTGCACAATAGAACAAAACGCTTTTAGGTATTTTTGCTGGGGTGGATTGCTGCCCATTTGTACAGGATATATATGACCACAAGAACAAAACCAATTGTATTGAGCGGAGCTCAGCCTTCAGGGCAATTGACAATCGGCAACTATTTAGGTGCTTTACGTCAGTGGGATCAGATGCAAGACGATTATGATTGTCTGTATTGTATCGTTGATTTGCATGCAATTACGGTGAGACAAGAGCCTGAGGCACTGCGCAATGCGTCACTCGACTCCTTGGCACTTTACTTAGCTTGTGGCATTGATCCAGCGCGTTCTGCCGTGTTTATGCAGTCTCATGTGCCAGAGCATAGTCAATTGGGCTGGGTGCTGAATTGTTATACTCAGTTCGGTGAATTAAGCCGAATGACCCAATTCAAAGACAAATCTGAACGTCATACTCACAATGTCAACGCAGGGCTATTTACTTATCCGGTGTTGATGGCAGCTGATATTCTGTTATATCAAGCCAATCAAGTGCCAGTTGGTCATGATCAAAAGCAACATTTAGAGTTAGCTCGTGATATTGCCATGCGTTTTAATGCCTTGCATGGCGATGTTTTCACTGTGCCTGAGCCTTATATCCCACCGATTGCAGCGCGCGTCATGAGCTTGCAAGAACCGACGAAAAAGATGTCGAAGTCTGATGAAAATCCATGGAACTTTGTGGGTTTGTTAGAAGATCCGAAGATGATCAGCAAGAAATTTAAAAAAGCGATGACGGATTCTGAAGATCCGCCACGGGTTTATTTTGATATCGAAAATAAGCCGGGTGTTGCTAACCTGCTCAGTATTTTATCTGGCGTGACCAACCGTAGCATCGATGCCTTGGTTGCAGAATACGAAGGTAAAATGTATGGCCATTTAAAGACGGATGTTGCTGATGCGGTGATTGCGTTATTGGAGCCCGTACAAAAACGTTTTCATGAGCTGCGCCAAGATCAGGCTGTATTGCAGCAGGTCATGCGTCAGGGCGCCGCAGCAGCACGTGAGCGTGCAGCGGCAACTTTAGCGAAAGTCAACGAAGCGGTGGGCTTTGTGTTGCCTTGATGTGCTTACGCTATGCCATAGAAAAAAACCGGCTTGCGCCGGTTTTTGTCATTGATGTGCTTTGAATTGATTACATATATGCTTTAGTAAAAGCTTCTTTCGATTGTTTGATATAGCTGCGGGCTTTTTGCGCATGTTGTTCCCAACTGGCTTTATCGGCGGGATCGGTAAAGGGGTTTTGATCGGGTGCAATCGAGCGTTCAAAACGATCGTAGAAGGTAATGACAGAGGCGGTAATTTGGTTAAACCGTTCCTTGTACTCTTGCATTGCATCTAACTGTTCTGACGTTTTCAACACATATTGAACGAGTTCTGTATTATTTTCTAAGTTCAACAGGCCTTGGGCGCGCAAAGTCACATTATTGCCGATGTCTTGCATAATTTGTTGACGAGTTGCGTCGTCTTTACTCATCACTCGACTGAAGTTTTCTTGGCTTCTAGCGAGGCCACCATGCTGGATGTAACCGCGAATATGCTTATCTAAATCTTTTCGAAAGCCATCCACATTTTTCATCATCGCTTGTAGTTCAGCTTCAAGTGCATTGACCTGAACTAACTCTTTTTCCAGTTCATTCAAAAATTGTTCAGCTTTTTCATATACTTTGATGCCATTTTCTTCTGCGAATTTGCGATCTTTACGGCTTAAATCGGCATTTTCATAATTTGATTTATCAAAAGTAGCTGCCAAAAATGATTTGAATGGCTCAGCAAACGCAGCATAAACACCGCCACTAACCACGGTTAAGGTCGCAGTCGCCAAATCACCAAAAGGTTTAACCATCGAGTTCAAACGCGCTTGTTGTAAAGGGGATGCCACTCGTTTGGTATCTGCAATAATATTTCTGAAAGAAGAATATGCCATCGGATTGGACATTTTATTGCGTTCAGAACTCGCCAGCACAAAAGTGATGGTTGAGTAAATGCCGTTAGCATATTCCAAATACTGCCGTTGTGTTTCTAACTGTTGCGCGTAGTTTTTGCCCAAGGTTCGGAAGGACTCGCTTTGCACTTGGTAATTTTTGTTCAGTTTCAGCTGGTCCAAAATACCAGTGATAATTTTCTGCTCATTCTTTGACAGCGCGGTATCTAACAGAATTCGCTCGACCGAAATATCATCAATCGCGACTCGACCGTTGGTCGCTTCAATATCGAAGCGTAGAAATTTACGACTCGGATCATCAATTGAAATTCGATAGGCTAAATAAGCAGTATTGCCGGCTTGAGTCTCGACCAAACCAATTTGTTGCCATGGGCTGTCAAGCTTCAAACTGGCGGACGTCATGATATTGATACGGTAGCTGGTTTGAGCGTTTTCTGGTTTTACCCAAAATTCAACCAACCCTTGCTCACCAATGGCTTGTTTACTGACCAACGTGTTGGCACCTTGTCCGCAAATGGCAGCCCCTGTGCCTGTGCGCACCAAACTTGCATCTTCCAAGGTGCTCAAACTGCACCCGGTCAGGAAGTTGATGGTGTTATTATTGGCTTCGAAATCGGCGGAGAAAACCACTTCCGCGCCTTTAGCATGGACAAACTGACTGCTCAACCCTAATAAAACGGCGGCAATAATACGCATAAAATCCTCTTAAAATGACCGTCTGGTAAACCTGACTACAGCAGCTTGCTGCGATTTGGCTGTACCCTTGCTGAACTCATGTTCATGATCTGCAGGGAAAACCCTGTCACCATGTTGTTGAATAAGCGCTAGTATGCCTGCATTCAAGGGTTGTGGTAAAATCTTAATCGATTTCTTTTGACAGCGAAGCGGCTGCGGATTGATATGCTTGTAATGATTGATAATTATGATTCCTTCACCTGGAATCTAGTGCAGTATTTTGCTGAGCTGGGTTATGAAACCTTGGTCAAACGCAATGATGAAATTACCTTAGCTGAACTGGTGGCATTAAAGCCGACGCGTTTGGTGATTTCGCCGGGGCCTTGTAGTCCAAACGAGGCCGGCATCTCAATTGCGGCAATTCAGTATTTTGCTGATAAAATTCCGATATTAGGCGTTTGTTTAGGGCATCAAGCCATCGCTCAAGCGTTTGGCGGTCAGGTTGTGCGAGCCCGCCAGGTTGTGCATGGGAAGAACTCCTGGATCTGCCATCAGCAACAATCTGTGTTTGCTGGACTCAACAATCCACTCAGTGTCACGCGTTATCACTCGCTCGTCGTGGCAAAGGACAACCTACCTGCAGAATTCAGCATTACGGCTTGGACTGAAACTTCGGCAGGTGAAGTTGATGAAATTATGGCGATTGCCCATCAAACGTTGCCCATTCATGGGGTGCAGTTTCACCCTGAGGCAATATTGACGGAGCAAGGCCATCAATTGTTAGCAAATTTTATGCAGCTCACTTGAGCGATTGCATAAGCTTGGAGCCTCTAATCCATAGCGGTGGATTGACATTCAGGTCATTCCAGCCGCAATATGCTGTGTGTCTTGAATTTAAATAGGTTTTGGTTGAATGACAGGTATTGTTGCAGTCTTGCAGGAGCGCTTTTTAGATGTATTGCTCGAGGTCAATCCTCAGCAAAAACGCTATGGCATGAAAGCTAGGCGCAACAACGGTGTGCAAGCCATAAACACTGCGGCATTAACGCCAAACCGCACCTTGTTAGAAATCGAACAGCAAGCTCAACTGAGTCGACAAGCCGACCACATCGCTCGGCAACAATTTATCGAATTCGCCAAAGCGCATCTACTTGACCAGGTGGCGGAAGAGCTTTTCGTACGTTTGGGCAATTTCGATGCGGTTAATAACACTGTGTTTAATTTGGCTCAAGGCTTTCCGCAAGTATTAGACGCCTTATGTGCTCGCGCCGTGACTTTATCACAGCTGGAGAATCTCATTAATCAATTAGATTGGTTAAAAGAAGATGTACTCAAACTGGTGAATCAACCGAAATACCGCAATAAAACCCCTTCCGGCAATTTCATTAAAGAAATCAAGCCTGGCTTGGGTTTGATCGGGATTGAAGGCCTCAAACAGTTATTGCCTCTGATGGCGCTGCGTCGCTGCGTACCGCACTCGACAGAGCCATTTACGTCATTTAAAACCAATATGTGGCAGTACAGTGTTTCTGTGGCTGTGGCAGCACAGCGTTTAGCTGAAGAAACTGGAGACAACCAGTTTGTTGCTTACTGTGCAGGCTTGTTTAACTCATTAGGTTATTATGTGGTCACGCGGAATTATTTACGCACCTATGCGCAAATCAAGCAGGCTGAATTATTGAAGGCTCGTGATACTCGGGATACACAGTTAACCGATGCTTTGGATGGCTTAGAGCCTGATGGCAGTTTTTTAATCAGCTGTTTCCAAGAATATGCCATGATCATCAGTGCAGATTTAGTGGCGCAATGGCCATTAAAACGTATCCCTTTGCGCTTGGTCATGGACCAAAGGGCTGAAGGGGTTGGTTACAGTGGCGCCAACGATTTAACTAAGTTAATCGCGCAAGCAGAATATTTTGTCCAAGCAAAAATTCTGCGTGGGCAAAAATTATTAAGTGATGCCGAAGATATGGCATGGCGGCAAGCGGTGCAGTTGCGTCCCGATTATCTCGAAATTTTACAAAATACCCCATTAGATCGACTTGATTTAGAGTGAAAAAAGGAATTTCACTGTTTCCTATTCAAGTTTATGCATTTTTTTTCGCCATATTCATGCAATTCACTATCTGAGCCATAAATTAGCTAGAACCCCTATAGCGTATGGCTTTGGCTGGATTTTTACATCGAAGCCTTAAGGTGCTTAGTTATTCAGTTGCTTTGCAAATCTATCTGTAAGCCTTGATTTTCGTGGGTTTTCTTCATTTTTAGCTCAAGACTTTCATTTTTTTATCTGTAATAATGCGGTGAAACTTGCACAAAAAAGCAACCGAGCTCATGCCTTCGTTTGGCAGCAAACAGAGCAAGATCCAGAGTACCTAGGAGAATAAATATGTCGACAGCGAGCCCAATCACCCGCGCATTATTTGATGAAGTCATGGTGCCAAACTATGCGCCTTCAAAAGTCATCCCAGTTCGAGGTTTAGGTTCTCGCTTATGGGATCAAGAAAATCGCGAGTATATTGATTTCGCCGGCGGTATTGCGGTGAACTGTTTAGGGCATTGCCATCCAGCCTTAGTTACTGCGTTAACTGAACAAGCCCATAAGCTTTGGCATTTGAGTAATGTCATGACCAATGAGCCTGCTCTGCGGCTTGCGCAAAAATTGGTGGATAGTACTTTTGCTGAGAAAGTGTATTTTGCCAACTCAGGTGCTGAAGCCAACGAAGGGGCGTTGAAGTTAGCGCGGCGTTGGGCGTTAGATACTTATGGAGAGCACAAGCAAGATATCATTTCTTTTGGCAAAAGCTTCCATGGCCGCACCTTTTTCACTGTCACCGTCGGTGGCCAAGCGGCTTACTCAGACGGTTTCGGCCCAAAGCCAGGCGCAGTGTTCCATGCTGAATACAACAATTTAGATAGTCTGAAAGCGCTCATTTCAGACAACACCTGTGCTGTCATTATGGAGCCTATTCAAGGTGAAGGCGGTATCATCCCTGCGACTGCTGAATTCATTCAAGGCGTGCGTGAGTTGTGTGATGCTCATAATGCCTTGTTAATTTTTGATGAAGTGCAAACAGGTGTGGGTCGTAGTGGCAAATTGTATGCGTACATGCACTACAACGTCGTGCCAGACATTCTCACTACTGCAAAATCTTTAGGCGGTGGTTTCCCAATTGGCGCCATGCTCACGACCAGCGCTATTGCCGCGCACTTAAAAGTAGGAACCCACGGGTCCACTTATGGTGGTAATCCCTTGGCTTGCGCGGTGGCTGAGGCGGCTTTAGATACCATTAATCAGCCTGAAGTGTTGGCTGCGGTCACGCAAAAAGAAGCGTTATTCCGCCAAGAATTAGCAAAAATTAATGCGAAGTATCAGGTTTTCAGTGAAATCCGTGGTCAAGGCATGCTGCTCGGCGCTGCGTTGAATGACACTTACAAAGGCCGTTCACGCGACTTTATGTTAGCTGCGGCGGATGCTGGGGTCATGGTGTTGATGGCAGGCTACGATGTGGTTCGTTTTGCGCCCAGTTTAGTGATCCCTGATGAAGATATTATCGCGGGTATGGAGATGTTCGCCCAAGCGGTTGCTCGTGTAACCAACGCCTAAATCTAATTGAGTGCAGTCAGCGTGATGCTGGCTGCATACCGAAGCCAGATCTGATGGCAAAAAATAACAATAAGTCAGATCTTTAAAGCAAAAATCCGCGGGATTGAAGCCCCCGCATCAAGAGGAGTAAGCGATTATGATGGTGATTCGCCCAATCCGCGCAGCAGATTTTCCCGCACTTTATGAAATGGCGGTTGAATCGGGGCATGGATTTACATCTTTGCCCGTTAATGATGAGTTGCTGCAGCGAAAAATTAACCGCTCGGAACAGTCCTTTCAGAAGTCGGTGACAAAGCCTGGTGATGAAGGCTATTTATTTGTGTTAGAAGATACTGAAACTGGGGCCATTTGTGGCACCAGTGCTATCGAAGCGGCAGTGGGTTTAGATGATGCATTTTACAATTATCATTTAGGCAAAGTTGTCCATACTTCACGAGCTTTAGGCGTCTACAACACAGTCGACATTCTGACATTATGTAACGACTATACGGGCGCGACTGAACTGTGCACCTTGTTTTTACGTGAGCATCGTCGCGAAAAAAACAACGGTCGGATGTTGTCGCGGTTCCGCTTTTTATTTATGGCAGAGTTCCGTGAGCGGTTTTCCGATTTAGTGATTGCCGAAATGCGCGGTGTTTCTGATGCCAATGGCAATTCACCATTCTGGCAATGGTTGGAAGAACACTTTTTCTCTGTAGATTTTCCCACTGCCGATTACCTCACAGGTATCGGCCAAAAAGTCTTTATTGCTGAGCTGATGCCCAAGTATCCCATTTATGTCAGTTTGCTGAGCAAAGAAGCACAGGCGGTGATTGGCAAAGTCCATGAAAAGACCAAACCTGCACTGGCTTTATTGCAGTCTGAAGGATTTTCTACCACAGGCTATGTCGACATTTTTGATGCGGGCCCGACCGTGGAAGCCAAGCTTGAGCATATTCGCACCGCTCGGAATAGTCGTCGTTTGCAGGTGCGGGTGGCGGAAGTGTCTGGGGGACAACCTTATTTAGTCTGTAATACCCAACGTGAAAATTTCCGTGCCAGCTGGGCGCATTTACATGTGTCGGAAACTGCCGAAGAAGTGAATTTACCTCCTGAGTTTGCCAAAGCCTTACAAGTGGCCGATGGCGATTGGGTCCGGTTAGCCAGAATGTAATAGGAGTCGTTATGACTGCACAAATCCATTTTATTCAAGGGGAGTGGCTAGCCGGTGAAGGTCACTTACTCCAGTCGATTGATCCCGCCAAAAATCAAGTGATTTGGCAGGGCCTCTGTGCCACTGAATCGCAAGTGGATGCGGCATTTCGCGCTGCACGTGCTGCTTTCGCGCCTTGGGCAGATTTAGCATTTGAAGATAGAGCTGCGATTGTGCAAGCCTTCGGCCAACAACTCAATACGCACAAAGAAGCACTCGCACTAACGATAGCCAAAGAAACTGGCAAACCATTGTGGGAAACCCGTACTGAAGTCGCGGCGATGATTGGCAAAGTCGATATCTCGATTCGCGCTTACCATGAGCGTACTGGCACCAAGCAAAGCCCAATGCCACAAGGGGTTGGCATGTTAAGACATAAGCCGCATGGGGTAGTTGCGGTGTTCGGCCCTTATAATTTCCCAGGGCATTTACCGAATGGCCATATTATCCCTGCGCTCTTAGCAGGCAACACTGTCGTATTCAAACCCAGTGAAATGACTCCGATGGTCGCCCAAGAAACCGTCAAGCTTTGGCAGGCTGCTGGACTCCCTGCAGGCGTGCTGAATCTGGTACAAGGGGAAGTAGCAACAGGCAAAGCAGTCGCAGCGCATCCTGAACTTGACGGCTTGTTCTTCACAGGCAGCTCTCGTACCGGGCATTTCCTGCATCAACAATTTGCGGGACGTCCTGATAAAATTTTGGCGCTCGAAATGGGGGGGAACAACCCGCTGATTGTCAACCAAGTCAGTAACATTGATGCGGCGGTCCACGATATTATCCAATCAGCATTTATCTCTTCAGGCCAACGCTGTACTTGCGCCCGTCGTTTGTACCTGCCACAAAATGCGGAAGGGGATGCGATCCTGGCGCGTCTAGTGGCGGTGACTGAGCAAATTCAGGTGGGGGAGTACGATGCAAACCCTCAGCCATTTATGGGCGCCATGATTTCGCACAAAGTTGCACAGGGCATGCTGGCAGTGCAACAACAGTTGGTTGACTTGGGTGCGAAGCCTTTGGTGACGATGCGCTTATTGCAAGAGAATACAGGGATGGTGTCGCCAGGGATTTTAGATTGCTCAACGCTTACTGAATTACCCGATGAGGAGCATTTTGGCCCATTGCTCAAAGTCTTCCGTTTTACTGATTTTGACAGTGCGTTAAACGCGGCGAACCACACCAATTTTGGCTTGTCAGCAGGTTTGCTTTCAGATGATGCTGCCTTGTATCAAACCTTCTTGCGGCGTATTCGTGCGGGCATCGTTAATTGGAATCGCCCAATTACTGGCGCCAGTTCTGCAGCACCTTTTGGTGGCATTGGCGGCAGTGGCAATCATCGCGCAAGCGCTTATTATGCAGCCGATTATTGTGCCTATCCGGTGGCTTCAGTGGAGCTTCCGCAGGTAGAAATGCCAGCTCAGTTATCGCCAGGCTTAAAGTTCGCCTAATCTGAATAGGGCGATCGCTGGGTAATTTGCTATCAATTGCAATATTTGCCAGCTTTCGCCCCTTGCGCAAAGCGAAGTCGCGATATATTTTTACTTCAGTGCTTTACGCTTTGCCTTATTCTGTGGCAGATTGAGCGCCCCAGACTAACATTCGGTGGGATATGGTTACAGATAAACCCGGCTATGAGCATCTGATCCAGTTTTTAACTGAACATCTGATGTTATTCGAACAAGCAGGAACTCCGACAAGTCATCAAAAGACTTTGGGGGTAATTATTGAGGAGCAAATAGCCGAGCAAATCATCTCGCTTTGCACTCAGCATACTGAGCTTGAAACTATCCACCGTAGCCAAATTATCCGTGAAGTCGATGGCATCATGTATGATTTTCAAGAGGTGCTTGCCTCAGTATTAAATCGGCCTGCGACGATGGAACAAGTTGAACTCATCAACGAAGTCGCGTTACTGATTAAAAATCTATTTGATAATGCCATCGCGAATTTGATGGATTAACTTGCTTCACTCGACGACCTTCAGCAGAAAACTGCCATAACACTGGCAGTTTTGTTATTTTTTTTTATAAAATATCGGTTTTGAGCAATAGGACCTATTTATGGCTGGCGATAATCAATTACAAGCCAC
>CAZIPG010000058.1:0-7239 GCA_964540955.1 uncultured Rheinheimera sp.
AAAAAGTGTTCCATCAGTTGGGACGTTGGCGTCCGCTGAAGAAGAAAAACCCAAATTTAATTATCGGGGTTGGTGGCTGTGTCGCATCGCAAGAAGGTGCCTCAATCCGTGAACGTGCCCCTTATGTCGATATCGTGTTTGGCCCGCAAACACTGCATCGTCTGCCTGAAATGATTAACTCTGTGCGTGGTGATCGTTCGCCCGTCGTTGATGTGTCATTCCCTGAAATTGAAAAGTTTGACCGTTTACCTGAGCCCAAAGCTGAAGGTCCAACGGCATTCGTGTCAATCATGGAAGGCTGTTCGAAATATTGTACTTTCTGCGTGGTTCCTTACACGCGGGGTGAAGAAGTCAGTCGTCCACTGGATGATGTGTTGCTAGAAATTGCGCAGTTAGCAGAGCAAGGCGTGCGTGAAGTGAATCTGCTGGGTCAGAACGTCAACGCCTACCGCGGTGAAACGCATGATGGTGGTATCTGTCACTTTTCTGAACTGTTGCGGTTAGTTGCTGCCATCGATGGTATCGACCGCATTCGTTACACCACTTCACACCCAGTTGAGTTCACTGACGACATCATTGAAGTCTATCGCGATGTGCCTGAATTGGTTGATCATCTGCATTTACCGGTGCAATCAGGCTCAGATCGGATTTTAACCTTGATGAAGCGTAATCATACCGCTTTAGAATACAAAGCCAAAATTCGCGCCTTGAAAAAAATCCGCCCGAACTTGAGCATGTCCTCTGATTTTATCATCGGCTTTCCGGGTGAAACTGCGGAAGATTTTGCCCAAACGATGGATCTCATCGCCAGTATTGGTTTTGATATGAGCTTCAGCTTCATCTACTCAGCACGCCCAGGTACACCTGCGGCCGACTTACCTGATGATGTCAGTGAAGAAGAGAAAAAACAGCGCCTATATATCCTGCAAGATCGGATTAACCAACAATCCTTACAAATTGCGCGCGCGATGCTCGGCACTGAACAACGGATTTTAGTTGAAGGACCGTCGAAAAAGGATCTAATGGAGCTGACCGGTCGTACCGAGAACAATCGTGTAGTGAACTTCGAAGGCACGCCTGATATGATTGGTCAATTCGTTGACGTAAAAATTACCGATGTGTTTACTAACTCACTGAAAGGTGTGGTCGTTCGTACAGAAAAAGACATGGATTTACGTCGCGAAGTTTCACCACAGCAAATTATGGCTCGTCAGGCAAAAACTGACGAACTAGGTGTTGGTACTTACCAGCCTGCTTAAGAATGCAACCTATCGCGCATTTGGTTTTTGCCAAATGCGCACAGTTGCTTTGCAGGCCAACAACTATAGAGAATAGGACTTTTGGACAACCCGATAAGCAGCCTCGAATTTACAGTCTCCCCCGCCGATCATCAACGGCTTTCCCTTGTTTGTGGTCCTTTTGATGATCACATTCGACAAATTGAACGACGTTTTCGCGTGCAAATTAGCTTCCGCGAAGATAAATTTCGGCTGCTTGGCCTTGCCGATCTACTTCCGCAAATTCAACATTTGCTTGAACAGCTCTATGCCGAAACTCTGACTAGCAACGGTAAAATCGTGCCACTGACACCTGAGCAAGTTCATCTCGCGATGAGTACGATTGAACATCCAGCAACGCTAGTACAAGTGGACGAGCACACGCAAGAAGTGGCGATTAAGACCAAAAAAGGCTTAATCAAAGGCCGCAATCCGAACCAATCGAAATATGTTGCAAACATTTTAAAGCATGATGTCACCTTTGGAATTGGGCCTGCGGGAACGGGCAAAACATATTTGGCGGTGGCTTGTGCGGTGGATGCTTTAGAGAAAAATCAGGTTCGTCGGATTATTTTGACCCGCCCAGCGGTAGAAGCTGGCGAAAAACTCGGATTTTTGCCGGGTGATTTAGCGCAAAAGGTCGACCCGTACCTTCGTCCATTGTATGACGCTTTATTTGACATGCTGGGCTTTGAAAAAGTTGAAAAATACCTCGAACGCAGCGTCATCGAAATTGCTCCACTCGCTTATATGCGCGGTCGCACTTTAAGTGATGCTTTTATTATTCTGGATGAAAGCCAAAATACTACAGTTGAACAAATGAAAATGTTCCTGACGCGAATCGGCTTCAACTCCAAAGCGGTGATCACTGGCGATGTCACGCAAGTGGATTTACCTCGGGGTCAGTATTCGGGGTTAAAACACGCAATTGACGTGTTAAGTGCGGTGGATGCATTGAGTTTCAATTATTTCCAAGCGAAAGACGTAGTCCGCCACCCGGTTGTTCAGAAGATAGTGATGGCTTATGAAGCCTTCGAAAAAGCTGAACAAGCCAATAAAGCGCTGCGTGACAAAGCAGCCCGCGATGCCAGCTCAGCTGAAGATTTATTACCCGCGGCGGAACAAGCTTTGTCTTCGACTAAACGCAGCAGAAAACAGCCATGAGAAGCGCTTAACATGAGTATCGTTTTAGATTTACAAATCGCGACTACAGCAATCAATATCCCTTCAGAAGCCAGTTTATTGCGCGTACTGTCCGCTGCCGTGAGCCCATTTCAAGAAGAAGCTGAAGTGACCATCCGGATTGTGGATGAAGCAGAAAGCCAGCAGCTGAATTTTGATTATCGGGAAAAAGATAAACCGACCAATGTTCTGAGCTTCCCGTTCCAAGCACCGCCAGGCATCGAACTGCCGTTGCTGGGAGATTTAGTCATTTGCGCTCAAGTGGTAGCCCGCGAAGCGGAAGAACAAAATAAACCCTTAGAAGCCCATTGGGCACATATGGTTGTACATGGTAGCTTGCATTTACTAGGATTTGACCATATAAATGATGCTGATGCTGAGGAAATGGAAGCTGAAGAAGTGCAAATTTTGCAGGACTTAGGCTATGCCAATCCTTATTTTATTGATTAACGGAGTTAATTTTTTTTCATGGGTGACGACAATCCACACTCGAGAAGCGGTTCAACGGCAAAAACTTGGTTAGAGCGTATTGCAGCCATATTTACCGCTGAACCCCAAGATTTATCAGATCTAGAAGAGGTTTTTGCTGAAGCAAATGCCCGTCAGCTGATCGATAATGATACAAAAGGCATGCTAGAAGGTGTGCTAGCCATTTCAAAAATGCGTGCACGCGATATTATGGTGCCCCGCTCACAAATGGCCACTATCGATATCGACCAACCCCTCGCTGAATTTCTGCCAATTTTGTTAGAAAACAATCACAGCCGCTACCCAGTCGTTAACGAAGACAAAGACCATATTGAAGGCATCCTGATTGTTAAAGACATCCTGCAACATGCGTTAACCCCCAATTCTGATTGGCACTTGCGAGATTTATTGCGCCCAGCAGTCATCATCCCAGAAAGCAAACGCGTGGATGCATTACTGAAAGAATTTCGGCAAAAACGCTATCATATGGCCATCGTAGTCGATGAATACGGCGGGGTTTCTGGCCTGATCACGATAGAAGATATTCTCGAACAGATTGTTGGTGATATTGAAGATGAACATGATGATGAAGAAGGCGCGGATATTCGCAAGCTCGGCAGCCATGTTTTTTTAGTGAGTGCACTCACCCCACTTGATGAATTTAATGAAAGTTTTGGTACACGTTTTGATGAAGAAGAAGCCAGTACCATTGGCGGTATTGTGCTACATGCCCTGGGTCACATGCCTGTCAAAGGTGAGACCATCACTTTGGAAGGACTCACTTTCAAAGTGAATAAAGCCAATAGCAGACGATTGGTCCAATTACAGGTCATCAAACCCAAAGCGCAACCAGATGAGACCTACGCCGAATAAATTCGGCGTTTTTATTAGGATATTTCTGTGTACATGAAACTCCCTACTTTTCTGATCAGTATAATCTTAGTGCTGCTCGGGATCGCAAACACCTTTGCCTATGCGCCTTACACCCTGACTTTTTTACCTCTATTGACACTGCCTGTTTTAGCTTGGGCGCTGTGGCACGCCAAAACAGCTCGCCTAGCGCTTTGGTACGGCTGGTGCTATGGCATCGGTTGGTTTGGCCTTGGCATCAGTTGGGTCCATGTCAGCATCGATACTTTTGGCGGCATGCCTTTGGTATTCAGTTTAGGTTTGATGGCATTACTGGTCGGTTATCTCGCGCTATTCCCTGCCCTCGCGGCTTGGTTAGTGGCAAAATTCGGCAAATTTAACCCGCTGGTTTTTCCTCCTGCGTTTTTACTGGCATGGGGGATCAGCGAAAACCTACGCTCATGGGTATTCACTGGCTTTCCATGGCTATCATTAGGATATAGCCAAACCACAGGCTATCTGGCCGCTTGGGCGCCAATCATTGGCGAAATTGGCATTACCCTATTGATGGCATACTTTGCCGCTGCCTTGATTATGGTTTGGCAAAAGCATTATCTCCATGCAGTTATTGCCACGGCTTTCATCTTCGTCAGTCCGTTGCTTGATCAGTTTAAAGGCTGGCATCTCAATGGCGAGCAGCAAAAAGTAGTTTTAGTTCAAGGCAACATCAAACAAGAACTGCGCTGGGACATAGCCCAGGAATTACCCACGATGAAAAAATACATGACGCTTACTCGTCCTCATCTTGGCGATAGTTTAATTATTTGGCCTGAAGCTGCGATCCCGCAGCTAGAGCATCAGGCACAACCTTTTTTGATCAACCTCGATATGCTGGCCGCAGAGCACAACAGTGCAGTGGTCACTGGGATCTTAGATCTGCGTTACAATGTCGGTGATTACAATGGCATGATTGTGGTCGGCCAAGATAGCAAAGAGCCCGTTACTGGCAGTTATGATTACTTCAAACAGAATCGATATCGGAAACATCATTTATTGCCAATCGGCGAATTTGTCCCCCTAGAACAATTCTTAAGAGATGTAGCGCCATTTTTTGATTTGCCCAATAGCTCCTTCAGTCGCGGCGACTGGTTGCAAAACAATTTGCAAGCGAAAGGGCTGGAATTGCTCCCTGCACTTTGCTTTGAAATCGCTTTTCCGCGGCAAATTCAAGCCAATTTTACCAAAAGCACCCATCTGTTGCTGACGGTCAGTAACGATGCTTGGTTCGGTGATTCAATTGGTCCTTGGCAACATCTACAAATTGCCCAAATGCGCGCCTTAGAATTCGGCCGACCTTTACTCAGAGCAACAAATACCGGCATTACTGCCGTCGTCAATCCCGATGGCACTATCGCTGGTCAATTGCCACAATTTGAAGATGGTGTACTCACGCAACAAGTTCAATTAGTCGAAGGATTCACGCCTTATAGCCAATATGGCGATGGTCCGGTTTATGTGCTGAGTTTACTACTTATGGTTTGGTTGACACTCGTGGGGTGGCGTCAACGCCGCCCCCAAGCCTTACCTCAACCATAACCTTTAGCCTGCCCCTGCAGAGCGCCCCTACCTTGCAGGAGCAGGCTAAAAATTCACCACTCAGTCTTCTTAAATCAGATCAATCGAACTCGTTCAGCTGAAATACAGCTAAAAATCATTACCTTGCCAGCAAGTCAGTCGGACTTGTTGGAGATTTAACATGAATAAAGGGTTATTAGTCGGGATTATTGTTGGTGGCATTGGCGTAACAGCTGCGGGTTCTATCGCCAGCTTACATTACAAGGATCAACAACCTAAAGTCGCCGAAGTGGTCAGTACTAAAGCGATCACCGAGCAATTTACCGTGCCTGTTGAACAATGCAAAACGGTCAATGTAACACAGCAGAAGCCGGTGAAAGATGAACACCAAATTTCTGGGACGGTTATTGGCGCAGTGGTAGGCGGCGTACTAGGTAACCAAGTTGGCGGTGGTAATGGCAAAAAAGTTGCAACTGTGGTTGGCGCTGCAGCCGGTGGTTACGCCGGCAAACAAGTGCAAAAGGATATGCAAACGACCGATGTGGAAGTTCAGCAACAACGCCAATGCACCACGGTGCAAAAACAACAAAGCAAAGTGGTTGGCTACGAAGTTCGTTACTTATTGGATGGCCAGCTGAAAACGGTACAAATGACTGAAAAACCGGGTGAGCAATTACTGGTGCAAAACGGTCAGATCCTGCCAATGCCGTTACAAACCTCAGTAAAAACCCAATAACAACCTGCAAAACAGCGGTCTGCTGCAGCCAACTCATGTGGCGACATCGCGGACCGCGACTCACTTCATTTGAAATAACTTGGCGCAGTTACTGCAAATTTGTATCAATTCCTTTATATTCATTAACATTACTCAAATTGGATTGAATGCATGTCAGTTGCTCATCGATGGCCATTACTATGTTTGTGGGTAATCTTGGCTCCAATGCTCACTTGGGCAGATGAATCAGTGCCAATGAGCTCGTTGCCCAACTTCACTGAGGACACCGGTTCTATCAATAATGGCAGCTTATCCACTCGCCCAGCACTCAATTCCCAGGAAATTATCATAGCCGCAGAAGATAACTGGCCTCCTTTTTCTGATGAAAAAGGCAAAGGCTTATCTGCGGCCATCGTCAGCACAGCTTATGCCTTAACGGGATACCGGATCCGCACCATGCCGGTTCCTTATGCTCGGGCACTTTATTACACCGAGCGCAATAAAACTCACGCCTGCTGGAATGTTACAAAGCAGCAAAGTACCGAAGCGAAGTATTTATTTCACCAAATTCCACTTTTTAAAGCGTCCTCATCTTTTTATTACACCCAACAAGCCAAACCCTATAAATCACTCCTTGATATTCCAGATCAAGCCGTCGTTGGTGTAATTTTAGGGTATGAATATGGCGACTTGTTCGAAACAGAAAAACGGCGTTTTCAATTGATTGAAGTGTCAAGCCATGAACAATTATTGGCTTTACTCCATGATGACAAATTAGATGTCGCCATCTTTTTTGACGATGTTTTGCAATATTACTTACAACGACTTAAACGCACAGACTTACATATCATCCGGGGTGAGTTGAATTATATCAGTGAGATATTTGTCGCATTTAATAAACAGGACCCGCTAAGCCCGCAACGGGCAGCAGCGCTTGATCAAGGCCTGCGCTTATTACATGAAACTGGCGATTATCAGCGGATGCTCGAACAATTTGGCATCAGTAGCACAACGAAATAGCGCTTTGAAGTTACATCAGCGTTTTTGGCGGGTGTTTAGCGTGCTTGCCAACACACTGCGCCGCATCCTTAACTGATATTTTGGTATAAATGGGCGTACTCGGCGCGATGGCGTTGGAAATTTTCCGCAAGCGGCGCGTTGCCAATAGCCTCC
>CAZIPG010000058.1:7249-15938 GCA_964540955.1 uncultured Rheinheimera sp.
AAATAAAATGCCGTAAAGCTTCACGTTCTTTGCCTACCGCATGAATTCGTGCCGCCAGCAAACAACTATCATAACGGACAGGCTCAAAATCCAGTTGTAATGCTCCAACGTCAGCTAACCACATCTCAACATTACGACTCGACATTAATCGCTCAGCTGCCATGGCATTTGGTAATTGGATGGCAATGCCAGAGCTTGATAACGACAGCACTTGTAACGCTTGAGGTTCGCCATCAACAGTGATGGTAACGTCAGTAACGTTGCTGAGTCGCCAACTCCGCTCTTTCCCTTGTAACTCAAGGACTTCAGGAACGCCTAAAGTTGGCGTAAATTGACCTAAAGCATCCACGTTGAGGGTTAGAGGGAACCACAACTTGTAGTGACTGATTTCAGCCAATAACGTCAGCTTGGCATGACCCAACACTTTAGCCACCATCTGCGGGATTTCTGTCATCACCGTCAGATGATGTTGTGGCTCGCTGGTTGTCGAGGTTCTAAGACCATCAGCCGCTTGGCTAAAAATATCTCGGAAGCAGGCTAACTCATCGTCCGTTAGTATTTCGTTACAATCCACGCTTATGATTCACAATTCGCACTACATTTTGCACAAATTTACCATATAATCACAGGATTGAATATATTTTCAGCACGAATACTTGCATTTTTACTGATTTAGTCTACCCGTATCAATGTTTGATTCGATAGGCCAAATGCGATGGGTGCCATTGTGCCGTTTCAGCCTTTTGCTCGTTTAAGTAGCGAAAGAATTCAAACCAACTCGGCTAGCTGTTTGGCTGGAATTAAAAAGCACAGCAACCATTCAGTTGCTGTGCTTGAAAAACTGCCGTGGTAAATCGCGGAAACTTTAAGAATAGCCTTTTAAGCTCATCCGTTTGAGGGTGTTATCTTTGAAAACGTGGTGGTGCAAAATCGCCGCAAAAGCGTGCAAGCCAATCAGCACATAACCGACTTGCGAAATAATTTCGTGTAATTCTTCAAAAAGCTCAGCACTGTCTGGATTCGACGCGACTAACGCTGGTAACTCCACACCAAACCACAGAATAGGTTTGCCCTCGGCTGATAAAATGAGCCACCCCAATAACGGCATCGCCAGAAGAAAACCATAGATCGCCAAATGTACTAACGCGGCTAATTTATGCTGCCACATCGCTGGTGGTGGTTCGATGGCGGGATAAGGCTGAGAGAAGCGCAGCACTAAACGTAATAAAGTCAGCCCAATGATCGACAAACCGACCGAATAATGCAGCGTTTTCATCAATTCACGGGCTTCAGTGCCGCGTTCAAAAATGCCACGAAATTCCATCGTGCAATACACCGCAATAATCAGCAGCAAAGTGAGCCAATGGATGGCAATGGTTGCTTTACTAAAGCGAGGTTGAGACATAATAGCTCCAGAGGTTAGCTGTTCAATAAAGTTCTGCGATTTCAGCGCAGACTGGTAATACCAGAAGCATTGCAAATTATTTCGCTCAATACATGCGAAAAATTTGCAGCAAAGTTGCGATAAAACAAAGTCAACGCAATAAATCACCAGCGCCCGAAGTACTGGTCGATCAAATGCGTCAGTTGAAAATTGAGTTGCTCTTCCAAGTCATCAGCAGTAACACCTTGCAAGGCGAAGTAACGCTCTGCTTGCTCCGTTGATAAATTCTTCCCAGCCAACTGACATTGCATTTCAGGAAGCTTTTTATCAAATCGGGGCTGTAACTGCCATTGCATAAAACTGGGGGTGTGCGCCGCAACCAAAGGTTGAGCGAATTGACAAAATTCAGTGATGTATTGAGCGCCATCAGGGCCCAAACAGCCTGGTTCTACCCGATAAATCACGATTAATTTAAGGCTATTCATACGCTTGCTAATCATCCATTTCGAAAATCTGAGCCCATTTTTCGGATTTAAGTTACATTTTCGGATTTAAATCACATTTTGCGTCATGAGCGTCATCATTTTAATGCGTGGTTGCCCTGGTGCGAACTCTAAATGAATAAAAATGCCACCCGCATCGAATTTGACCCAACCACCAATTTGGCCAAAGACTTCACTGCGTCGTCCCCGTCCTTTGGCTATCGGCTCGCCAAATCGTGCCAACAAGCTTGCAATAGAAGATTGGCTGTGAATGTCATAAACACAAGGCGCACCGCGATCAAATTGCACGAAAATACTGCTGATGATGCCGTTGTCATCAAGTGTACATTCAATACTTTCATCAGCGGTCGTGAGATAGCAATTACTAATGCCAAGCGCAAGATCTTCATTAATCAGCTGTTGCTGCAGCATTGGGAAATCCTGCAGTACTTGTTGATAATGTTGGCCTAGTGCTTGGCTAAAATCCACCATTAACAGCTACCACGGATCACCAAATCGCATGGCAATTCGGTATCGCCAGTTAAATCACCCGCCAATAGACGTGTTGCTGCGATCCGACCTTTCTCCGCACTGTACTGATGAATTGTGGTTAAGGTCGGCACACTGCGTTCACCTTCATCAATACCATCAAAGCCTACCACTACTAAATCTTCAGGAATGCGGATCTCCAGCTCTCGAGCAACCATCATCGCCGCCAACGCAATCACATCACTCATACATAACAAAACGGTTGGACGCTCGGCTTGTTGTAATGCCTCACGCGCTGCCATCATCGCTAAATCATGTTGGTTGACTGGGATTTGCCAAATAGCTTCCGCCGGTAAATGCCGCTGACACGCCTCTGCCGCAGCGAGATACCCTTCTAAACGCCGACGTGAAATCGATTGCTCACTGCCATAGAGCTCATGGGGTTGAATTCGACAAACCCGATCCGAATCAATCAAACGCAACCCAAGCACCGCAACTTTGCCAGGCATTTTGGCAAATGCATGTTCAGCACTTTGACGGGCCGTCGTGAAATTGTCGATATTGACTGAAGGCAAGCCTGCAATATTACAGTCGACGGTAATCATGGGTTTTTGCTGACGAAAAATCCGCTCAAGTTGTTCCGCATTATTCGGCGCACCATACAAAATAAAGCCATCAGGAACCGCTTCTGCACTGCTACTGCGATGGTTATGTTTGCCTGACAGCAATAACAAATCGCGACCTTGTTGCTGCAAAGTTTCCGCCACCCCTTTGACAAATTGGTTCGCCACTGGATCGCTCACTGAGTATTCCAAGGTGTCACTGAGTAACACTGCAATAATACCAGACTTGCCCGTTCTAAGGCTGCGAGCCGCAGCATTAGGGCCGCTGTAACCAATAGTGACGCATTGCTCAAGAATTTTCCGTCGTAGCTCAGGGGACAATTGATCTGGCCGGTTGAATGCATTCGAAACAGTCGCGACTGAGACACCTAACATCTCGGCGACGGTCTTGAGATTATGCTTTTTTTGAACTTTCGTGACTGGCTTTTCTACAGACAAAAGACACCTCGATACTGCACATGTTGGGGATGAGCATAAGCTTAGCTGATTGCTGAAGCAACGATAAAACCAATGAAAATCAGTAAAACTGAATGATAAATTGCCGCCGCGATATTTCCTGCTTTAATTTCAGCGATAAAATCGATATCACGATACAGAAACTTGTCGATCAAGATCAACGCACCCACACTGACTAATAATGCAATGATGGCATAAAGTAGATTAATCAACATAAACTGCACATTTTGCGGCAGACTGGTAATTTCCATGGTTATTCCTCCAACTGGAATGGCGCTTCAGGTTTAGGCGCCCAGCCTAAAGCCCAAGCAGTGACGGGGGTGATTTCAGCATACTTGAGCTGAGCACTGTAATAGTTCATTAAATCGGTTGTGGCGAAATCCTTCGCTTGTTCAATGTTATACAAATCGGCGGCACCAAACAGATGTGCAGTTTCATGAGCTTGCACTTGCGGGATCAGCCATTGGTTGCGTTCAAGGCTTTGCTCCGTCAGCATGACATATTCTATGTTGCAGCCCTGAATATGCTGGGGGCAAGTCTTAGCAAATGAACGACTCTCTTGATTACTATGGAAAATTACCGCCAACTGTCGTTGCCCACTGTTGGTCATAATGGTGTGCATTTGTTGCCAATCTTGAAAGCCCATTTGCTCAAGTAATAACGGCGCTGCCTCTTCAAAAAAAGTAGCAGAATGTAACCATTGATTGCTAATGCCCCGCCCTGTTTGTACCACATAAAAATGGTATTCGAAGCGAGGCGCAGCTTTACCATATTGCTCAGCTTGTTGCTGATACCAATGACCAACTTGTTCGATATTTTCACGCATGGCAAAACGAGCAGGACCATTCCAACCTTGGAATAGTTTGTCCTCTAAATACACATACAACAGCACAATGTCACCCTGCAGTGCTTGCGCATAACCGGTTTGCCGCAAATTAGGGTAACTTTGATACAGGTGCCGCTCTTGCTGCATCTCATTGATGGCTACAGTCAATTGTTCAACATGCTGACGCAGATTGTGGCTATGCTCGGAGTGACTACTCAAGGAGATCGCCTCCAGCAACGCGTCACGGGCGAGATGGAGATGACCATACTGTTGCTGAATATCGGCTTGGACTTGCCAAAGCCACGACTGTTGCTCTTGCGTGAAAATCGCTGGTTTGGTTAGCAACTGCGCAATAAGCTGTAACGCTTGGTCTGTTTGCTCGGCTCGCCGAAGATTTGCGACTTGCGCTAATTCAGGGTGGCTTTCAGCGATGGCAGGAACATCATCCGAAGACGAAGTTGGACTGAGTTTGATTATTAACCACAATACAAAGCTAAAGGCAACACTCCACTTCAAAGCATGCCAGCAACCTTGCAGTAAATTATTAAACCATGAGGAAGTAGCTTTCGCTTTTTTCTTGGCCATTCAACTCAGTGTCCTTGTTTGGCATAGCATTGGTCGCAAATCCTTTTAATGCACAATCGGCCGAGCGATAAAGCAATGCCAGCAAACAGCATGGGGGTTGCTGGCATTTACTTGCTGTTGATTGATGTTTTATTGCTGGTTAATCGTGGCAATAAATTGGTTCGACTCCGCGATAGCGCGATTCATCTCCGCCACCAAGTTATTGACATCCTGTTGTAACATCCCAAATTCGCCTTGGATAGCGCCAACGGCTTTAGCATTTAAGTTATGTTTTAAATACAGTACGTTATCATTAAGCACTCGCAAGACTGGCGGCATTTTACTTTCCGCTCGGCGCATCACTCTGACTAAAGCATCGAACTGCCGTTTAGTTTCAAGCAATTTTTTCTTACTTTCTATCCGCAATTGTTTATTTTGATATTGCGACAGTTCAGCTTCCCACTCGGCAAATAAATCAAAGGCTACGGTTTCCACTTTACTGATCCGATTGGATACATCTGCTGCTGCCTTTTTACTATCCTCGTACTGGGCTGCCAGCGTTTCATAACGTTGTTGTAAATCACCGCCTTGAAATTTAATTAAGTGGCTTAACTCATCCAGCGCATCTTTAAACTCTTGTTGGCTTTCCATTTGCGCATCACGTGCTTCTTCCACGCGATCAACTAAGATATCACGTTTATGAACGCCCACTTTTTCCATCGCTGCGTAATAGGCTGTAGAACAACCAGTCGCGACTAAAGCAGTTAAAATCACTAATATTCTCAACATTTTATTCATCCTCTGAACCGCCATTAACCAATTCGGCAATTTCCGATAAGCGGTGCATTGTTAACGCATTTAAAGTTTTTTTCGGATACTGGCCTTTATGATTTCGCTCACCTGCGACACAGCCAGTTAGAATTTCGAGTGCTTCATCCACAGTCCGCACCACATATAAATGGAACTGGCCCGCGGCAACGGCAGCGATGACCTCATCATTAAGTACTAAATGATGCTGATTACTGGCAGGAATGATCACGCCTTGTTGCCCATTTAAGCCTCGGCTTTGGCACAGGCGGAAAAAGCCTTCAACTTTTTCGTTAACACCGCCAATGGCTTGCACTTGTCCGTGTTGGTTAATAGAACCTGTCACCGCCAGCGACTGTTTAATGGGCACATCACAGATGGCTGAAATCAACGCACAAACTTCAGCCAAGGAGGCACTATCGCCATCAATGAGGCCGTAAGATTGCTCCATCGCAATATTGGCAGACAAAGTCAGCGGAAATTCTCGTGCATATTTCGCCCCCAAATAGCCTGTTAACAACATCACGCCTTTGGAGTGAATGGCTTTGCCTAACTCGACTTCGCGCTCAATGTCAATAACGCCATTGGAACCCGGATACACTGTGGCAGAGATACGCGCTGGCGTACCAAAAGCTGTATCCCCAATTTCAAGCACCGTCAGACCATTAATTTTGCCAACAGCCAAACCATCGGTATCAATCAAAATTTGACCTTCTTGAATATCTTCCAAGAAAGACTCACTGATACGACCGGTCCGGTATTGCTTGCCAGCTAACGCCATCTGGATGTGTTTGGCCGATACTTCCGCATCCCCTTGCTGATTCGCGTAATAACAGGCTTCGCGCACCAGTTCTAACACATCAGCAAAACGGGCAGACAACTTACGCTGATGCTCCGCTTGGCGAAAACTAAACAAAAATAACTGCTTTAAACCACAAGCGGTTAAGCCACCGCCATCCAGCTGTTGAATTTGATCCTGCAGTTGCAACGACATGTACTTCAACGTTTGCGGATTTAACGGCAAATAGGCTTCAAAATCGGCTAAGACACGAAACAACTCATTAAATTCGTCATCAACGTCTTGGACCAAATAATACAAATCACGCGAACCTAACAACACCACTTTCACATTCAGTGGAATTGCTTTAGGGGTAATAATGGTCGAATTGGTCACTGCATGGTCGCTGAGCGTATCAATGACAATTTCACCGGTTTTTAAAGCCAGTTTCAATGCATCCCAAAGTTGCGGCTGCATTAACAACCGATCAGCATCCAAAATCAAATAACCGCCATTGGCCTTGTGCAAGGACCCTGCGCGGATCATCCGATAATTGGTATATAAGCTCCCTTGGGCAGAGGAATACTCCACGCGGCCAAAAATATTGCCATAGCTTGGGTTTGGCTCAAACACGATAGGTGCGCCAGACATCAATTCATGATGCACCAACACATTAGGCACAAAATCGCTAATAAACAGACTGCGAAAATCGAGCTCTTCCGCCTTATCGCTCTCAAGCTCTTCCGGCAGGAGCTCAAGTACGGCTTTCACTAACTCAGGTTTCATCTCACGCAGATAGCGCAGTACACCAAGTTCAGTGGCGTAATCATGCTCTAACTGTTTTAACAGCGGTTTGATGGCCTGCTCAATGGTTTCGCGTCGCAGTGTCCGTAAATTTTCTGACAACTCGCGTTTCCATTGCGGTAATTCCAACAGTTGTTCGTTGAGGATGGTTTCTAACTCACCGACCAAATCATAAAAGAACTGACGCTTATCATCCGGCAAATTAGCAAATTCGGCATCATCCAAGGGCTTACCATCAATCACCGGCGAAAAGCTAACAGCACCATTTTCTTCATACAAAACGACTTGTTTTTCCAAGGCTTTGCGTTCAACCAAAGCAATGGCTGCTTCATATTTGGCATCGAAAGCACCATGGATGGCTTTTTTCTTACGCTGATATCCAGGGTTATCAAAAGCAGCTGGAAAGGTATCGAGTAACTCGTCTATCAGCGCTTCTAACTTCTTGACCAAAATGCGGCCTTCTCCAGGCAACAAACGCAAGGTTTGTGGGGTGCGCTCATCTTCGAAGTTATTGAGGTAACACCAATCGTCAGGCGTTTCCTTTTCGCTGGCCGCGGTTTGTAAAATATCCTGCACTAGAGTAAATCGGCCTAAGGCTGGCTCGCCCATTACGTACAAGTTATAACCAGGCATATCCATGCCGATGGCAAAACTGAGCGCTGCTTTGGCCCGATCCTGACCAATAAAGGTGCTGCTAAAACCCGCGACATCCAAGGAGTCTTGGATGATGGCATCATCGAGTTGCGGGCCCAATTGCAGACTAGTCAAAGCTAAGTTTGCTAAGGCTTCGGGTGACACTTTAGAAATGACAGATTGCGTCATGCACAAAATCCCTGCGTTAATTCATGGCGCTATAGTAACAAAATACTGGCGCGCTGAAAGCAGATATCTAATGTCATTACAAGGGCATGCCGTTTCGACTAAAGTTTGCTCCTTGGCAATTTGTGCAGGGAGCCAGCACTGCTGGATGAAAATAATCAATTTCATGGCCACAATCGGCACAACAATATCGGCCCATCCCGACCGATTCTCCAGCTTGATACACCCCTTGATGAGCTAAATCAGCGAAGAATTCCTGACGCTCAATCGTGGTGGTATCGGTGATCTTGGCTAAAACCATCCATAAGGTTTCAGGCCATAATTCGGGTTGCTGTTCGGCTTGCGCCTGGGCTTTAAAAGTTTCTAAAAACAACTGAGTTTCGTAACGGGTTAAGTCGGCGCCTGCTTGCACATAATCGCTGATCACGGCGTGATACTGCGCCAGTGTAGTGATCGGATGCTGAGTGAATTGCTCAACTTCATTGGCCAAGGTGGCTAACCATTGTTGATATTTCTCTTTGAGTTCAGTCATAACAACCTCCACTTTTTTTCAGTATAGCCTTGCGTTTCTATTTTCACTGGAAATAAGGCGGTGTCTCGCAGTTGTTGTCTGCCCCTGCCTTGCGGTATGCTATGGCTACTTTTGTCGCGCTCGCG
>CAZIPG010000059.1:0-15873 GCA_964540955.1 uncultured Rheinheimera sp.
GTTGGGCCGTGCTAATTCTGGCGGCATTGGGCTTTGAGCGCCAATCCTACTTTAGAACTAGGTGTTTTGCCGAGCGCACTAGCGATATCCCAACCTGCTTTGGCGAGCTTATTTAACTCAACCCCATGCGCAATACCAAGACCATTCAGCAAGTACACCACATCTTCGGTGGCAACATTGCCTGACGCGCCGGCAGCATAAGGGCAGCCGCCGAGGCCTGCCACGGCACTATCAATCACTTGCACGCCGCGGCTTAGCGCTGCGTAAATATTTGTTAACGCTTGGCCATAGGTATCATGGAAATGCACAGCAACTTGCTCTACAGGCACTACGGCAAGCACCGCATCCAACATCGCCAGCACTTTGGCGGGGGTGCCTACACCGATAGTGTCGCCGAGTGAAATTTCATAACACCCCATGTCTAATAGGGCTTTTGCCACCCGAGCGACTTCACTAGGAGCCACATCACCTTGATAGGGGCAGCCAACCACACAGCTAACATATCCACGCACTTTGATGCCATCTGCTCGCGCTTGTTGCATGATAGGTTCAAAGCGCGCCAAACTTTCAGCAATTGAGCAGTTGATATTTTTTTGCGAAAAGGCCTCTGAGGCTGCGCCAAAAATAGCCACTTCATCCGCATTTGCTGCAATCGCTGCTTGATAACCCTGTAAATTAGGGGTTAGTGCCGTGTAGCGTACCCCAGCCTTGCGCTCAATGCCTGCAAAAACTGCAGCAGAGTCAGCCATTTGCGGCACCCATTTGGGGCTGACAAAAGAGCCTGTTTCGATGGTGGTTAATCCAGCATCTGCCAGCGCATTCACCAAAGCAACTTTCGCGTCTAAAGGCACGGCGGTCTCATTTTGCAGGCCATCACGAGGGCCCACTTCAACAATTCGCACCGCATTAGGCATCTTCAATAAGCGTTCGCTCATGAAACTTCTCCGCTAAAGTCGACCAATTCAGCGCCATCTTTCACCAGTTCACCCGCTTTATAAAACACATCATTCACCACACCGGCGCTCGGTGCTTTGATGGCGTATTCCATTTTCATCGCTTCCATTACTAACAGCGTTTGACCGGCTTCGACCGATTGTCCCGGCGTGACCATCACAGCAACCACAGTGCCATTCATGGGCGCTTTTAAGCTGCCAGCCGTATCGTCGCTGTGGCTGACGAGTACTTGGGTTTGATAGCTGAAATCAAAGCGATGTTGGCGAATAAACACCGATACTGTATCAAGATGCTGACTCACTCGAACTTTGTGCTGATGACCGCTGATATTGGCATGCAACACATCACCATGCAGTTGCGCATGCGCTTGAATGCATAAATCACCTGTGCAAACGGTGAAACCTTGATTGGTTGAAGTCACCGACACTTGATGTTTTTGTTCGTCTTGCAGCAGACTGAAATTCACTTGGGCGGTTTCGTTTAAACGCCAACCGAAGCCGCTATCCCAAGGTGAACTGCTCTTGGAAACTGGCTGCTGTTTCAATAACAAAAATAAGGCGGCCAGCAATAAGGCTTGGGTCGGTTCTGCTTGTTCAGGCGCAAATAATTCCGCTTGATGGGCTTGAATAAAACCAGTATCAAGCTGCGCCGCGGCAAAGGCTGGGTGGCCGACTAAGCGAGTTAAGAAATTCAGGTTTGTTTTCATGCCGGCGATGCGATAATCATCTAAGGCACGACGCATGCGAGCAATGGCGCGATCGCGACTTTCATCCCAAACAATCAGTTTGGCAATCATCGGATCGTAGAATGGCGACACTTCATCATGCTCAACCACACCCGTGTCGACACGCACATAGCGACTTTCTTCAGGCTGTCGTAGGTAGGTCAGTTTACCGGTTGCAGGCAAGAAATTGTTATCAGGATCTTCAGCATAAACGCGAACTTCGATGGCATGACCATCCAAAGGAATTTCATCTTGCTGTAGCGGCAGTGGCTGGTTCGCGGCGACCAACAGCTGCCACTGCACCAGATCTTGGCCTGTGATCATCTCAGTGACTGGATGCTCAACCTGTAAGCGCGTATTCATTTCCATAAAATAGAAAGAACCATCTTCATCGAACAAGAATTCTACGGTACCTGCACCCGCATATCCAATGGCTTTTGCTGCTTTGACCGCAGCTTCGCCCATGGCTTTTCGTTGCTCAGCACTAAAGGCTGGGGCAGGGGCTTCTTCAATCACTTTTTGATGACGACGTTGAATTGAACAATCGCGCTCATGCAGATACACCGCATTGCCAAAGTTATCGGCAAATACTTGAATTTCCACGTGCCGTGGTTTGGTTAAATACCGCTCCATCAAGACTTTGTCGTTGCCAAAGCCGCTTTGCGCTTCGCGTTTCGCGCTCTGTAATTGTTCTTTGAATTCAGACTCTTGCCAGACGACTTTCATGCCTTTGCCGCCGCCACCATAAGCCGCTTTCAGCAATAATGGGTAGCCGATGCGATTGGCTTCGGCGGCTAAAAAGGCTTCGTCTTGATTATCGCCATGATAGCCAGGTACAAGCGGAACGCCTGCTTCTTGCATAATGGCTTTGGCGGCTGATTTTGACCCCATTGCGGCAATTGCCGGCACCGGTGGGCCGATAAAAACGACACCAGCCTCAGCACAGGCCAGCGCAAACTCTTCATTTTCACTGAGGAAGCCATAACCTGGGTGCACTGCTTGCGCGCCACTTTGTTTGGCAATTTCAAGAATTTTGTCGGCGCGCAAATAACTTTCTTTCGAAGGGGCAGGACCCAGCAAATAAGCTTCGTCAGCCATGCGCACATGACGCGCATTGGCATCTGCTTCGGAATAGACCGCGACGCAGCGGATCCCCAATTGATGCGCCGTTTTAATCACGCGGCAGGCAATTTCTCCGCGGTTAGCGATTAGAATTTTATTAAACATATCAATGTCCTTTAGGTGCCTGCGTCCAAGCTGGAGTGCGTTTATCTAAAAATGCGCTAAGCCCTTCTTGCCCTTCGCTGGATACTCTGATCGCGGCGATGCGTTTGGAGGTTTCAGCAATGGTGTTGGCATCAATCGGTGAATTCGCGACAAAAGCAACCAGTTGCTTAGCGGCTTCGACGGCGGCAGGGCTGTTGGCCACAATGGCGTCAATCAACGGCTGTGCGGCCTGACGCAGTGCTTCAGGGGCTTCATCGACGACCAGTTCACTGACTAAACCTAAGGCATGCGCTGTTTTGGCATCAAAACGTTCTGCTGTCGTGAAATAACGCCGGCTAGCGCGCTCACCAATGGCCCGCACAACATAAGGGCTGATGACCGCAGGAATAAGGCCAATTTTGACTTCACTTAAACAAAAGCTCGCTTTAGGGCCTGCGACGACCATATCGCAACAGGCAGCAAGACCAACGGCGCCACCAAAAGCAGCGCCTTGAACTAAGGCGATGGTCGGCACTTTAAATTCATTCAGCGTTTGCATCAAACGAGCAAGCTCGCCGGCATCTTGCAGATTCTCAGCAAAATTTTTCTGCGCCATGGAACGCATCCAATTTAAATCTGCGCCTGCCGAAAAACTTTTGCCGGTGGAGGTCAGTAACAACACCCGAATATCACTTTCACTGGCAAGCTCGCCAAGCGCATGATTAAGTTCGCTAATCATGCGATCGCCAAAGGCGTTATGCAGTTCAGGCCGATTGAGGGTCAATACGCCAACGTACTGACTTTCCATGCCATAACTTAAAAACTCGGTGGTTTTCATTGGCTGGCTCCTTACATCCGGAACACGCCAAAGCGTGTCTCTTCAATCGGTGCATTCAGTGCAGCAGCGAGTGCAAGGCCAACCACAGTGCGGGTTTGCGCAGGATCAATCACGCCATCATCCCAAAGTCTGGCCGATGCATAATAAGGATGGCCTTGCTTTTCATATTGCTCGATGATTGGTTTTTTCAACGCTGCTTCAGCCACAGGCGACATGGTTTCGCCTTTACGGGCTAAACCATCTTTGGTCACGGTCGCCATGACGCCCGCAGCTTGTTCGCCGCCCATTACCGAAATGCGCGCATTGGGCCACATCCACATCATGGTCGGATCGTAAGCACGGCCACACATGCCGTAGTTTCCTGCGCCATAAGAGCCGCCAATCAATACGGTAAATTTAGGCACCTTGGCACAGCTGACCGCGGTCACCATTTTCGCACCATGTTTTGCAATGCCTTCATGTTCGTATTTTTGGCCAACCATGAAGCCGGTAATGTTTTGTAAAAATAACAAGGGGATTTTACGTTGACAGCAAAGCTCAATAAAATGCGCGCCTTTTTGCGCAGATTCGCTAAATAGAATGCCATTGTTGGCGATAATACCAATCGGATTGCCAAAAATGCGGGCAAAACCACACACCAGAGTCGGGCCATAGAATTGTTTAAATTCATCAAAATCTGAGCCATCGACAATCCGCGCAATCACTTCCCGGACATCAAAAGGTTTTTTTAGATCAGTGCCCACGATGCCGTAAATTTCGCGGGCATCGTACAGTGGCTCTTCGCTCGGCTTCACATCTTGCACAGTAGGCGCAGGGCGATTGAGCCTAGATACAGCGTTGCGAGCGAGTTGTAATGCATGGTCATCATTCAGTGCATAATGATCTGCCACCCCAGAAATTCGGGTATGCACATCGGCGCCGCCCAAATCTTCGGCACTGACTTCTTCGCCCGTGGCCGCTTTCACGAGTGGCGGACCTGCTAAAAAGATGGTGCCTTGCTCTTTGACGATAATCGATTCATCAGCCATTGCTGGCACATAAGCACCACCTGCAGTACAAAGACCCATCACCACGGCAATTTGCGGGATCCCTTTGGCAGACATATTGGCTTGATTAAAGAAAATGCGGCCGAAGTGCAATTTATCTGGGAATACCTCATCTTGGCGTGGCAAATTCGCGCCGCCAGAATCGACGAGGTAGATACAAGGCAAATGACAACGCTCAGCAATTTCTTGGGCCCGGAGGTGTTTTTTCACGGTGAGTGGGTAATATGTCCCACCTTTGACTGTGGCATCGTTGGCAACAATCATGCACTCGATACCACTGACGCGGCCAATGCCTGCAACCACACCCGCGGCTGGCACATAATCCTCATAGCATTCAAAGCCGGCAAATTGACCGATCTCTAAAAATGGAGAACCCGGATCGAGCAATTTCTGCACGCGATCACGGACAAATAACTTACCGCGCGAGGTGTGGCGAGCAATCAGTGTTTCACCGCCGCCCAATTTGATTTGTTGCACTTGTTGTTGAAGATCATCCACCAACAGCTGCATCGCTTGCGCATTTTGGCAAAATTCAGCACTTTTGGGGTTGATTTTACTGGTTAATTTGGTCACTGCACTCACCTGTAGACGTTGGTTGTGATGCCTCGAAATTGGAGCTGCGCAAGAGTTTTCTTGCGCTAAAAACTAACAGCGAGCGCAAAAGCACTCGCTGGTTTTTATTCAGTTTGATTCGTTGAATAGTTCTCGACCGATGAGCATCCGGCGAATTTCTGAAGTGCCTGCACCGATTTCATAAAGCTTGGCATCCCGCAATAAACGACCTGTTGGGTACTCGTTGATGTAGCCGTTACCGCCTAACAACTGAATGGCATCAAGCGCCATTTTCGTCGCTAATTCTGCGGTGTATAAAATTACGGCTGCGGCATCTTTACGGGTCGTTTCACCGCGGTCACAGGCTTTAGCAACGGTATAAGCGTAAGCTTTGGCTGCATTCATTTGCGTGTACATGTCAGCAATTTTGCCTTGGACCAGTTGGAATTCACCAATGGCTTGACCAAATTGCGTACGATCGTGGATGTAAGGTACCACCACATCCATACAAGCCTGCATGATGCCAAGTGGGCCACCCGCTAAAACTAAACGCTCATAATCAAGGCCAGACATCAGCACTTTAACGCCAGAGCCGACAGTGCCAAGTACGTTTTCTTCCGGAACTTCACAATCTTCAAACACTAATTCACAGGTGTTTGAACCGCGCATCCCTAGTTTGTCGAGTTTTTGCGCTTGCGAGAAACCTTTGAAACCGCGCTCAACGATAAAGGCGGTGATGCCTTTAGAACCGGCGTTGATATCGGTTTTGGCATAAATCACGTACGTGTTGGCGTCAGGACCATTGGTGATCCACATTTTATTGCCGTTTAAAATGTAACGATCGCCTTGTTTGTCGGCGCGCAGTTTCATTGAAACGACATCAGAACCGGCATTAGGCTCCGACATCGCCAAGGCACCGATATGTTCGCCAGAGCAGAGCTTTGGCAAGTATTTCATTTTCTGCGCTTCGTTTCCGTTGCGGAAAATTTGGTTCACACACAGGTTTGAGTGCGCGCCGTAAGATAAAGCAACAGAGGCTGATGCCCGGCTAATTTCTTCCATGGCAACGATATGCTCTAAATAGCCAAGGCCAGAACCGCCATATTTTTCGTCGACGGTGACGCCCAAAAGACCTAAATCACCAAACTTGCGCCATAAATCTTGCGGAAATTCATTATCATGGTCGATTTGTGCAGCACGCGGGGCGATTTCTTCGCGGGCAAAAGAATTGACTTGTTCGCGGATCATATCCACGGTTTCGCCTAAGTCGAAGTTCAGCGATTTGTAAGTGCTAATCATGATAATTCCCCATTGACTGATGATGGCTGATTTGAAGATTCGATATTTTTAGTTTCATTATTTTTGGCATCAACGAGCGTTTCGCGGCAGCGTTTTTCAACAGTCACCAGCTCCATCAGAACGACTTTGATGTCATCCATTTGTTGATGTAATTCGGCCTTTTTCTGTTCGATCAATTTCAGCATGATGGTGAGCTGAGTGACTGACGATTTATCGGCATCATATAATTCAAAGAGTTGGCCAGTTTCGGACAAACTAAAACCTAGGCGTTTGCCACGCAAAATAAGCTTTAGACGAACTCGATCTCTTTTACTGTATATCCGAGTTTGCCCTTGACGCAGCGGCGTCAATAACCCCTGATCTTCATAAAAGCGAATACTCCGAGTCGTAATATCAAACTCTTTGGCAAGGTCGCTGATACTGTAAGTTACGTCGTCTTTCTCGGTCACTGTGCGCGTCCACTTCGGTGAATTGATGGCGATATAAGTTGCGGCTTACTATAAGTGAAGTTTACGTAAAGGTAAAGCTGAGCTGATTTATTCAGCAGTCAATCAGCCTCAAACTAGCAAGGGGTTTTAATTGGTTATATTTAATAAAAATGAATTAAAACAGATTCTTAACTAAGCGTTTCAAATCATTTGTGGCTGCAACTTTATGGCGGCGACTCAGCACTAACTGAAAAATCACAAGGTGCGCGTAAAGGAAATCTGCCAATTTTGCTGTCGGATCTTGGCAGGCATGAAAAAAAAATTCAACTGATAAGACCAAAGTGCAGGGTGGTTGACGTTGGCGTAAACGTAAATTTGGTGTAGGCTCAGCAGCATAATTTTTTACAAGCTTTTCCTAGTCGCTGGAGGATGCCAAATGGCGCAGACCGAACAAATTGTAATTGTGGGTGCAAAACGTACTGCTATGGGCGGTTTTATGGGTGGTTTAGCCGATGTTACCGCCACTGATTTAGGTGCAGTTGCCATTCAAGCTGCTTTAGCACAATCAGGCATTGCAGGCGATGCCGTCAGTGAAGTGTTAATGGGCTGTGTGCTGCCAGCGGGTTTGGGCCAAGCACCAGCACGTCAAGCAACTTTAAAAGCTGGTTTGCCGCTGTCTGCCGGAGCAACCACTCTCAATAAAGTCTGTGGTTCAGGCCTGAAAACAGTCATGATGGCTGCTGATTTATTAAAAGCCGGCAGTGCTGATGTGGTCGTTGCAGGCGGTATGGAATCAATGTCCAATGCCCCTTATTTACTCCCTAAAGCCCGCAGCGGCATGCGCATGGGCCATGGTGAAGTGAAAGATCACATGATGTTAGACGGCTTAGAAAATGCCTACGATGGCAAAGCCATGGGCTGCTTCGCTCAAGTCACTGCCAATGAAGAAGGCTTTACGCGTGAGCAAATGGATGCATTTGCTGTGCAATCTTTAACTCGCGCTCAGCAAGCCATTGCTGCCGGTGCTTTTTCAGCTGAAATCGTGCCGGTGCAAGTACAAAGCCGCAAAGGCACCGTTGAATTTTCAGTTGATGAGCAACCAGGCAACGCTAAAGTCGACAAAATCCCAACATTGCGCCCAGCATTTGCAAAAGACGGGACTATTACCGCCGCCAATTCCAGCTCAATTTCTGATGGTGCTGCCGCCTTAGTATTAATGCGTGCTTCTGATGCAGCTGCTGCCAATAAAACCGTACTTGCTCGGGTTGTTGGCCATGCGACGCACTCACAAGAACCAGAAAAATTCACTGTGGCGCCAGTCGGTGCGGTGAATAAGCTGCTGCAAAAATTAAATTGGACCACAGCCGATGTTGATTTGTGGGAAATCAATGAAGCTTTTGCCATGGTTACTATGCTGGCGGTGAAAGAGCTTGCGCTCGATAGCGCTAAGGTCAATGTCAATGGCGGCGCATGTGCTTTAGGTCACCCGATCGGTGCTTCAGGCGCTCGTATTTTGGTCACACTCATTCACGCGTTGAAAGCCCGTGGCTTAAAGCGTGGCATCGCGACCCTTTGTATCGGTGGTGGTGAAGCTGTCGCGTTGGCGGTTGAAGTTTAAACGCTCAAGGCAAAACATGATAACGCTTCGGCTTGCGTAACGACCCAAGCGAAGCGTTGGTGTTTGCAGCGAAACCTTGGTTTTTAAAGTGCAGGCGAGGTCTGCACTGACGAAAATAACAAAGAAAACAACTGACTTGGCAGCGATGACTCGCCAAGCAAAACCATAGCAAGCAAATCAATAGTGGGCTCAGTCGTTCGAATGAATAGTCTCGACGAGCAAAATTAACATCAGGGTCTCGCGAACTGCAGAGATTTGAAAACGGGGAAGCATCATGACAACTCAAGTTCAGCTATTTATTAATGGCGAATTCGTGCATTCAAAAAGCGAAAAATTTATTCCAGTCACCAATCCAGCAACGCAAGAAGTGATTGCGCAAGTGCCATGTGCCACCATGGATGAAATGGAATTTGCCATCAGCTCGGCGAAAGCTGCATTTCAAACTTGGAAAGAAACACCAGTGTCAGAGCGTGCTCGTTTAATGATGCGATTTGCTGCGCTGTTAAAAGAACATCAAGCGGATATTGCCGACATCATCTGTCGTGAATTAGGCAAAACTGTCGAAGATGCCAAAGGCGATGTTTGGCGGGGTATTGAAGTCGTCGAACAAGCGGCCAACATTCCGTCGTTGATGATGGGTGAAACCGTCGAGAACGTCGCTCGTAGCATTGATACTTACAGCTATATTCAACCACTTGGCGTTTGTGCGGGCATCACACCATTTAACTTCCCAGCCATGATCCCACTGTGGATGTTCCCGATGGCCATCGCTTGCGGCAACACCTTTGTGTTAAAGCCGTCTGAGCAAGATCCAATGACGGTCAATCGTATTGCTGAATTATTTGAACAAGCGGGTGCGCCAAAAGGCGTATTGCAAGTGGTGCATGGTGCGAAAGAACAAGTGGATGTGTTGTTACACCATAAAGACATTAAAGCCATTTCGTTCGTAGGTTCTGTCAATGTTGGCCAATACATTTACAAAACAGGCACTGACAACCTCAAGCGCGTCCAAGCTTTTGCTGGTGCGAAAAACCATATGGTAATTATGCCTGACGCCAATAAAAACCAAGTGGTGAATGCTTTAGTTGGCGCATCAGTCGGTGCGGCGGGTCAACGTTGTATGGCAATTTCTGTGGCGGTGTTTGTCGGTGATTCTGCGAAATGGATCCCGGAAGTGGCTGCAGCAATTGCTAAAGTTCGTCCCGGCGTTTATACCGATCCAAACGCTGCTTACGGCCCACAAATTAGCCCACAAGCCCGCGCTCGTGTGTTGTCATTAATTGAACAAGGCAAACAACAAGGGGCAACCTGTTTGGTGGATGGTTCAAACTTTGTGGTTGAAGGCTATCCAAACGGCAACTGGGTTGGTCCTACTGTGTTTGCTGATGTCACCACCGAGATGAGCATTTATAAAGAAGAAATTTTTGGCCCTGTGCTTTGCACCATGAGTGTGGATAGCTTGGACGAGGCCATCGCTTTAGTGAATGCCAGCCCTTATGGTAACGGCACTTCAATCTTCACTGCCAGCGGCCATGCTGCCCGTAAATATCAGCACGAAATCGAAGTAGGCCAAGTGGGGATTAACATTCCAATTCCTGTGCCACTGCCATTCTTCTCATTCACTGGCTGGAAAGGCTCTTTCTACGGCGATCAACATGCTTACGGCAAACAAGCTGTGCGTTTCTATACTGAAACGAAAACCATTACAGCGCGTTGGTTCGAAGATGATATGGCGGCATCTGGGCCAAATATGTCAATTAACCTGCGCTAATCAAAGGCTAAGTTTTCTGCGGGGAGTCAAAGCCATTCAGTTGGCTTTGACGTTTGGACAAAGTATCTCCTTTGCATGGGCTCTGTCCGTAGAACCAAACTGCAGCGCTGTTGCGTAAAAGACTGCACGGCTTTGCAAGCAATAAAAAGGTATTTCTATGAATTTCAATTTAACCGAAGACCAAAAAGCGTTTGCCGACACCGCTCGTCAATTTGCTGAAACTGAATTGGCGCCGTTTGCTGCCGAATGGGACCGGACTCATCATTTCCCAAAAGAAGTCATTCAAAAGGCTGGTGAATTGGGCTTTTGTTCGTTATACACGCCAGAAGAGGCGGGTGGCCTTGGTTTGTCTCGTTTAGATTCATCGATTATTTTTGAACAGCTAGCGATGGGCTGTACAGCAACGACCGCAATGTTAACCATTCATAATATGGCGACATGGATGATTGCGAGTTTTGGTAATGAGCAAACTAAAAACGAATGGTGCCCGGCTTTAGTCACCGGTGAAAAATTAGCGTCCTATTGTTTAACTGAACCTGGTTCAGGTTCAGATGCAGCCTCTTTACGCACCAGCGCGAAAAAAGAGGGCGACACTTATGTCATCAATGGCTCGAAAATGTTTATTTCGGGCGCTGGTAGCACAGAAGTTTTGGTGGTGATGGCTCGTACCGGCGAAGCTGGGCCGAAAGGCATTTCAGCCTTTGTGGTGCCAGCAGATGCTGAGGGGGTTATTTACGGCAAAGCGGAAGAGAAGATGGGCTGGAATGCTCAGCCGACGCGCTTGGTGACTTTTGATAATGTGCGTATTCCTGCCCACGCTTTATTGGGGAGTGAAGGCGAAGGTTTTACTTTTGCGATGAAAGGGCTTGATGGCGGCCGTATCAATATTGCGACTTGCTCAATTGGTACCGCACAGCAAGCGTTAAATACAGCCCGCAACTATATGTTAGAGCGCGAACAATTTGGCAAGCCATTAGCCGCATTTCAAGCCTTGCAGTTTAAATTGGCTGATATGGCCACTGAATTAGTGGCAGCTCGCCAGTTAGTTCGTTTGGCTGCCTTTAAGTTAGATACCGATGATGCAGAAAAAACGGCCTATTGCGCGATGGCAAAACGTTTTGCAACTGACGTCGGGTTCCAAGTCTGCGACCAAGCTCTGCAAATTCATGGCGGCTATGGTTACATCAAAGAATACCCATTAGAGCGCCATTTCCGTGATGTTCGCGTCCACCAAATCTTGGAAGGTACCAACGAAATCATGCGCTTGATCATCGGGCGTCGTTTACTCGATAGTGCTGCGAACGAGATCCTATAAGTGCAAAGCCCTGCTGGTCAGGGCTTTTGCGTCCCTATCGATAGTTGATTGTTGGCGATGATGGGTTGCGACTGCAGCCTCTCGCAAAAAGGACATTTGATGGCAACTTTACACTTAGAAAAACATGGCCATACGGCTGTCATTACGATGGCGAATCCACCGGCCAATACTTGGACTCGTGAAACCTTAACGCAACTGCGGGATCTGGTTCGCGAATTAAACGCAGATAAATCAATCTATGCTTTGGTTATTACCGGGGAAGGCGAAAAGTTCTTTTCTGCTGGCGCTGATTTAAAGCTGTTTGCTTCGGGCGATAAAGCCGTCGCTTCTGATATGGCGCGTATTTTTGGCGAAGCTTTTGAAACCTTGTCAGCCTTTCGCGGTGTCTCTATTGCGGCGATTAATGGCTATGCCATGGGCGGCGGCCTCGAAGTGGCACTGGCTTGTGATATCCGTATCGCCGAAGTGCAAGCACAAATGGCGCTGCCTGAAGCCAAAGTCGGTTTATTGCCTTGTGCAGGCGGCACACAAAATTTGGCTTGGCTAGTCGGAGAAGGCTGGGCCAAGCGGATGATTTTATGTGGTGAGCGCTTAGGGGCGGAAAAAGCCATGGCGATTGGCTTAGTCGAGGAAGTCGTCGAAAAAGGCCAAGCCTTAACAGCTGCCTTAGCCATGGCTAGCAAAGTCGCCGAACAAAGCCCATCAGCCGTCAGTGCTTGTAAAAAGTTAATCCAACAAGGTCGCCATGGCGCGATGAGTCAAGCATTGCCTTTAGAGCGCGAATTGTTTGTGGCATTATTCGACACACAAGATCAGGTCGAAGGCGTGCGCGCTTTCTTGGAAAAACGTCCAGCTACATGGGTCAATGGCTAATGAATGACATGACAATTGCACCGGTGGTGTTATTTGACACATTACTTGCAGAAAATGGGAAACACATTGGGGTTGCTACCCTTAACAGCGAAAAGTCGTTAAACGCACTGAGTTTGGCCATGGTTGAACTGCTGTTGCCGAAGATGCAAGCGTGGAAAGAAGATCCGCAAATCGCCATGGTGATTTTACAAGGCGCAGGGGATAAAGCCTTCTGTGCTGGCGGTGATATTCGTGATTTGTACCACAGCATGAAGCAACAACCCGGCGAATTTCAACCTTATGTACAAGATTTTTTCAGCAAAGAATACCACTTAGATTATCTCATCCATACCTTTGAAAAGCCGGTGTTGGTGTGGGGAAATGGCATCGTCATGGGCGGTGGCTTGGGGTTGATGGCGGGTGCATCGCATCGTGTTGTCACATCGACAAGTCGAATTGCTATGCCGGAAATGGCTATTGGTCTTTATCCGGATGTCGGCGGCTCTTGGTTTTTAAATCGGATGCCAGCAGGATGTGGCTTGTTCTTGGGATTGACGGGCGCTTCAATTAACGCCGCTGATGCCAAATTTATTGATTTGGCCGATCATTTTATTCCTCATGATAAAAAGTCAGCCATATTCGCAGCCTTATTACAGGTCCGCTGGGGCAACACGGTCGCACTCAACCATCAAAAGCTCTCTGATGTACTGCTGCAATTTGAACAGCAATCGTTAAACCAACAACCTGCCAGTCAGGTTCGCGTGCACCAAGCAGCCATTAGCCAACTGGCGCAAGCAGATTCCCTCAATAGCGCTATGGCAACTATTTTAGCGATGCCAGGAGATGATGCTTGGCTGACCAAGGCCAAAGCCTCTTTGCAATATGGCAGCCCAATCACCGCGCATATTGTCTATCGCCTGTTGCAGTTAGGGCAGTCTAAAATTCTGGCGGATAGTTTCCGGTTAGAACTGGGCTTGTCGGTGCAATGTGCCAAATTAGGCGAATTCACCGAAGGTGTGCGCGCCTTATTAATTGATAAAGATCAGCAACCAAAATGGTTATACCCAGATGTTGCAGCAGTTCCTACTGCGGTGATTGACGAGTTATTTAGCTCGCCATGGTCGGTTACTGAACATCCGTTACAAGCGCTTGGACGGGTGAGCGCTTAATTTTCTAGCCGCAGGCTAACTGGGAGTTTGTTATGGCACAAGTTGCATTTATCGGGTTAGGCAATATGGGTGGCCCAATGGCCATCAATTTAGTGAAAGCGGGTCATCAAGTAACCGCGTTCGATTTGTCAGCGGCTGCACTATCGCAAGTTGCGGCGGAAGGCGCCAAAGTGGCTGACTCTGCTAAAAATGCGGTGGTGGGCGCTGATTTTGTGATTTCAATGCTGCCTGCAGGGAAACACGTGGCCGGACTTTATCAAGAGGTTGCAGACGCAATCAAAGCGGATGCTTTGGTGTTAGATTGTTCGACGATTGATGCCGCAACTGCGAGAGCAGTCGGCGCCAGCCTTGCTGCCAAAGGCATTGCTTTTGTTGATGCCCCAGTTTCAGGCGGGGTTGGTGGCGCAAAAGCTGGGACGTTAACTTTTATCGTCGGTGGCAGTGCTGACAATTTTGCCAAAGCACAAACCGTATTAACCGCGATGGGCAAAAACCTATTCCATGCGGGCGATGTCGGCGCAGGGCAAATCGCTAAAATCTGTAATAACATGTTGTTATCCGTCTTGATGGTGGGCACCAGTGAATCCATTCAACTCGGTGTTGATAATGGCTTAGATCCGAAGATTTTGTCGGAAATTATGCTCAAAAGCTCAGGGCGCAATTGGACTTTAGAATTGTACAACCCATGCCCCGGTGTTCAGCCAAATGTGCCTGCCAGCAACGACTATCAAGGAGGCTTTATGGTCGATTTGATGGCAAAAGACTTAGGTCTGGCCGCTGAGTGTGCGCAGCAAAGCCAATCTGCCACGCCGATGGGCGCTTTGGCCCGGAATCTGTATGTTGCACATCAGCGCCAAGGATTTGGTAAGTTGGATTTTTCTAGTATCTTCCGCTTTTTCTCGAAAAAGTAATAGATCCCTTATTTAAACTGGATTAAAGCCATGAATTTAAAAGACAAAGTAATCGTAATCACCGGTGGCGCCCAAGGCCTTGGTTTAGAAATGGCGACGATGTGCGCACAAGAAGGCGCGCATTTAGCCCTGATTGATATGAATACCGAACAGTTAGGCAAAGCGCAAGAGCAACTAACTGCGCTTGGTGTCACGGTTCGGACTTATCAAGGCAACGTGGCGGATGAAGTCACAGTTGAGCAAATTTTCGGTTTTATCGCGGAGGATTTCGGCGGTATCGATGGCTTGATCAATAATGCCGGGATTTTACGTGACGGTCTGTTATTGAAATTTAAAGACGGCGAAATTCAAAGCAAAATGTCGTTAGCGCAGTTCCAATCTGTTATTGATGTCAACCTAACGGGCGTGTTTTTATGCGGACGCGAAGCCGCTGCACTCATGGTCAAAACTGGCCGTAAAGGCGTGATCATCAATATGTCGAGTGTTGCGCGTGCGGGCAATATGGGACAAACCAACTACGCGGCTTCAAAAGCGGGTGTTGTGGCAATGACGGTGACGTGGGCGCGTGAACTGGGACGTTATGGTATTCGTGTTGGTGCCATTGCCCCAGGGGTGATCCGCACCGCAATGACGGATGCCATGAAGCCCGAAGCACGTGAGCGACTGGTGGCAATGAAGCCTGTTGGTCGTTTAGGTGAAGCGGCAGAAATCGCGCACACAGCAAAATTTATCTTTGAAAACGAGTTTTTTACCGGACGCGTTGTTGAAGTGGATGGTGGGATCAGCATGTAATGCTGTGTGCATAACTGCATACAGCATCTAGCTTTCGGGACAACACCCAATAAAACCAGTACTTGATGTGCTGGTTTTTTTTCAACGCTTAAAATAGCAACTCAAACAGTTCAATAGACAGTTCAATAGACAGTTCAATAGAAAGCCCATAGGCTTTGAAACTGAGTTTACTATCGCAATCAGCGATGAAAACAGCGACAATGCGGGAAACAGCTAGCAAGAGTTCAGACAATGGCCGCAGCCCCTGTGTTTACGCCCTCAACCATCATCGAATGCCCATTATGTGCGACTGCGCAAGATTTGATTTGGTTGCAAGATTTAAAACGATGCTATTATCGCTGCGCCCATTGTGCGTTAATTTTTGCAGATCCGGCGTCCCACCTCGATGCAACTGCAGA
>CAZIPG010000060.1:0-332 GCA_964540955.1 uncultured Rheinheimera sp.
GCACCTCTAACCATCTTGCTGCAACCCAGTCGGCACTTTGCCAATTGCACTCTGGATATAAATCGGCCAACTGTGGATTGTGGGCAAATACTTGTTTTAGTTCTTCCGAGATACGCAGTTCATGGGGTAATAATTGTTGGGAAGGCCAATTCGCAAGAGGTTGGACTTTAGCGACATGCAGACCGTCATCTTCTTGCCAGCGTTCAATAATTTCCAGTCGTTGTTGTCCGGCGTGCTTTCCTTCTCGATGGCGTAGTTCCATTCGCCCTTGGGATTGTTGCGGCAATAGTAGCCTTGGGCCCAGACCATCTGGCCAATCTTGCCGGCCTGGA
>CAZIPG010000060.1:342-15776 GCA_964540955.1 uncultured Rheinheimera sp.
AGGCCATCCGGTAATTGCACGAAATCTGTAATAGTCACTTGAGTAATGGTTGGATAAATCCGTTGTGGATGTTTTTGGTTGACATAAGGATTGAGCAATGCCATTGCAAATGGCCGTTGCCCAGCCTCTCGAACCAACCTTTGGTAGCGAGGTTCAAAGATCCGCAATTGCATCTGACCTTGCGGCAACACAATTTGACTTAATGGAAATAATGCAATCTCAAGTGACATACAACGTCCTTTCTTAATCTCAAGGTGTTATACGCAATCCATCTAGGGTTAGATCGCGAGGTTTGACAGATAAGTTGCCAAAAATTTGCTCGGCTCAATCCAAAGTTCTTGTCCTGAGTTATCAGAATGCGCGAGTTGTTGCTATAGTAGAAATGTATTGTCGTAACAATTGGTTATCCATTAAGGCTTCAGATGAGTTTAAGGTCGCTTTTGATTTGTACTGCTTTGCTGGTCAATTACGCCGAAGCAAGTGAGGACCTGGCTGCAGGCAGACTTGCTAATCCGCCGGCGGTTATCAAAGTGATCGTCAGCGAAAGTAATCCAGCGCCTTATGCCTATTTTTCTGTGGATGGCAAACTATCTGGTGGCATCAGTAAACTACTGATTGATGAAATTGGCCGAAGACTGACAGCACAGATAGATTATTTGGATGTCCCTAGAGCACGCATTGAACCTTGGGTAAAACAAGGGAAAGCAGATATTGCTTGTTTTCTAAACCCTGATTGGGTCAGTGAAGCTGATAAGTTTCATTGGACCGGACCACTTTTTTATAGTCAGCAATTGATTATTCGTCGTCAGAGTTCTTCTGAAATCCGATCCATCATGGACTTATATCGAAAAAGAGTGGGGACCAATCATGGTTTTCGTTATCCGGAATTAGAAGATGCTTTTATTGCCAAGCAAATCATCCGAGATGATGCCCATTCATTAATCAGTAATTTGCAACGCTTAGCGCAAGGACGTCTCGACGCCGTGATGACGGTTGATTTGACGTATTGGGATGTGATGAAAACTCACCAGTTTCAAGATAAATTTGCTGCAGATCCACTATGGACAGAACCTTCACCAGTCTATTGTGCAGTGAGCCCACATTCCATTTATCGCGAGCAAATATTGAAAGAATTTAGTCAATTAACCAGCGAGGGTGTGGTACTCGAAGTGCTCAAACCTTACCAGCAGCCTTAGGCGCTCTGGAAAGGGCCTTGATATGGTTAACGAGATGAAGGTGGTTTCGTCTGATAAAACCACCACAACTGGCGATTTGCTCGTTGGTTGAATAATCGGGTTCAAGAGCTTATTGACCCCGTGGATCGTCCTTAAGCTTTGGAATTTTTAAACCTAATTCTTGCCCACGATATTTGGCATAATAGGTACAGCCATAAAACATCATACATGCAGCGAAAAGCTCTGCCAAAGCAAGGTAGCGATCGAGATCTTTGCCAACCCACAGTGTGGTTAAACTGTGTAGGAAATACCACATCACAATAAAATTCGCCCAGGCAAAGGTGTAAGCTTTACCTCGCAGGATCCCCCAAAGTGGCAGCCATAAAGGTCCCCACCATACCAGCAATAAAACCTTTGCACTGCCTAATTCCGGAGGGGATAACCACAATACCCAAATGGGGATGAGTACTAATAAAGAAAAATATCCCAACTGGCCAATACGCAATAATTTGCGAGTTTTGTCCGCTAAAGGAAATTCACGTTCAAATAAAATACTCATACAAGTTTTCCAGCAATAGTAGCAAGCCGTTTGCCAAAGCTCATGGCTAATTGTTGTTCGTGGGTAGATAGCGCTTTTTGATCAAGCATCCCTGTGACATGGCTTGGGCCATAAGGCGTGCCGCCAGTTTGAGTTTGGTGCAATTCCGGTGCGTCGAAAGGCTGACCAACAATCACCATGCCATGATGTAACAATGGGAGCATCATGCCTAATAGGGTCGCTTCATTGCCGCCATGGTGGGTGGACGAAGAGGTAAAAACTCCAGCAGGTTTGTCAATCAATTGGCCTTTGAGCCACAAGGGTGTTGTTTGATCCCAAAATGCCTTCATTTCAGCCGCCATTTGACCAAAACGCACAGGGCTTCCCACTGCAATTGCGTCTGCATTAATTAATTCATCGACAGTGACCTGCGGATGCTGGGCTGATATATCCTGCTGATTCAATGCTGGCACTGTGCGGATCAGTACATTGGCTTTAGCAAGCTGAGCACCGATCGCAATTTTTTCAGCCAAAGCTCTGACAGAACCGTGACGCGAAAAATATAAAATGAGTACCGTTGGCATCAACAAAAATCCTGTAAAACGGCGAGGGGACGAGCAATGACGGCTCTTTTGGCATCCACTACGATAGGCCGCTCAATTAGCTTTGGATAGCGGCACATCAATTGAATTAACTCAGCATCACTCAAAGCGCTATTTGCGAGGCCGTGCTCGGTATATTCTGCTTCTTTGGTTCGTAAAAGTTGCCGAGCTGGTAACGCCAGTTTGTTTAAGATTTCCAGTAACTCAGCTTCAGTGGGCGGAGTTTCTAAATAATTCACAACTTTAAAAGTTAAACCTTTCTCAGTCAGATATTGCAAAGCTTCGCGACTTTTAGAGCAACGATTGTTGTGATAAATAGTATACAAATCAACCTCTTAGTTCAGCTGTTTTAAACGATTAAATTCAGTTTGCCACTGTTTCTTTTTTGACTCTAGTCGACGATTTTCCAGTTCATCATCTGAAGCTAACTGATTTAATGCCATATTGATTTCATCGATGGCTTTTGGATAAATCGCTAATTGGTAATATAAATCCGCTTTCGCTTCATAATACTTGGCCATATCGTTCATTTGCCGATAGACCTCCACTAACATTTCATAAGCCAAAAAATGCGAGTTTTTGTGATAAAGCAAGCCTTTCAACAGGTGAAGTGCCAACCGATGCGAATTCGCCTGAATCGCGGCATTGGCATAATTCAAGGTGATCACTTGGTTATTTGGTCTTAATAAATACTCTTTTTCTAACATCGCCAAGGCTTTTTCAACTTTACCTTGGGCGATCAGGATATCGGTTCGAGCATCGATAAAGAATAAATTGTTGGGCGATTCTTGATATAGTTTCTCGATGAGCTCACTGGCTGTAGCGACATCTCCAGTATCGAACAATGCAAGGGCTAAGCCATATTGATTGGCTTTGGTATTGCCCCCTGGTTGTGCCAACTTCTTTTGAAAATAACTCAGCGCATCTTTGGCTGCTAACTGATAACGGGCATAGACTCGAGCTTTCGCAAATAAGAAATCGCTGCTATCTGCAACAAAGCGTTCTGGAAATTGTTGGGCTCGGATCCGAGAGTCGGCGATGCGAGCTTGTGAGAGTGGGTGAGTGTATAAAAAAGCCAATTGAGTATTAGCAAAACGGGTTTTTTCATTCAGTTTATTGAAAAATTCAGGCATCGCGTAGGGATCAAATCCGCTGTTTGCCAATAGCTGTAAGCCAATGCGATCCGCCTCTTGTTCATTACTGCGAGTAAAGTTAATCGCATTTTGTTGTGCGGCTCCTTGGGTCGCCATTAACCCTGCCATGCCTGCTTCAGGATTGACCGTCGCTAATAAAATGGAACCCAATAAACTGGCCATTGTCAGCGGTGCCGATTGCGAGCGAGCTTCAACAGCCCTCGCGATATGGCGTTGCGTTATATGAATAATTTCATGCGAGATGACGGATGCAAATTCACTTTCGGTTTCGGCAACAGCCAGCGTCCCTGTATTTGATACGATGTGGCCGCCTAAGGTCGCAAAGGCGTTGATTTCACGATTATTAACCCAGTAAAAATTAAAAGGGAAGCGCACATCTTCGGCTTTAGCCACCAAACGCTGACCAAGGTTATTTAAATACTCGTTCAACAATGGATCATGCACCATGGGCAAGCGCCCTAAAGTTTCGCGCATCATCACATCGCCGAGAATTTTTTCTTTCTCCGGTGTTAAGGCTGAAAATGCATTCGTGCCTAGATCTGGTAAATTATTGTTGGCAACTACAGGTGCTGTTAGCAAAGTTAAGATAGTGACCGTTGATAACACAAATTTCGATCGATACATCATTATTTTTTCTGCTCAGTAGACCCTAATTTTAATGCAGATAATTGCAGGGCATCTGCATCAACTTGACCAATCAATCGCTCTTGCGTGTCAAAGAAACTACGGATAGAAACCCCTGAAACTTTCACCACTTGCACATGCGTCTTCAAAAATTCAATCACATTGTGTACTGTTTTGTGGGCATGGAGGATCAATGCAAAATCAGCATCATCACCATGTTCAAAGTAAAAACCAATAAATTTATGAAGTTGATTAACTCGCATTATCAAACGCATATTCAGTGGGTCCCAAAGATTAAACTCCATCAGACGATTGCCTTTCACATATTGATCGATTTCTTGATCTTTGGCATATGGAACGGCATGAAGTTCAAAACCTCGTTCAGTAAAAACCTGATAGAGCGCGATCCTTGGTTTATTGTCGCAATGGATCACATTGTGATCGTCGATATAACCACCTAATAACTGCAAATTCCAGTTCCGTTTGTCTAAGATCCGCTTCACGGCATTATCAAAACCATGGGTTAATAACCCCTCTGATTCGCCAAGAGATTGAGCAACCATATGATAGAACGGCGGAAGATCGCCCCAGTTAATTTGCTTTTTATACCAGTTAATATCCTTCAGCGTTGGGTTGGCGGGTAGTTTCGACCGATTTCCTGATTGACTCATATTGGACCTACCTTGCTGATTCGCTTGAATACGCAGTGACCTATTGATTTTATGCCTGAAACCAGATCAAGTGCCAGCATTCTTGTTGTTTTGCGATTGAATTGAGCAAAAAAGTTTCGCTCCAGGCACAAAGCTTTGAAACTACTGGTTTTTGGCATAAAGTAATTAGTATAGTTTTTTTGTAGTGTGGCATTTCGCCAACCTATTCATGAAGGTCGCCCACCATGGCTCAAGCTTGGTTTCAACAGATTTTTGCAAGATATTCCACCGCTGAGTATCGGGTGTTTTTTGGGGTTATGGCCATAGTGCTGATGGTTTTAGTGTTATGGACCGATGTACTCATGCCAGTGTTTGCGGCCTTGGCTTTGGCCTATTTATTGGAAAAACCAGTGCAGTGGTTTGTCAGTTTGAAAGTCAGGCGCAGTATTGCCGTGATGTTATTGCTTGCCTTGGTATTTGCAGGTTTGATTTTGGCGATTTTGGCGCTGTTACCGGTCGTTATGCAACAAGGCCAATTGCTCGTGTCTGAAAGCCCCAAAATGTTGTATCAAGCCCGACACTATTTACAAGGCTTGCCTGAGATGATCCCAGGTGTGATTTCGCAAGAACAGATCCAAGGTTTCATTTTAAAAATTGAGTCCAGTGTGATGGCGATGATTGACGCCATGATCCAAACGAGCTGGTCTGGCGTGACAGGCATTGCCCGTGGCTTGGTTTTTCTGGTTTTAGTACCCATGATGGTGCTGTTTATGCTCAACGATAAGACTCTATTGCTCAATCAAATTAGCGCAATGTTGCCGGCCGAGCGGGGAATTTTGCAGCGGTGGTGGCGGGAACTCAATGGCCAAATTATGGGATACATTCGTGGGAAGTTACTCGAGCTATTGTTAGTTGGCGTCGCAACCTATGTGTTGTTTGTCTGGTTTGATTTGCAATATGCCTTACTGTTAGCTGTTTTGGTCGGCTTGTCAGTCCTCATTCCATATATTGGAATTTTTGTGGTGACAGTCCCGGTAGTGTTGGTTGCGTTTTCTCAGTTTGGTTTGAGTACGACCACAGGATATCTGCTGTTGATCTACGGTATCATTCAAGCGCTGGATGCCTATGTATTAGTGCCGCTACTTTTTTCTGAAGTCGTTGATATTCATCCGCTTTACATTATTATCGCTGTGTTATTTTTTGGCGGTGTCTTAGGGTTCTGGGGCGTCTTTTTTGCGATCCCGTTAGCGTCGATGGTCAAAGCAACTTATCATGCATTGAACGTCGAACATGCGTAGTTAAATAGAGGCAGCGAATTGGCAAGCTGCCTTTGTGTTTAGTCGAGACCATAACTAAAATTAAAGCCAACTAACCATTGTCTTGGCATACCCGGCTCAAAATTACGGCCATTACTTTGATTAACCACCACAGCACCGATATAGTCGACATCTGTGATATTTTCACCGCTGAGCCACGCTTGCCATTTTCCGTCCAAAAATTCACCTTGCCAAAGGCTTTGTAAATTCCACAAGGTATGGCTTGGGGCAAATTGGCTGTTGCGATCATCTGTGGCCATTTGACTTTTGTAATAAAGATTACTGGTCAGCTGCCAATTCTCGTTTTGCTGAGGAAGCCAATTCAATTGCCAGTTAAATTGCTGTTTCGCAAGTCCTGGTAATTGGCGGCCGTCCACGGCAGTATCCTGCGGCGTATCAAATGTGGCATTAATTTGCGTCAGACTAAACCGATGGCGTACCAAAGGGCTTTGCTGCCAATTGACCGCAAGCTCAGCGCCAAGCCTTTGGGTGCTAGCAGCATTACGATAACTGGTTCGTCCTCCAATCGATTGATCAATCACTAATTCATCGTTGGTTGAGATATGAAACACATCAGTACTGAGCTGCAGTTCTGAGGTGATAAACTTCCAGCCTAATTGCAGTTGCTTGGCTTTAGCGGCTTTGAGTCCTAGGTTTAGACCATTCGCATCTTTGGTGTAGGCCATTTCTGTTAGAGTAGGACTTTCATAACCTTCGCCAAAACTCAAATGCAGACTCTGTTGCGAAGTGAGTTGGTAATTAGCGCCAGATGCCCAATTGAGATGATTGGCTTGTCGTTGACCACTATCATCTGGGTTCGCCCCTGAAATAAACCAATCATGAACGACAAATTTCTGATGATTCAAACGAAACCCGCTGTAAAGGTCCCAATTGGGGAGAACGCTGTATTGCACATCTGCGCCTATATCGGAGCTGGTGACATAGCCGGTTTCATCTCGCCGTAATGCGCCTATGGTGCCGAAACTGTTCACAAAACCAAGTCGTTGATCGGTACTTTTCTCATGATTTGCATGGAATTGCCACTGACCAAAATGAGTGAATTGTTGCCAGTTGAGGCGCAGTCCTTGCACTTTACGTTCGAGGTTAACAACCCCCCCTGAGCTGGTGATGGCTTCGCCTGTAAATGCCAAATTTTGCCGAATTTGTCGCTGTTGCTGCCAGCTCGCGAATTGCCAAGAATAATCGACCTCTTCAAAACGCAGTAAACTGCTCAAGCCCTGTTGGGCTGTGGTTTTTTTGGTATCAAAGCGATCTGCTGCCGCGTTTGTTTGACTTGGATTGGCCTGCCATTCGGCTTCAGTGAGCGCTAATGGATCTTCGAGTAACGGATCGTACAGCCAGTCATAGCGTAAATCCCACTGTAATGCAGGCGAGAGCTCGAATGATTTTCGCCAACTGGCTTGTTTTTTCTCTGCCCGATTGCGCGGGCGATAGCCATCATACTGGCCTTGTGCAAGCGCGAATTCGCCGTAACTGGTCCCGAGCATCAACATGCTTTGTTGAGTTTGCGCGGCAAGGGTTTGTTCAAATTTCCAACCCTCGGTCAGCGCTGCATTGGAACGAAATGCCACCACACCGCCACTCGCATTGCCATAGAGCGCTGCAAAAGGCCCTTTGAGAACTTCAACTTCTGCTAGTTGTTGACGCATCAGTGAAGAGGGTTGGACTTGGCCATCCGGAGTTGACAACGGGATCCCGTCGAGTGTCATCTCAATCCCGCGCACACCAAAGCTGCTGCGAGTGCCAAACCCGCGAATACTGATCCGGCTGTCTTGAGCGAAATTAGCCCGTTGATCAGCCTGTATCCCTGATAAACCTTGTAAAAGTGCGGCCGTATCAATGCTGGACTTCAATTGAGCCAAATCGCGATATTCAATGGCGGCACTGCTTTGTAACCAAGCTGAGTTTTGGCCAAAAAAACTGATTGAGATCCTCTCGATTGCTTCGATGTCAGCGCCGTTGGGCTTGGCCTCCACCGATTTAGCAATATTGGAGGATGAGGAGGAAATCAGGCCTGCCTGCGAGTTGGTAGCACTTTGGGCAGCGAAGGGGCAGTAAAATAGCAGCCAACTAGAAAAGGTCAGCAGTGAGTATTGGACTTTTGGCATCATGAACACTCAACAAAAGTGCAGCACAACGCTGCACTTATTGCATTGGCTGGATTAGGGTAATGGCGTCAGTTTTAAAATTTTGCCATTGTCTTCATCGGTCAATAAAAAAACTGCACCTTCAGAACTCACTTGTACATCGCGAATGCGATTGCCAATGCGGATCCGTTCTTCATGGATGACTTTGTCATCTTTGATGACTAACCTGACCAGCTGGCCAAACTTTAGAGAACCCACTAACAGATTCTGTTGCCATTCTTTAAATAGACTGCCGCCATAGAAGGTCATGCCGCTGGGTGCAATTGAAGGAACCCAATAATGCAAGGGTTGCTCTAAGCCTGCTTGTTGGGTTTTACCAATGACACCACCCCCATATTCTTCACCATAAGTGATGAGCGGCCAGCCATAATTGGCGCCGGCTTTGGCAATATTGATTTCGTCCCCGCCTTGCGGACCATGCTCATGAGTCCAAAGCCGCCCTTGTCCATCTAAAGTGGCACCTTGAATATTGCGATGACCATTCGACCAAACTAATGGATTGGCATTGGTCGTTGTGGCAAAAGGGTTACCGGCGGCAGCTTTCCCTTCTGGGGTGATCCTTGCAACCTTGCCAATCAGAGTATTGAGTGGTTGTACATCATCTCGACGCGATCCCCGATCGCCAAGCGTCACGAAAATATTGCCGTTCGCCTCTTGTACTAACCGCCCGCCAAAGTGATGGCGACTATCCACCTTCGGTGTTTGGCTGAAAATCACCTTGGAATTACTCAGTTGGTTGTCTTTCAGGGTGGCTCGGATCACTGCTGTACTTGCAGTTTTATCAGCACCTGGTTCGGCGTAACTCAGATAAATCAGCTGATTTTTGGCAAAATCTTTATCCAGCATCACATCGAGTAAACCGCCTTGGCCAGCAACTGCTAATGCAGGTAACCCCGAAATCGGTGCGCTTAAGCTGCCATCAGCGGCAACAATTCTAAGTTGGCCATCACGCTCAGTGACTAACATACGACCATCGGGTAAAAATTCTAAACCCCAAGGATGAGCAAGGCCCTCAGTAACCGTCTCAATTTTGAGTTTGGCAGTTTCTGAACTTAAAAACGCGGTATCTTTGGCGAAAGCTCCCGCGGCGAAAGCACCAGCGGATGTGGCGATGAAACTTAATAAAATTGCACTTTTCAGACGCATACTCGCTCCTTCAGCGGATCAGTCCCTCGGCAGTCATGGCTGCAATTACACTTGGCCGCGCAGCAATACGTTGCTTATAAGCCTGCAGATGAGCGAACGGACTTAAGTCAAATTTAACCATTCTGGCAAAGCCTAACACTGTAAACAGGTATGCATCAGCGACGCTAAAATTATCGCCGACTAGATAGTTTTGCGCGGCTAGTTGCTGGTCTAAATAGGCTAAGCGATTATTTAAACGCGAACTCGCCGCTGCTTTTGCTGGCGCTTCAGCGGTGGGGTCGAACAGCGGACTAAAATTTTTATGCACTTCAGTCGCGATAAAATTCAGCGCGCCTTGTAAGCGATAACGAGCAAAGCTGCCATTGGCCGGTGCTAAATTAGTGCCAGGCGCTTGATCAGCTATAAATTGTAGGATGGCAGGGCCTTCGGTCAGTAATTCGCCATTTTTTAGTTCTAACACGGGCACATAACCGAGTTGACTCACTTGACGAAAATCAGTGCCATCACTGAGTTGTTTGGTGCGTAAGTCCACTTTGGCAATTTCAAATTTTAAACCGGCTTCATGTAAAGCGATATGCGAAGCCAATGAACAAGCACCAGGGGTGTAATACAATTTCATCACTTAAAATCTCCTTATTTCAACAAATAGCTTAGCTTAACGCCGCTAATACCACTTCATGGTGGTTGCTTGTTTTGAAGTTGTCAAAGACCTGCTCTACCTGACCTTGCTCATTAATTAAGAAACTAATGCGATGAATGCCATCGTAAATTTTACCCATGAATTTCTTTTCCCCCCATACTCCGAATGCTTCGGCGACTTGATGATCAGCATCAGAAAGCAAGGTGAAATTCAGCTCTTTGCTCTGTTGGAATTTGAGAAGGCTTTTTACTGGGTCTGGGCTAATGCCTACTATAGTGACATTTTTTTCACTGAATTGCGGCTGGCTATCTCGAAGGGCACACGCTTGCACGGTACAACCCGGCGTTAAAGCTTTTGGGTAAAAGTAAACGAGCACTTTGCCTTTTTTCAGTAATTCAGCAAGCTCGATAGTTTCTCCAAATTGGTTCTGTAAACTAAATTGTGGCGCTTGTTGGCCGGCTTGAAGTGTTTGCATGGCGGTTCCTATTCATCCCAGATTGAATTAAAAGTGCAGAATTTAACGAAATTCGAGAGTAATTGGTTTACTGGGGGCTGCAATTTAAAAATCAAGCGATTTGAAGTGTTATCGATTGATCAAGTTTGGGGTTCGAAAGTCCCTTGAAGCTGCATTTTGCTAAATTGTTTCATCAGCTGCTCCCGCAGTTTATCGACTGCAAGCCCTACGGGCAGTTGTACGGTCATCATGGTATGGGTATGCGCTGGACTTTCCGGCGTTGGGTGGATGGTTTCTGAACGCAGTGCGCCTATGTAAACCTGCTGTTCTGCTAACAGGCTTGAAATTGCGCCTAAAGTTCCCACCCGATCAACACCGGTATATTCAATGATGTAAGGAGGAGATAATTCGGGTAATTGCCGCGAGGATGTCCGTTTGGTCATCGTCAGCAAATTCATTTCAAAGGCAGAAGTCGGTAATAAATACTCGATTTTACTGATGGCTGCGGCATCACCTGAGAGCAACATGATGAAGGTGAACTCATTGCCAAAAATTGCCATTCGGCTATCGACAATATTGCAGTTACAGTCACTGACTAAGCGAGCTAGTTGACTGACAATACCCGTTCGATCTGCCCCAATAGCAGTGACCACAAGTTGCTGTGCCATCTGTAAATACTTCTCCATCTCTAAATTTGGTTCGGAAGTTTAGCATAATTTATTGAATTTTCATCAGAGCTGTCTGCTGTTGCTTGTGTTAAGCCCCCTAGCTCATTACTATAGGCAGCCTGAAATTTGTGGAGTCTTGAATATGTTCAGCGGAAGTCTTGTTGCAATTATTACACCTATGTTAGCAGATGGTCAGGTTGATTATGCCAGCTTGAAGAAACTGCTTAAATATCAGGTTGATAATGGCACTGATGGCTTAATTGTCATGGGCACAACAGGCGAAGCTGCAACCATCCCATTTAGCGAGCAGTTGCAAGTTATGCAATTTGTTATTGACGAAGTGCAGGGCAAAGCTGCGATCATCGCGGGCAATGGCTCAAATAGTACCGCTGAAGCAGTCGAAAAAACGGTCGCTTTATCTAAATTAGCAATTGATGGTTTTTTAACGGTCACGCCTTATTACAACAAACCGACTCAAGCGGGCATGATTGCGCATTTTAAAGCCGTGGCTGCGGCTACCACAAAACCTGTGTTACTCTATAATGTCCCCGGGCGCACAGGGATTGATCTCCAAAGCCAAACCGTTGCTGTGTTAGCCAAGGTCCCGAATATCGTCGGTATTAAAGAAGCGACAGGTTCATTAGCTCGGCTAGCGGAATTACAACAGCAATGCCCGGCAGAATTTTTACTGTTAAGTGGCGATGATGCCAGTGCATGTCAATTTTTGCTACAAGGGGGGCATGGAGTCATTTCCGTGACGACCAATGTGGCGCCATTGGCGATGAGTCAAATGATTAAAGCTGCTTTATCGCACAATCAGGCTGAAGCCACCCGGATTGACACAACCTTACAAGCCTTACATCGCGATTTATTTATTGAAAGTAATCCCATTCCAACTAAATGGGCTTTACAGCGCTTAGGGATTATTTCTTGCGATTTTGCCAGATTACCTTTGACTCAACTTGAACCAATTCATCAACCGGTAATCGAACAAGCGCTGCAGCAAGCAAATTTACAATTTTAGGAGTTCTTAGGTGCACTATCGGATCTCAGGCACATTGGTTGCCTCGTTATTATTAACTAGTTGCTCGATGCTCGGTTTAGACCAGAAAGAGCAAGTGGTTGATGAAACTCGGATTGCGGAATTACAAATCCCAACCGGTTTAATCGCGCCACGTAAACCCAATCAATATGATCTGCCAGGTGCCGTGGCACAGGGGGAGCGTGGTGAAAGTTTAGATCTACGTCCACCCGTGCAAATTCTGGCGGTTGCAACCAATTCTAGTGTGGATGAAGAAGATAAAAACGTTCGGGTATGGTTTGAACGTTCTGAATATACTGGCGATTTAATGCCTTATTTACAGACAAATATCGCTGAGTTCATGAAAACGAATGAAATCACGATTGAGCAACAAACCACGACAGAATTCAAAACAGGTTGGGTGACTCAATTTGAAGAAACCGGTTTTTGGTTTTGGAAAGATCAGGAATTGACGCAACAGGGCCAGTTTGTGGTGACTTTGGAACCTAAACCACATGGCCGTACCGTGGGGGTTAGTGTCCGTCTTTTGCAAATGAAGTATGAAGATCCTGCACTGAAGTTAACTACCGTAGCCCAACGTCGCGAAGAAGCCCATTTTTTAAATAGAATGATTGATCATATTGCGACCGTTGAGTTAGCGGCTATCCGCGAAGCAAAAGCTAAACTGCCAGATGTGCAGTTGACTCGTGCAGAGACTGCTGATGGTGTTGCGGTGATGTTGACTAAACAGCCAATCGATAAAGCATGGTCTCAGCTTGAAGTTTTATTTGAGTTAGTGTCTTTAGAAGTGACCGATTTAAACCGCACCGATTATCGCTATTTCGTTAAATTCAATAAACCTGATCAAGGTTTCTGGCAAGGGTTGTGGGGTTCAGAAGCAATTCCTGAGTTGCCATTGGCTGAATTAGAATATCAAATCGAATTGGCAAAATCAGATGCCGGTACTTTGATTAAATTTAACGATGCCGAGGGGAAACCTTTGGATGCTGCAACCATTGATGCAATCTTCCCGGTATTTGTTGAGACTATCAAACAAAATAAAATTGAGCTTTAACAGATAGCCTTGCTCTTGGTGGCTTCAATTTAATTGTTATTAGCTTAACTAAACTCGATGCTGCACAGCCACCTTTAGGTGGCTGTTTTGTTCAGTCAATAGATAGAGTTTACTGTTTCGCTAAACTCGTGATCGGCAATTTGATTGGTTTTACAGGGCATTTGTAATAAACAGAGCTTTGCCAATTGTGTTGAAAATTCTTTAACCCTCAGTCATAAGGAATATGCCATGCTTGAAATGCAAGAGTATCTAAAAATCTTTATTGGTATTTTTGCGATTTTAAATCCACTTGGCGCAGTGCCTTTATATTTGTCGCTCACCGCGCATCATAGTGAGCAAGATAAAAAATATGTCGCCATGACCGCCGCAAAAGCCGCGACCATTATTTTGTTAGTCACCCTCTTTTTTGGCGAGCTTATTTTGAGTTTCTTCGGCATCTCGGTAAATTCGTTTCGAGTGGGCGGGGGAATATTAATTTTACTAATGGCCATATCAATGCTGCATGCGCAGACCAGTGGCGCCAAGAATACAGAAGCGGAGCGAGTTGAAGCCAGTAAGCGCGAATCGATAGCCATAGTGCCATTAGCAATGCCGATGTTAGCAGGGCCTGGTGCTATCAGTTCAATTATCCTGTATGGCAATAGAGCGCACGAGTGGCAGCATTATTTAATTGTGTCGTTAGAAATTGTGCTGGTTGGCATCATTATTGCCATTTTGCTGCGCTTATCGGGTAAAATAGCCAAACGGTTGGGCCAAACTGGTATGAATATCATCACTCGTGTGATGGGCTTGATTTTGGCCGCAATTGCAATTGAATTTATTAGCTTGGGACTCAAGGGATTATTTCCTGTCCTTGCCCGATAAGGAATGAAGTTTATGCGTGATTTCTCAGCGATTTGTCTCACGGCTTTGCTGGTGCTGTTTTCTCATCCCTTAGCCACTGCAGCGGAAATTACTGATTTGTACGAAGCGCAAGTGCCGGCTCAATCCTCCCAAAGCCAGTGGCAGAGAGCCGCGTTTTCCGCTGTGTTACTCAAGCTCACCGGCAGTGATAGCGTTTTGGCTGATCCAGAAATCGCGGCAGAATTGAAAAATAGCGGCAGTTACGTCAAACAGTTTAAGTCTATCCAAGTGAATGCTCAGCCGATGATGGTAGTGCAATTGGACGCGCAAAAAATTACAGCATTATTGCAGCGTGAACAAATACCGATTTGGGGTAGTCGTCGTCCTGATCAATTACTTTGGTTCAGTGAAAAAATGCAGGATAAACCGCAACTCGTGATGGATGCGGAACACCCACTGCGGAAAGCCTTGATGGAGCAGGCCAAAATCTTTGGTTTAAGTTATGTTTTCCCATTTTATGATGTCGACGACTTAACCTTGATTAATGAGCAAGTGCTTTGGACTGGCGATTGGCCTGCCATCCAAGGTGCATCACTGCGTTATCAAACAAACGATATTTTTAATCTCCTATTCGATCAATTTACTGATACTTCGGGTACCGTCACTTTCCGCTTAACTGTGCAGCAATGGCAGGATGGGCAATTACAATCTAGTGAATACACTCAACAAGATGCGATGCAATTGGCGGAAGATTTTAGCAGCGATTTAGCCAAGAATTTAGCAGCCAAATATGCGGTGGTAGTCAATTCAGCACAAACGGCAGAGCAAGCGCTCACAATTACCATCGAAGGCGTGCAAAATTTACGCGATTTAGATCGGGTCCAGAAAATTTTCAATTCATTATTAACGGTTCGTAGTCATCGGTTGCAGCAATTTCGTCAAGGGCAGGCCGTATTTCAGGTTGAGCTTGCTGCCCAAGCCGATGATTTTTACCGCAGCATGCAGTTAGTCAGGCAATTGCGGCCAGAAACTGAACTTGCTCCCGAGCTCTCTGCTGCAGAGTTGGCTCTGGATGCGCAATTTGCAGAAGCAACAGATGAAGAAATCTTGGCAAATTCAGCAGCGAACACTAGTGAAATGAAATCGCCTGTCGTGAATGATGGTGCGGCAATCCAAGGTGAAACAGAGGTTGGGGCAACAGCAGCGGATACAACTTCGCTAGCAGAATTACCCATAAGCTCGAATCCAGCTGCGCAAATACACAAAACAACTCGTTATACTTTGCTTGGTTCTTGATGCAACCGACTCAATTTACACTGGCGGTGACCTTGCCAGATGATGAAACATTAGAGAGCTACTT
>CAZIPG010000061.1:0-5016 GCA_964540955.1 uncultured Rheinheimera sp.
ATTAAAATCTGGCATGATTGTTAGCGCTATGACCTTGATTTCTCGAGTGTTAGGTCTAGTGCGTGATGTGGTTACCGCCAATGTATTGGGGGCTGGTGCCATGGCCGATGTATTTTTGATGGTCAATCGGATCCCCAATTTTTTACGTCGTTTATTTGCTGAAGGTGCATTTTCGCAAGCCTTTGTGCCGGTTTTAGCGGAAGTAAAAGCAAAACATGGCGATGATGCTGTGCGTGAATTAATGGCAAAAGCGTCGGGAACCTTGGGGTTGATAGTGACCGTGGTGACCCTGCTGGCCATGATTGGCTCGCCGGTGATTATGGCCATCTTTGCGATGGGATGGTTTCAGGATTATCTCACGGATGGCCCGAGCGCAGAAAAATACAGTCAAGCCTCTGTGTTGTTGAAAGTGACTTTTCCTTATCTATGGTTCATTACTTTTGTCGCTTTATCCGGCGCCATACTGAATGTTTATAATAAATTTGCCGTCGCTGCATTCAGCCCAGTATTTCTGAATATTGCGATGATTGGTGCAGCGCTTTGGTTAGCGCCTTATTGTGATAATCCAGCCACAGCCTTGGCCTGGGGGGTATTTGCGGGGGGATTTTTGCAGTTTGTGTTCCAGCTGCCATTTCTCGCCAAAGCAGGTCTATTGGTTCGACCGCGTTGGGCTTGGGGTGATGAATATGTGGTGCGGATCCGTACTCTGATGATCCCAGCGTTGTTTGGCGTGTCTGTGAGTCAAATCAATTTGCTGTTAGACACCGTCATCGCCTCATTTTTACAAACAGGTTCAGTCAGCTGGTTGTATTACTCCGACCGTTTACTCGAATTTCCATTAGGATTGTTTGGAATTGCGATTGCGACCGTCATTTTGCCAAGTTTGTCGCGTCAGTTTGCAACCAGTAATATTCAGGAATTTCGGAGCACAGTGGATTGGGCTATCGTGCTGATTTGCTTGCTCGGCTTACCCTCGATGGCTGGTTTAATCGTGATGGCTGAACCTATTTTGTTAACCGTATTCGCCCATGGCCAATTTACTGCGTTCGATGCCAGTCAAAGTAGCTTGAGTTTAATTGCGTACGCCAGTGGTTTAGTGCCTTTGATGTTAATTAAAGTGTTAGCCCCAGCTTTTTATGCGCGGCAAGATGTCAAAACGCCAGTCAAAATCGGCATTATTGCCATGGTGGCGAATATGGTATTCAACCTGATGTTGGCGCCATTTATTAGCTACGTCGGTTTGGCGTTAGCTACCGCCATGTCTGGCTCATTAAATGCTTGGTTACTTTATAGCGGGCTGAAAAAAGCCGACATTTATCAGTTATCAAAACAAACACTCGGGTTGATTGCAAAAGCCACGCTTGCGGCAATCGGAATGGCTGCATTGATTGTGTGGTTACTGCCGAGTACCGAACAGTTCGTCGGTATGGCGTTCGGTGACAGAGCCTTGTGGTTAGGCTACGTCTTTGCGGCAGCAGTTCCTTGTTATTTTGCGCTACTTTGGTTATTTGGTGTACGGATCCGTGATATCAAACGGCATACAGTTGCTGAAAGTCTGCGCTGATGTAGTTATAATCAAACGTTTAGACAGCGAACGAGAGTAGTTGAACTGCATGGAGTTAATCCGAGGTTTACAAAATATCAAAGCAAGCCATCGCGGTTGTGTCCTCACCATCGGTAATTTTGATGGTGTGCATTTAGGGCATCAGGCTGTGCTGCAGCAGGTGAAAGCCATTGCAAATCAGCTGCAACTGCCTGCTGTTGTTTTGGTATTTGAACCTCAACCTTTGGAATTATTTAAACCAGAGATAGCGCCAGCGCGTTTAACTCGGTTTCGCGAAAAATATCATTGGTTGGCAGCGCAAGGTTTAGATCGACTGATATGTGCCAGTTTTACTCCAGAGTTTGCGGGGCAAGAGCCTGAGTTTTTTATTCAGCATTTGCTGCTTGCACAGTTGGATGTGAAGCACCTGATCGTTGGTGATGATTTTTGTTTTGGCAAAAATCGTGCAGGTAATTATGCCTTGTTACAGCAAGCTTCAGCAAAATATGGTTTTGGCCTGACGCCGACAGCTAGCTTAAAGCAGCAAAATCAACGGGTCAGTAGCACCTTGATCCGAGAGGCGCTCGCCAAGGATGATTTAGACGGAGCGGCAGCCATGTTGGGACGGCCATTTTCTTTGATGGGTCGAGTCCGTCATGGTGAAAAAGTGGGCCGAAAACTGGGCTTTCCAACGGCGAATGTTTGGTTATATCGAAAAAAATTACCTGTCCATGGGGTTTATGCGATCGAAGCGCATACCGCGACAGGGCACTATCGTGGCGTCGCAAATATTGGTGTGCGGCCAACCCTGCGGGGGCGTGTAGAACAATTAGAAGCCCACTTCTTTGATTTTAATGGCGATTTATATGGTCATCAGATTGAAGTGGTATTGAAGCACAAAATTCGAACTGAGCGAAAATTTGTCTCCTTGGAAGAGTTACAGCAACAAATTCAATTAGACGCAGCTGCGGCTAGACAATATTTCGCGACAATTTAATTTTAGACTCGGTCAGATGGGCCGAGCATAGTCAGATGGGATCTATCGGATGAGCGATTACAAGCAGACCTTAAATTTACCAGATACCAGTTTCGCGATGCGGGCAAATCTGGCGCAACGTGAACCGCAAATGTTAGCCAACTGGATGAAGGCGGATTTATACAGCCAAATTCGCACGGCTAAAAAAGGTAAAAAAACTTTTATTTTGCATGATGGTCCTCCGTATGCGAACGGCAATATTCATATCGGTCACGCCGTTAATAAGATCCTAAAAGATATTATTGTCAAAGCCAAAACCCTAGCTGATTTTGATGCGCCTTATGTGCCAGGTTGGGATTGCCATGGCTTGCCGATTGAGTTGGTTGTTGAGAAAAAATATGGCAAACCAGGCACTAAGTTGTCGGCCGCAGAGTTTCGTGAGAAATGCCGCGAATATGCATTGACCCAAATTGAGGCACAGAAAACTGATTTTATCCGGTTAGGCGTATTGGGTGATTGGGATAATCCTTATCGCACGATGGATTTTGCTTTTGAAGCCAACATCATTCGCTCACTGGGTCGGATTGTAAAAAATGGCCATTTGCATCAAGGCTTTAAACCTGTGCACTGGTGTACAGACTGTGGTTCAGCCTTGGCTGAAGCGGAAGTGGAATATCAAGACAAAGTATCACCAGCCATTGATGTGCGTTTCAAAGTGGTTGATGCCGAGGTTGCTGATAAATTTGATCATCCTGCAGGTCATGCCGGTCAAGGACAAATGTCGATTGTCATTTGGACAACCACACCTTGGACTATTCCTGCCAACCGTGCAGTTGCGCTCAATGCAGCCTTGCAATACAGCTTAGTGCAAGTGGAAGAGGGGCCAAACGGCGTCGAACGCTTGATTGTTGCCACTGATTTGGTGGCTGATGTGATGGGACGAGCTGGCATTGAAAAATACCATGCATTGGGTTTTGCCAAGGGTGAAGCGTTGGACTTAGTGAAATTAAAGCATCCGCTTTATGACTTCGAAGTCCCTGTAGTGCTTGGCGAACACGTGACCACAGACTCAGGGACTGGTGCGGTTCACACGGCGCCAGGCCACGGTCAAGAAGACTTTGAAGTGGGCTTGAAATACGGTTTAGAAGTCGCCAACCCAGTCGGTGGCAATGGCGTGTATTTGCCAGACACCCCGCTTTTTGCCGGTCAACACGTGTTCAAAGCGAACGACTCTGTGGTTGAGGCACTCAAAGAGCGTGGTGCATTGTTGGTACATAAAGCCTACAAACACAGCTACCCGCATTGCTGGCGCCACAAAACGCCGATTATTTTCCGTGCCACCCCGCAATGGTTTATCAGCATGGAGCAAGCGGGTCTGCGCAGCACTTCATTAACTGAAATTGAAAAAACGCGTTGGATCCCAGATTGGGGTCAACAACGCATTGAAAATATGGTCGCGGGGCGCCCAGATTGGTGTATTTCGCGTCAGCGGACTTGGGGCGTGCCGATTGCACTCTTCGTTGATAAAGATACAGGTGCTTTGCATCCAAATAGCCAAGAGTTAATGGAGCAAGTTGCGCAACGTGTTGAAAGCGCAGGGATCCAAGCATGGTTTGATTTAGATGCAGCGGAGTTGCTGGGCACCGATGCAACGCAGTATGTCAAAGTAACAGATACGCTGGATGTATGGTTTGATTCTGGCGTCACACACGCTTGTGTGATTGACCCGCGCCCTGAATTTAACGGGGCAACCCAAGCGGATCTGTACTTGGAAGGTTCAGACCAACACCGCGGTTGGTTTATGTCGTCATTGATGACCGGCGTATCCATCAAAGGTCATGCACCTTATAAACAAGTGTTGACGCATGGTTTCACCGTCGATGGGGAAGGTCGCAAGATGTCCAAATCCTTGGGCAACGTGGTGTCACCTCAGGATGTCATGAATAAACTGGGTGCTGATATTCTGCGGTTGTGGGTTGCGACCACCGATTACACCTCAGAAATGACTGTGTCTGATGAAATTTTAAATCGGGCGGCAGACAAGTATCGCCGTATTCGCAACACAGCCCGTTTTATTCTGGCGAACTTGAATGGCTTCAATCCTGAAACCGATTTAGTGCCGATGGATAAACTCGTCGAATTGGATTTGTGGATGGTGCAACGCGCTGCAGCGCTGCAACAAGAAATTGTCGACGATTACGATGATTATCAATTCCACTTGGTCAGTCAAAAGCTGATGAACTTCTGTACGGTGGAATTGGGGAGCTTCTATTTAGACGTGATCAAAGATCGTCAGTACACGGCCAAAACCGATGGTCACGCCCGTCGTTCATGCCAAACTGCGCTGTATCACATTATTGAAGCCATGGTGCGTTGGATGGCGCCGGTGATGAGTTTTACAGCGCAAGAAATTTGGGAAAGCTTACCTGCGCGCAGCGAACCCTTTGTGTTCACTGGGGTTTGGTACGATGCACTGAATAGCGTGCCAACCGGCCAA
>CAZIPG010000061.1:5026-13698 GCA_964540955.1 uncultured Rheinheimera sp.
CACGCGTTCTGGCAGCAATTGTTATTAGTTCGTGATGAAGTGAACCGAGTGATTGAATCGGTGCGTAAAGAAGGCAAGATTGGGGCGTCGTTGCAAGCGGAAGTTACTTTATTTGCCCAAGGCGAATTGGCGACAACCTTACAGCGGTTGGGTGATGAATTACGGTTTGTATTGATTACTTCAACGGCGACAGTCGATACAACTGCTGCTCCTGCAGATGCGATTGCGACGGGGATTGCGGGTCTAGCAGTGCAAGTGCACACCTCTACAGCGGCTAAATGTGACCGTTGTTGGCATCATCGCCATGATGTGGGGGCTAACCCTGCGCATCCACTGATTTGCTTACGTTGTGTGAGCAACGTGGAAGGTGAAGGCGAACCGAGGATTTTTGCTTAATGAAGTTATTTTTGGAAACAGGCTGGCGCTTTTGGTGGCTGGCAATACTGGTGTTGATTGCTGATCAACTGAGCAAAATTTATGTGATTAAAAACTTTGCTTTGGGCGAATCGGTCAATTTGCTCCCAGTGTTTAGTTTTACTTATGCCCGTAATTATGGCGCAGCATTTTCCTTTTTAGGCGATGCTGGCGGCTGGCAACGGTGGTTGTTTACCGCCATTGCCATCATCGTGACCATTGGTATTTCTATTTGGCTGGCTCGGTTAAGTAAAGGTCAAACGAAGCTAGCGTTGGCACTAACTTGTATAGTGGCAGGCGCAATCGGGAATTTAATCGATCGCAGCTTGTATGGTTACGTCGTCGATTTCCTGCACGTGTTTTACCAAGATTGGCATTACCCAATCTTTAATATTGCCGATTGCGCAATTTGTATCGGTGCTGCGCTGCTAATTTGGGATAGTTTTACTGAAGAAGATTTAAAAAAATCACATGAGGTACCACAATGAGCGTAACCACGATTGGTGCGGGTAGTACCGTCATTTTCCATTTTGATATTAAACTTTCTGATGGCAGTGCTGCTGAAAGTACTCGGGTTCATAACAAACCTGCCAAGTTACAAATGGGCGATGGCAGTTTATCTCCTGCCTTTGAAGCAGAACTTTCAGGTTTACAAGCGGGTGATAAAAAAACTTTTACGCTCGCGCCAGAAGATGCCTATGGTATGCCTAATCCCGATAATATCTATTATGTGGATCGCAGTAAATTCTCGTTGGATGCACCCGCGAAGGTCGGCATGATTGTCGGTTTCGCAATGCCAGATGGCTCTGAATTACCTGGGCTGATCCGAGAAGTGGTTGGTGATTCTGTCACGGTGGATTTTAATCATCCGTTGGCTGGCCAAACCTTAACCTTTAACATTGAAATTGTGCAGGTTAGTAACTGATTATGGATATTTTCCTAGCAAATCCGCGTGGTTTTTGTGCCGGAGTTGACCGTGCGATTAGTATCGTTTCTCGTGCTTTAGAGCTCTACGAACCACCAATTTATGTGCGTCATGAAGTGGTGCACAATAAATTTGTTGTTGATGGCTTGCGCCGCAGCGGTGCTGTTTTCGTTGATGAATTGGATGAAGTGCCAGACGATAATATCGTCATCTTCTCTGCGCATGGTGTGTCACAAGCCGTGCGTGAAACCGCAAGACAACGTGGACTGAAAGTCTTTGACGCGACCTGTCCACTAGTGACCAAAGTCCATATGGAAGTTACTCGTGCCAGTCGAAAAGGCATCGAATGTATTTTAATCGGCCATGCGGGTCACCCCGAAGTTGAAGGCACCATGGGGCAGTACGATAACCCTGAGGGTGGCATTTATTTGGTGGAATCGGTTGAAGATGTCGCCAAATTGCAAGTGAAAAACCCAGCTGCGTTATGTTATTCCAGCCAAACCACCTTATCAGTCGACGATACCGCCGATGTGATTGACGCTTTGCGGCAAAAATTCCCCGAGATTGAGGGACCGCGCAAAGACGATATCTGTTATGCCACGCAAAATCGGCAAGATGCGGTACGCGAGTTATCAGCTAAAGTTGATTTATTGCTGGTTGTAGGTGCTAAAAACAGTAGTAATAGTAATCGCTTACGCGAACTGGCTGAGAAAATGGGCTGTACTGCGTATCTGATCGATACTGCGGCTGATATCGAAAAGCAGTGGCTTGATGGCGTCAAAGCTGTGGGTGTCACTGCGGGCGCATCGGCGCCAGAGGTATTAGTCAAGCAGGTGGTAGAACAGCTGACGGCTTGGGGTGGCAAGCAAGTGATTGAACACCCAGGGCGTGAAGAAAATGTGGTGTTTGCGGTTCCAGCTGAACTGCGCTAGCCAGCAGGAGATGCATGGACGCTTCTAACCACCAAGTCCCCATCCAGCAACTTTTGCCTGAGTTCTGTCGCTCAGGCATTGTGTTGCGTATCTTTGTGTTAACACAAGCGCTCGCCATCGTTTTAGCGTTACTACCTGGGGTCAGCAATGAATTTTGGCCGCGGTTAGGCTTAACTTCGATTTTTTTGCATTGGGTCACCTTGCTGACTGCTGCTTTGTTGTGTTTTTTTCGTCAACGACTTCGTTATGCCAAGCCCACAGTACTTGCCTGGATAACCTTATTAATTCTGATGTTGGTCACCTTAATCGTCAGTGTCTTGGCGCACAGTTTCTTGCAGCAGAACGGTTGGGACCAAGGTGAGCCGTTACATTTGTTCCTGCTAAAAACGTTAGTGATCGCCCTCTTGGTTGGCGGTATGGGCATTCAATTATTTGCCTTGTATGTCCAGCATAGCTGGCGGCTCGGGGCGCAGTCACGTTCTGAACTGGATGCACTGCAAGCCCGGATCCAACCGCATTTTTTGTTCAATAGTTTAAATGCGGTCGCAGAGCTGACGCAAATTGATGCGCAGCGTGCTGAAACAGCTTTATTGGATTTAGCAAGTTTGTTCCGTGCCGCGATGCAAGCTGGCAATGAAGTTTCCTTGGCAGAGGAGTTAGAGCTCTCCAGGCAATATTTAGCGCTTGAGCAGTTGCGTTTGGATGAGCGTTTGCAAGTCAAATGGGACTTACCAGAGCAATTACCGAAATTAAGGATGCCTTGCTTGACGATGCAGCCTTTGCTAGAAAATGCGGTTCGGCATGGTATTGAATGTTGTCCCCATGGCGGCACTGTTGAAATCCAGCTCGTCGTGACCAGCCGTTCAGCGATCCTCATTTTGAGTAACCCCATCGGTGTTCAGCGGCAAAAGCATAGTGGCAATGGCATCGCCCTTGCTAATATTCGGCGGCGTTTAGAGCTGATTTATGGAGAAGATGCGAGTTTGACGACCAGCCACATCGACAACACCTATCGAGTGAAATTAGTCATGCCAATTTCGCAGGGGGGAGCGAGATGAAAGTATTGATTGTAGATGATGAATCTTTAGCAAGATCACGTTTAAAACGACTGCTGACGGCTGATTTTGACGTTGATTGTGTCGGGGAGGCCTGCTCAGGACAGGAAGCCATTGAAAAGTGTTCACAACTCTCGCCCGAGGTGGTTTTTTTAGATATCGAAATGCCCGATGCTGATGGGTTATCCATCGCTGCGCAATTGCAAAACTTTCCTGAAGCCCCGCAAGTTGTTTTTGTCACGGCCCATCCGCAACATGCCTTAGCGGCTTATCAAGTGGCTCCAGCCGATTATTTGCTAAAACCAGTCTCAGCAGAGCGCTTGGCTCTGACACTCAGTCGGTTGAAAACAAAGTTGCTTGCGACCCCTTTGAAATCGACAACGACCTGGCTGACTTATAAAACAGGTTCAACCACGCGTCGGGTGGCGCTGAGCGATATCTTTTATTTTCAAGCGGACGATAAATACGTGCGAATGGTTTTTGGGCAAGGGGAGGCTTTACTCGAACAAAGTTTGAAACAACTGGAAGAGCAATTTCCGCAACAATTAACCCGTATTCATCGAAACACTTTGGTCTTGACTGAGAAAATCAAAGGGTTGCATCAAACGAACGACGGCCGTCATTTGCTCGAGCTAGATCACTGGCATGAGCGCTTGGAGATCAGCAGACGCGAATTAACCAAGCTACGACAATTGTTAAATTCTGGTAGGTAAAACCGTTAATCGGCAAAATTGACCGCTAGTCAGTCAACGCTGGCTTTTTTTTCCGCAACTTTTTATTTTATCCTCAGTAATTCTCGAAAGAGAGTCGAGATTTTGAGGAGAAATCGCTTGAACAAGCAAAGAATGCGCTATCAATCTGGGTTTAATTTGTCAGAACTTTTGATTGGGATTGCAATACTTGGAATTAGCTTAACCATCGCAATTCCATCATTTACGAATTTGACCAGTTCAAATCAATTATCTGCCCAAGCCTCCGAAATTCAAATGGCATTGAATTTTGCTCGCACAGAAGCTATTCGGCTGAATGAACGTGTTGTTTTTTGTCATTCTTCTAACCAATCAACTTGCTCTGCGCCGCCAAGTGCTGGTTGGCAGGGCTGGCTCATTCGTCGCGCTGGCGCATCAGTTGGTGCTGAAACAGGTACTGTGCTTCGGGTTGGCATGATTGACGCATCTAAAATTAAAGTGACTTCAGATTCAGTGTTTGCTTCTGCGCAAAGCGTGATTGTCTACAACCCGCAAGGGTTAGCCCGCACTTTTGCTGCAAGTGCACCGCTTTCTTCACAAATTCAAGTGTGTATCCCGAGTTCTAAAGTGAGCCACAATCTGTTGAATGTTCGTTTTAATTCGGGTGGCCGCAGCGAAATTATTAAGGTCAATAATTCTGGAGTTTGCCCATGAGTCGAGTGAATCAAACTTGCAGAGGTCTCACACTGGCAACATTAAAGCAGCAACAAGGCATGACCCTGCTTGAAATTCTCGTTGCAGTGTTAATTTTGTCAGTAGGTTTGTTAGGCGTTGCAGGCCTGCAAACATCAAACATGCGAAATTCACAAAGTGCACATCAACGGACGATGGCTGTGATGCTGGCTTCTGGTATGGCGGAGCGCATTCGAGCCAATCGAACTTTGGCATTAACAGGGGCTTTTAAACTCAGCAAAACCTGCAGCCCAATCACATCTGCTGGTTCGATCCAACAGCTCGAGCATAAAAACTGGATTGCTGAAATTCAAACATCGATTAATACAGCGTCCACCACTTGCGGTGAGGTTGCTTATGATGCGGGTACGAGAACTTATACCATCACGGTGCATTGGGATGACTCCAGAGCTTTAGGTGGCGATGCAAATATGAAAGTTTGGAATTTGGTGACTTTATGAAGAAACAAGCAACAAGACCAACCTTTAATGCTGGCTTTACGATCACCGAATTAATGATCGCGTTGGTATTAAGCACTTTTTTGGTCGGCGGTGTTTTATCCGTATATATGTCTAACATGAAAACCAATCAGGTCACCATGATGATGTCGCAAGCGCAACAAGCCAGCCAGATCTCATTCCAATTACTCACTCGGGATGCGCAGCATGCTGGTTTTACTGGATGCGGCAATATGATTTCCGAGCGAATTGTCAATGTGTTACGAGTGACCGCAGCAGACTGGTGGGCGCATTGGAATCAATTCGGTGGCCCTGCTGCTTATGCGGGTTTGCAAGGTTATGAAGCGGGGTCGGTATTGGCATTTGGAGGTAGTGGTATTACGCCAGTGCCAGGTACTGACGCTGTTCGCATGATGTATGGTCGGGGGACGAGTGCCTCTGTGGTGAGTCATGTGTTGACGAATAATCCACCGCTGACCATTAATCAGAATGTACCAGGCTTTCGTGCTAATGACATTGTTATTGCATGTGACTCGAAAATGGCCGCTATTTTCCAACTGACTAATGTGGCGGGCAACTCCTTGTTCCATGCCATCAATGTTGGGACGCCAGGTAATAACTCCAATAATTTTGGTTTTGGTGTGAATGGTGTGACCCTCGCGCAAGCATTAACTCCAGATGCTGGCATGATTGTTCCTTTAGAATCAATGGCATGGTTTGTTGGTTCGCAAGATGGGCAAAGTTCCCTATACCGTGCGGCTTTAGTAGGTAACAAAGTGGAACCAGAAATGGTACTTGCTGGCGTGCAAGATATGGAAATTCAATATTTGCAAACTGGGCATGCCAATTATGTCGATGCCAACGCTGTGACTGCATGGGCGGATGTGGTGGCAATCCGTGTCACGATTATCATGAGTAATGATCCACAAACGCCAATGCCTGTTGAGATGAGAACAATCAGCCAAGTTATTAACTTGCGCAATCATTAGGAGTCTTCATGAGAAATTTACATCAGAATCGTGGCGTCGCTTTAGTGATCAGTTTGCTGATGCTTGTCGCGATTACCTTATTGGCCGTGAGCGCGATTCGTGGCACGACGGTGCAAGAAAAAATGGCCGCAAACCTTGGCGATCGTGAGGTTGCCAAACTTGTGGCTGAAGCGACGTTAGCCCATGCTTCAACGCAATTAGCCGTTGCGAATGGGATGAGTTGGTACACTGCAGCGTTGCCAGTGCCTGCCAATGGCACGCCAGACCAATGGAACAATCCGGCTTTTTGGGCCAATGCGGGTACCCGAACAGTCACCATCAATAGCGTTAACTATACCGGACAATTCATTGTGGAAAACTTAGGGTTATGGACCAGTCGCCAAGACCCTGGGTGTAAACAGAAAGAGAATCCGTTATGTGAAAGACAAACATTCCGCATCACCGCAAGAAACCAACCGCAGGATGGTCGTTCGAGTGTGATGTTACAAGTGGTATGGCGGCAATAATGGCGCAGTCCAAGGAGTTCATGATGAAAAATTTCAAAACTAAGTGTCAGGTGTTTTTGTTTTGCACCTTGTACAGCGCAGCGAGTGCCGCATCAGCGATAGATATTTCGCAATTGCCTTTAGAAACCGGAACTACGGTTGATCCGAATATTTTATTGATGTTTGATGACTCGGGTTCGATGTTGCAGGCAGTATTGCCTGAGGATTTAGATTCAGTTTTACCGAGTAATCTTGGAACTCAAGTCGTTAATAGAAAAACCGTCACCATTCCGCTTGATACAGCAGATTATACTGGTTTGACGATGACGGTTTACAGTGTTAGTAAATCTGCAAAGACAGCATTTTTGGCCTCTTCGCATCTAAACAAACTTTATTATAACCCCAACATAACCTATCCCGTGCCTAAATTTCCTGATGGCACAAGCTTAGGGAATTCGGATTTCTATAATGCTAAATTGGATGGTTACGATATTGAACTTAAAGATGGGGTTTATGTTCATAAATCGACAGCGATAAGGTTAAACCTCAGTACTGACTATATGGCAATCATGTCTCGAGCTTCTGGTATTAGCACGGGCGCCAAGTTTACTAACTATGCCATTACTCCTGAGGGCACTAAAACAAAAGCATTTTATTACAAGCCAAAATCGAGTTGTACAGATACTTCATTCAAAGAAAATGCATGCTATGACATCGTTTACCCCTCAACAGCGACCGAGCGGCAAAACTTCGCAAATTGGTTTTCATATTACCGCGATAGGATGCTGTCCGCTAAAGCGGGGATCAGTGAGGCCTTCCACGAACAATCTTCTGCGATGAGGGTTGGCTCTGCGACGATCAATACGAGAAATAACATCAATGGCGTAAGGAAATTTGCCGGTGATGCTCGCAAAAGTTTCTTTGCAAATTTGTATAAAATAGTTGGGGATAGCGGTGGTACTCCTTTGCGCCCAGCCTTAATAAGTGCAGGAGAATATTTTCAAAAAGATGAGCCTTGGCGCACCGATCCTGCGAGCACTGAGTCAACTCTTTTAGAGTGTCGCCAAAGCTATACGATCCTTATGACTGATGGTTATTATACCGAGGGGTATACCAAAGCAACCAACACTGAGAATGAGGTTGGTGGCGAACATGATAATGCCGATGGCATTAAAATTACTGGCTCCAAAGGGCAAAGTTTCACTTACAAGGCGGAATCCCCGTTCGCTTTTAGCACAAGCAATACTTTGGCTGATATAGCCATGTATTTTTGGAAAAATGATTTAAGGACAGATTTGGATAATGCTGTGCCTACCTCGCCTGAGAATCCAGCCTTTTGGCAGCATATGGTGACTTTTGGTGTGGCCTTTGGTGTAACTGGGACTGTCAATCCAACGACGGCGTTTGACGCGATGTTAAATAAAGGTTCTATTACCTGGCCTTCTACATCCTCAAACTCAGGCAAAATCGACGACTTATTACATGCAGGGGTTAACAGCCGAGGCGGTTTTTTTAGTGCTGGCGATCCAATCACCTTTGCTGATGCTCTAAGTGCTACTTTGAGTGCTATTTCGCAACGTGTCGGCACCGCATCGACAGCAGCAGCGACAGCCGTTAATTCGTTACAAACTGAATCGAATTTATATCAAGCTCGCTTTGTTTCAGGTGAATGGTCAGGCGATTTATGGTCCTACAAAATTGGTGATACCAATACGCCAGTCTGGAAGGCCAGTGAAAAGTTACCAACTCCAGCCAATCGCAAGATCTATTTTGGGGTTGATTCTACAGATCCACGTTCTGCTGCAAAGACATTCATTTGGAGCAATATGAACTCGAATGAGCAAAAATGGCTGGGTGGCGTAGCCAGTATTGTGGATTATCTCAGAGGGGATAAAACACAAGAGAAAAGCAGCCCAGGCGGTATCTATCGCAATCGGGCGAAGGTGCTGGGCGATTTGGTGAACTCGTCGCCAGAATTAGTGGCTGAACCATT
>CAZIPG010000061.1:13708-15562 GCA_964540955.1 uncultured Rheinheimera sp.
CATTGGACTACAACTACCAGCGTTATTCTTGGGCAGGGGCTAGCGAATATCGTGCTTTTATCAACGGCTCTGCTAAAACTAGAACCCCAATGCTTTATGTTGGTGGTAACGATGGCATGCTGCATGCGTTTGATGCCAAAACTGGTGTGGAAAAATTTGCCTACATTCCAAAAAATGTCATGAAGCCCGCCAATGGCGAAACCGTGAACGTGCTAAAGAAATATTCTGAACCCAAGTATGTGCACCGCTTCTCCGTCGATGGTACACCTGTCCCTGTGGATGTGTATATCAACTCCGCTTGGAGAACTCTGTTAGTTGGTGGTCTTGGTCGAGGGAGTGACGGTCACACTGGCGGTGGTTTTTACGCACTGGATGTGACGAATCCTGATAGCTTCGATGCTAGCAAAGTTTTATGGGACAATTCATTCCCTGAAGTCGGCACTTTTATTGGTAAACCCCAAGTGACCCGAATGAATTCTGGGCAATGGGTGATGATTTTGGGTTATGGCTACAACAATAGTGAGCATAAATCTGGCATTGTCGTGGTTAACCTAGAAAATGGGAACGTTATAAAAACTATTCCGACCACAGCTGGCGATGCGCTCAATCGAAATGCGACTTCTGAGCTTAGCCTGGTTGATATTAACGCTGATGGCCTGACCGATTGGGTTTATGGCGGCGATATGCAGGGCTACGTCTGGAAATTTGATCTGACCGATGCAAATCCGTCATTGTGGAAAGTTGCGAATAACAACTATCCAGTGTTCCAAGCCCGCGATGCTAACAATATTCCACAAATGATCTCCGGGGGTATTTTAAGTGCCATCGAACCTAAAACAGGCAAGGTTTGGTTATTCTTTGGTACCGGGCGTTACATCAACCAAGACGATCCAGGTCGAGCTACAGTTCAATCCTGGTATGGTATTCAAGATGGCAATCCAATAAGCGCCAGAAGTGAATTAGAACAACGTTATATTTCGAATGTGGATAACCTACGTACAATTAGTGCTTCAACCCAAACGATTGCTAGCAATAAGCGGGGTTGGTACATGGATTTACCTGGGGCGCGTGAGCGGATTGTCGACACGCCAATGATGGTTGGAACTGAGTTGATGATTAATACCTTAATGCCAGATAGTAATGCTTGTAACCCTGGTGGTACTGGCTATTTAATGGCGGTCTCGCCATTTACCGGCGGGCGCTTGAAACAACCATTTTTTGATATTGATAAAGATTCGGCTTTTTGATGATGCTGACTTATTACCACTTCAGAAGGGCCAATTCCGCCTTCAGGTGTCAAAATCGAAACCCCTGGGGCGCCTAGACTGACAAAAATCGACAAAAAAATTGTGACAATCACCAACTGTGTTGGCCCTTGTGTTGAGGTTCGAGCAATCAATCCGAGCTTGAATTCAGGGATGCAATCATGGCGAGAAATAACCAAGTGAGGGGAATGATGATGCAAAATTCGCTATGGAAACAATCAGGGGTGACTCTGATGGAGGTAATGACGGTTGTTGTGATTATTGGTATTTTGGCGGCTGTTGTTTTTCCATCTTATAAATCTCAGATTTCGAAGACTCGAAGAGCTACAGCAACAACATGCCTTACGGAGTATGGTCAATTCATGGAGCGTGTTTACACGACCAATATGACTTATATGACGAACAATAAAGTGGATGTTGTATTGCCAGAGAACAGCTGTAAAAAGGATTTAGAGCCGTATTATCAATTCTCATTGGTCAAACAGCCGACAACTTTTACTCTAAGTGCTAGTCCTGTCAACTCGCAAGCAGAAGACGTTTGTGGGATCTTAACCCTTAACCAACTCGGGGTTAGAACTGCCGGTGGGAA
>CAZIPG010000062.1:0-15445 GCA_964540955.1 uncultured Rheinheimera sp.
CAAGCGGATCCCGAACTTGTCGTTGACCACAACCACTTCGCCATGGGCAATTAAGGTGCCGTTGACCAACACATCCAGTGGTTCACCCGCAACCCGTTCAAGTTCAACCACCGAACCTTGGTTGAGCTGCAATAAATTGCGGATACTGATTTTGGCACGCCCTACTTCCATCGAAATGGTGACTGGGATATCCAAAATGGTATCGAGTTTGCGTTTTTCATCTGCTGTGATTGGAGTTTTGTCCTCTTCCAGCTCTTCCAGCTCGACCGCCTGCGCGCCACCTTCAGCCTCAGCAAGCGCTGCAGCCCATTCATCCATCGTATCTTTATCGTCTGCCATTACCATCTTTCCTCAGAACGTTCTGATAAAATCAAATCAGCTTCCAATTCACTAATATCTGCATCGCTATCCAGACGACGACCGCCCTTAGTAAAGACATGCAATTCAGATTTGACTGATTCAGGCCGTTTAATTTTTTCGACAATTTTTAATGCCACATTATCGCGAGATTTACCCATTTTCGCCCGATAAGTCGGCAAATCTTCAATCAACACTGTGATCGTTTCAGGGATTTCAACAGGGATAATATCGCCTGCTTTTAAGTTCATCACTTGCTCTAGCGTCAACTCAACATCCATCATTTTGGTTGTCAGATTGACTTTGACATCCATAATTTCGTCGCGCAGTGCCTTACTCCAGCGTAAATCCGTATCTTCTTTGTCGCTCTGCACACCCGCATCTAACAATTCACGAATAGGCTCAAGCATCGAGTAAGGCAAAGCAACATGGAAATCGCCCCCACCGCCATCCAATTCAATATGGAACGAACTGATCACTACCACTTCGGTTGGACTCACAATGTTGGCCATCGCCGGGTTGACTTCAGAATCTAGATACTCGAACGAGACATCCATCACAGGCGCCCAAGCTTCTTTGTAATCCTCAAAGATGAGCTTGAGTAACATTTGGATGATACGACGTTCGGTCGGGGTAAATTCACGGCCTTCAATTTTGGCGTGATAACGACCATCGCCCCCAAAGAAGTTATCCACCAGGATAAACACCAAGCGCGCTTCCATCGTGATGAGGCCAGTGCCTTTGAGCGGCCTGAACCTCACCATGTTTAAACTGGTTGGTACGAATAAGGTGTGGACATATTCACCAAACTTAATCATTTGCACGCCGTTGATCGACACTTCGGCGGTACGGCGCATCATGTTAAATAAACTGATCCGCATATGGCGAGCAAACCGCTCATTGACCATTTCCAAGGTCGGCATGCGACCCCGAACGATCCGATCCTGCGAAGAAAAGTCATACTCAAGTGCCGACCGCCCGCCGGGACCGGAACCTTCGTCAACCTCTTCTTCTTCGACATCATCAACGCCATGGAGTAGCGCGTCAATTTCGTCTTGGGACAGTAAATCAGTCAATGCTTACCCCTTTGCAATGGTTATTGCATAACAAAACCAGTAAATAAAATTTCTTCAACCACTTTGCTACTAGCAACGCCAACCAGCGCATCTTGTACGTCTTTCAAGGCTGCCGCTTTTAAGGTTTCTTTTCCGGCAGCAGTCACTAAATCATCAGCGTTTGCTTTGCTAAATGTGCGCAGCATCGTGCTTTCAATTAGCGGAATATGTTGTTTTGCCAGTTCTTCATTGTTCTGACCACGAACCAACAGCTGTGCTTTGATTTGCACTAAACGTTCACGCGAAGCACCAGGCACATTGAAAACAAAAGGCCTCGGCATGCCGACATAAAGCGCAGTCCCCACAGTTGCTTCACCCGCCGCCGCTTCCGCTGGTTTTTCGGCAGTCGCATCTGCACTCCCCTCAGCAGCACCAGCTTCAGCTGTCGCTGCTGGAGGCGGCTCTTCTCCGCCCATCATCAAAAATGCACCACCGCCGCCAGCAAGCAGTAAGACCACTGCGGCACCAATGATGATTAATTTTTTCTTCTTGCCACCGCCTTCAGCGATTTCGAGATCTTTTTCGCCAGCCATACCAACTCCTAATGTGTTGTGCTTTTTCTTATTATTTACCGCAGCTCGCTACAAACGCAATGTAGAAACTAAGAAAGCCTTGATTTAATAGAGCTGTGATCGAAAATTCGCAAACTTATGCATAATAATCAACCATTCGTTCGCTGGCTTTGGCCGATTTTGGAGTAACTGGCAACTCCACTTCAATATCCTTACCCATCGCATAGCCTCGATTGGCTTGGCGTTCGTCTGGCTGCTGAGAACCTTGCCGCTCATTCGATTGGCGCTGTTCAACCTGCCCTTCGGTCAGGTTCATGCCTTGTTGTTGCAGCAACTCTTTTAATTTAGGCATTTGTTGTTCAATTAATTCTTTCGCATTGGCCTGTTGCACAACAAACTGCACCGCAAGCTGATCTTGTTGTAAATTCACTTTGATTTGCACAGTTCCCAAATCTTCGGGACTGATCCGCACTTCAGCGGTATGAATTTTTTGATTAAATTGATAAAGCACCCGATCGCGTAACTGCATGGCTGCATTCGGTTCAAGCAACTGTAATTGCCGCTCCATCGTTGCTAAATTGACGCTCTCCAACGGCTGACTTTGTGTCAAAGGATTGATTGCTTGCAAAGAATTCATTTGGCCGGTCGCAGATGAAGCTGACGCTTGTAATGGAGATGCAGCAATACTCAGCCCCTTGCTCTGGGTTGGCATTTGCATTCAGATAACAAGCGCTCAGTATGTTGTTGCTGCTGTTGCTGCTGTTGTTGCTGTTGTTGTTTTTGATGCTCAGCAAAAGTTTTTGGCGCTTGTGCATTCACTGCCATCTGAGTTGGATTTGCAGTAGTTGTCAACGCGTTACTTTGCATGTCGCCACCCGCCACAGCGTGAGCACTCAACAGCGGATCCAGCCCATTTTCAATAGGTTGACTATTGGTGAGTTGAGCGGATTGATTCTGCACCATCTGCGGTGTAGGTTGAATTTTACTCTCATTCAGGCCGACTAATTTGTTGGATTGGCTACTCGATTGACTGCTGGATTGATTGCTGGATTGACTGCTCGCTGGTTCAGGGCTCAGTTCAGCCTGTTCTGACAATTGCACAAACAAACTTGGTTCATCCCCAGTCTCATTCACTAATGTGCCATGCAACGTCAATGAATTTGGCTGACTAACATTCTGTTGATTGACAGTCTGCGAAACCACACTAGAAGCTTTGCTACCAGACTGTATGCTAGTGGGGTCGATGGTGCCATTCGCACCTTTGACCAAATTTTCGCTCGTTTCAGAAGCGTCCAAGGCCGTTGATGTTGCTGGCGATTGGCTGGTATTGTTGCCAGCTGCAACGCCATTTTTCTCATTGTAAGTTGCTGCGGCCTCGATAGTTCTTGCAGGTCCAGTTTTATCGGTAATCACTTGTGCATTCGCAGCTTTGCTTTCATTTTTACCTTCATCGCCTAACATCGTGCTTGCCACAGAAATTGCTTTTGCGGCTTTCTCAGATATTTCTGCCGATACTTTGAATTGCCCTACGGCAGGCACTTCATTGCTGACTCGTTTAAAGGCATCAACTTGCTCAGCATCCGCGATGAGAGCTGTGGCAGAAAGCTCGGAAGGCGAAGATGTATTCTTCTCGAGTTCAGTGGAAAGCTGAACAGAGGTTAATGTTGCCTCATCAGCTTTTGACAATCCGCCGTTTGCTGCCAAAGTTTGTGAATTAGCAACACCTTTCACTTTAGCAATAACTGCTTCCCCAGACGCGATTAAACCATCGCCAGCGCCCTGCGCTTGTCCATTCAACCCATGAAGCCCAGAGCTCTGTTCAGTTTCTACAGAGGCCAAATCTGTCGGCTGCCTATTGCGCAAGGTTTGTGAAATTTCTGTCAGTTGTGTCGAGAGTTCTTTCGCAGCTGGTTTTTCCAGCGCAACATCATAAGATCTGGCGTGAGTAATTAAGTTATAAAGCTCAGCCTCATCGCCACTACTCGCCAAATCGCTGTCAGCGGCAATGTCTTGGTCTGTAAAGTTTGCTGAGAGTATATCGGCTGATTGCGCTGTGTTGAGGATTGCAGTGGCGCCTAACACAGATTCAGGCATGGCAATTTCCTGCCCTGTCTGCACTTTGGATGAGCCAACCTGCTCCTTGGCATCAGTCAGGGTAACCGCATCATCTGCCGTTTGTAGCTCGTCTTCAAATATTTGTTCAAAATCACCCGCGATCGGCTCTTCTCCCCAAAGTGGAGCTCGGTCAGAATTCCCTTTGGAACCAACCACTTCAGTCACATTTATATTCAACGGAAGATTAATATTCATCATGACTCCACATTGATGCACCGCATTCATTGCTCAGGTGACTTGGGATGTTTAAAAACTAAAATTCATTGTGGCGAAAGGGCTATCGGATTTGACCTGCCGCCCTCAAGCGCTGCGCATTGACTGATGTTTTGCGCTTTTATCTCTCAACTTTTAAACTCATTCAATAATCAGGCCAATTTTGTTGGCAACTTGACTAAGCCCTATTGTTATCCTGTCAAATGAGCGATGTTGGTCAAGAGGTCAGTGCTTTTCAAAGTTTTATTGGCCGATTGGTACTACATATTTGCTTGCTGCAGCCTGCGGAAATACTGCTGACCGGCTATTTCATCAAACAATTTCTGTTCGGCTTTTGCAGCTTTAGCCGCTTGTGCCATGCGTTCTTTTTCGATCAACAACTCAAGCGCTTTGCGTTTTTTTTGCATGTCCAGCCACACTTGACGACGCTGTTCCACCACTTTTTTTGCTTGGAGGATTTGCCGGTTTTGTTGCTCTAAAGCGAGGTCGAGTTTAGTAATGAAGTTGAGATATTGGTTAAACTGGCGACTTTGCATGCCTTGCGCACCGCGCTGTTGGCTTTGACGGACGTAATCGGTGCGATAATTTGCCAGACCATCATATTTTTGTTGGGCTTGCAGCATAAATTGCTGTGCTTGCACAAACTGTGCTTGCAGCTTTTCTTCTTTTTCTTGATGAACTTTGATCAATAACGCCAGTTGTGACATCGCCATGCTTAGAATCCTCTACCTTGCGGGATCAGCTGAACTAATCCTGCTAAACATTCATCGTAAGGCACCACATCAAGCATTCCTTGTTGCAGGAATTTATTAATTTTGGGCATTTGCGCCATGGCAATATCAAGCAGTGGATCTGAACCCCGCACGTAAGCGCCAATTGCAATCAAATCCTTACTTTGTGAATAACTGGCCACCATTTGTTTGATAGCTCTGGCCATCTGCTGATGCTCTGGACTCGTCACTGCGGGCATCACCCGACTAATTGATTTCTCAACATCAATGGCGGGAAAGTGGCCACTGTCAGCCAATTGACGCGAAAGCACGATGTGGCCGTCCAAAATAGCGCGCGCCGCATCAGCAATCGGATCTTGCAAATCATCACCTTCAGATAATACCGTGTAAAAAGCAGTGATCGACCCTTGACCATCCGCGCCATTGCCCGCACGTTCAACTAATGCCGGTAATTTGGCAAAGACCGAGGGTGGATAGCCTTTCGTGGCTGGTGGCTCGCCGACTGCTAGCGCAATCTCCCGTTGTGCCTGGGCATACCGCGTGACCGAATCCAACAATAACAACACATCTAAACCTTGATCGCGGAAATACTCAGCAATTTGCACTGCGGTTTCGCAGCCTTTTAGGCGCATCAATGGCGACACATCCGCTGGTGCGGCAACAACAACAGAGCGCTTACGGCCTTCATCGCCTAAGATTTCATCAATAAATTCTTTGACTTCGCGCCCCCGCTCACCGACTAAACCGACCACAATCACGTCAGCGGCAGTGCCTCGGGTCATCATCCCGAGCAGCACCGATTTACCGACACCAGAGCCTGCGAACAAGCCCATGCGCTGTCCTTTGCCAACAGTAATAATGGAGTTAATTGCTCGGACGCCCACGTCAAGTGGCTGGCGAATAGGCCGACGTTGCAAAGGGTTAATTGGCGTTTTTTTACTAGAGGCATATTCGTTCGAGCGGACAGGGCCTTTGCCATCCAGTGGATTGCCGGCACCATCAATGACTCGGCCTAATAATGCCATCGTCAAAGGCACGCCCTGATAATCTTGGAGTGGTGTCACTCTGGCACCTGGCAGCACGCCATTGACATCATCTTTGGGCATTAAAAAAATACGATCTTGTGAAAAACCAACGACCTCGGCGAACAACTCTCCCGAGGCAGTTTCCACATGACAGGTTTGACCAATCGCAGCACTGCAGCCCGTGGCTTCAAGCGTCAAGCCAACCACACGAATTAATCTACCCGCGACTACAGGCCTATTGATCCGGATATGTTGCTGTTGCTGTTTAATGCGTTCAGCAAGGCTGATTTGACTCATTGACGAAATCCACAAAGTTACTCTTGTCGAGGACTTTGCAAGAAATGCTCCAAGCTTTTAGCAATACGAGTTTTTAATTGCCTTTCGACGGTGGAATCTCCGGCATCAATTCGGCAATCACCTTGATTTAACGCAGGTTCTTGTTGTAACTGCCATCCGCGTTGCTCGATTTCCTCTGCCGAGAAGTGCTGATGCACGACTTCCAGATCCTGTGGATTTAGTAAAATTCGGATATTTTTCGTTTGATGCGGTAAAGCGTCAATTGCCTGACGCAAAGTTTGTAATAACACTCCAGGGTTGGTTTTGACTTCGACTTGAATAACGGCTTCAGCCATCGCCAACGCTAAATCTAACAGCGATTGTTCCACTTGCTCATCAAGTTTGGTCAACGGCATTTGCAGTTGGTTGAATAGTGCTTGCAGTTGATTTAACTGATCTCGTAACAGTTGCTCACCTTCGGCATAGCCTAGTTTTTTGCCCTCAGCTTGGCCTTGTTGCAAGCCATCTTGGTAGCCCTGATCGCGGCCTTGGCTGTAACCCTGACTAAAGCCTTCTTCTTTGCCCTGCGCAATGCCATCTTCATAAGCCGCTTGTCGGATTTCTTCTATATCCTCAGCTGTGAGCGGTTTCACTTCCTCAACTTCGGCTTTACTGACGACAGGCCGCCGCTCAGGCTCTGTCTTAAAAAGCGCATTGGTCTTGGCTGGATTTTTTTTCACCCCTTGCTGAAAATCAGGCGTTGGCCATTGTTTTAACAACTCCAATACTTCAGCATCGGGTTCAAAAGGCCGATTTTTAATAAATGAATTCAGACTCATCAGCCATTACTCCAACATCAAACGACTAAGCAGACTTACAGGAAGTCTTCCCCACCACCGCCACCCAACATGATTTCACCGGCATCAGCTAAGCGACGCGCCGTCGATAAAATTTCTTTTTGGGCGGTTTCCACTTCACTCACACGCACTGGACCCATGGCTTCCAAATCGTCTTTGAGCATTTCAGCAGCCCGTTTGGACATATTTTTCAGGATCTTCTCACGCAGTGTTTCATCAGCACCTTTCAGTGCTTTCATCAACACATCTTGCTGCACTTCGCGCAGAATGGCTTGGATAGCGCGATCGTCCACTTCCAGTAAGTTTTCAAACACAAACATCAGATCTTGGATTTGTTGCGCCATTTCTTCGTCATGTTCACGAATTGAATCCATCAACTGACCTTCAATATTGGTATCCAAGTAGTTCATGATGTCTGCAGCTGCCTTCAAGCCGCCCATTTTCGCAGCTTGCGCACCGGCTTGACCGGCGAATTGTTTCTCCATGATTTCATTCAACTCTTGCAATGCCGCCGGTTGAACTTCCTCTAAATTGGCGATACGCATCGTTAAATCAAGCCGCACTTTTTCTGGGAACTGACTTAAAATTTCAGCCGATTGCTCAGGCTCTAAATAAGACAATACAATGGTTTGGATCTGCGGGTGTTCGTTGCGGATGATATTAGCCACCTGCTTCGAATCCATCCACTTCAATGAATCCAAACCTTTAGCACCGCCGCCCAAAATAATTTGGTCGATTAAGTTCGATGCTTTTTCTTCACCCAATGCTGCCGTTAAGGCCCGACGGATAAATTCCTCACTTTGGAAACCGATAGTACTGAAATTCTGGATTTGTTCGATGAACAACCGATGTACCGCCGAGATCTTAGCCTGGTTCAAATCTTCGATTTGCGCCATCGCCATACCAACCCGTTGCACCTGCTTGGGTTCTAGATGCTTCAGAATTTGCGCAGCATCCTCTTCTGACAAACTCAGCAATAAGATCGCAGCTTTTTCGACGCCATCGAGTTTACCAACATCAAATGCTGGTTTTTGGGTAGTTTCGACATTACTCATCTTCAGCCAACCAATTCTTCACAACCAGAGAGGAAAGTTCAGGCTCATTGGCAACCAGAGCCCGCACCGCTTTTAATAAGTCTTCATCACCATGCAGATCTGGCAACATTAAGGTACCATCTGCAGCGAAACCAACAGATTTCGCATCAAACTCCTTGGTCAACATATCCAAGGTATCGTCGCCTAAATCAACACCGCGTGACAGTGAATTCTCGTCATAGACTTCGGTGGTATCTTCAGGATAGATCAACCGTTTCAACATCGGTTTAATTATCGCGAAGATGAGTACCACAATCACAATTACTGCTGCAAGTAAACGCGCAACTTTGAAGAACCACTCCTGCTCCCAAAGAGGCACTTCCTTCGCTTCACCAATTTCTGGGCGAGTGAATGGTACTGACACCACTTCAATAGTGTCGCCACGTTGCACATCAAAACCAACCCCGCCTTGCAGCAAGCGGCGAATATTTTGTAACTCAGCTTGTGAGCGAGGCTCAGGTTTTGCTGCTTCATCGCCCTTGGCTTCACCCATTTTGTAATCGACAGCCACCGAGACACTGATCCGACGGATCACCCCAGACTGCTGAGTAGAATGGCTGATGGTGGTATCCAATTCATAATTTCGAGTGACTTCTTTGCTATTACGGCCTGGCACTACAGGGCTTGAACCTGTGCCAGTAGTTTCTGGGATATTCGAATCAACTGGCGGCTGATTCGACAAAGCACCTGGAATACCGACCGAACCACCGCCCACACTATTTTCTTCAGCGGTCATTTCACTGCGAACAGCCGGTAAATCAGGATTGAAGCGTTTTTGGGTTTGTTCGGTGGCAGTGAAGTCCATTAACAAATCAACTTGCGCTGTGTAATTATCAACACCGAGCACTGGAATTAAAATCGAGTCAATTTTCTGACGATATTCTTCTTCCCGCTTTTGCTCAATTTCATATTCTTTGCGAGTTCTGGCAGAAGCTGCATCTTGCGACCCACTATTGAGTAAGCGGCCATTTTGATCCGTCACTGTGACTTTACTAGGCTCTAAACCTTGAACCGCCGAGGCAACCAAATCAACAATCGCATCAACTTCACTATCCTTCAGCGCTCTGCCGCCTTTCGCAGTAATCATTACAGTGGCTGAAGGCTGTTTTTCAACGCGTGCGAAGATGTTTTCTTTTGGAATGGCCAATAACACGCGTGCTCTTGCTACGTTGTCAAATTCTTCAATAGTGCGAGCCAGTTGTTGTTCACGGCTATGTTTTAAGCGCTCCATCTCCAAACGCTGACTGACACCAAAGCCACTATCCTGCATCAGGATATTTTCGCCAGAGTTGTTTTCTGGTTTGACGCCAGCCCGAGTTAAGCCTAGTTTGATGCTCTGATACTTGTCATCTGGCACCAAAATCACGTTGCCTTCCAGTTTGTAGTCGACCTTTTGCGCATCCAAATAATCAAGATGTTGAATAAGCTCAGTCGTTTCAAAGCTGCCTAATGGCCGCATTTCGGGTGATTTCGCCCACAGAATAATCAGGATGGAAATCGCAATACAAATGGTCAGCGCCACAATCATGGTAATTTGGCGAACAATATCTGGGCCCCCCATATTGCCAAGGAAACCTGACTTTTGCTCTTGCTGCACGTTATTGTCCTGAGAGGCATTATTAAAATCATTACTGCTCAGGGTAAGTTCGGTCGATTCAGCCACTTGTTAATCCTCCATCAGACCGGCATTGCCATGATTTCTTTATAGGCTTCAACCAGCTTGTTACGCACTTGTACCGTTGCTTCAAAGGCAATCGATGACTTTTGGCTGGCAATCATGGCTTGCGCCAAGGTTACTTTCGGATCGCCCATTTCAACCGCGGTTTGCAACTGATTGGTGTGTTTCTGCAGAGCATTGACATTATCTAATGCCATTTTGAATAGCCCTTGGAAGTCACTTTGACTGGTGTTTTCCACCACACTTTGCTGTGGACGAAGATCATTGGAAATATTCTGCGCTTGGCGTGCATACGCCTGCATTTCTTGAAAAAGTGCGGCACTTTTAATATCCATGATAGAGCTACCTTTTGGTTAAAACCTCTGATAGCTTTAATAAGCACAAGGCGTGCCAATATTTTGGACATTAAAAACAACAACTTAGATCATTTCAAAGGAGTCAAAGAACTGACGCGGGAGAAAAAATGAAGAAAATTGGTCGGTTTGAGTACCCTGAAACTAGAGCCAAACGAGTCGCAAACTAGCTACAGACTCAGTTCCAAAGATTACGGTATGATTATTGAGTGACTTGCTGCTGATGGCCAATCTCAACAACTATTGTTGTGAACTTTATTGGCTTCATGCCTGAACCCACTCCATCAACATCAACATCAACATCAACATCAACCAAGCTTGGCTGCAAGTGGCGATTTAAATGTGTGCACTTGGCAAATTCCAAGCGCACTGGGTTTTATCGCTTAATTGGTGTTGGGTAACTGGATGCCTGATTCTCTCATCCGCGCGAGTTTGTACCTGAGAGTGCGAGCGCTGATCCCTAATTTCTCCGCCACTTCTTTACGACGATTGGCGCATGCTTTCATCGTATCTAGGATCAATCGATGCTCTTGTTCATATACACCGCTTTTGAACAGGCTTAAATCAGGATCATTCGCAACCAACGGCATGGTTTCTTGCTCGTCATCAAGACCATTGACATGAGACACTCTGTTGGGTGCCCCCGTGGTCTCTAACAATACATCGTCTTCAGTGATGAGTTGATCCGAGTGGACAATCAATGCACGTTGGATGACATTATCCAGTTCACGCACATTACCCGGCCAATCATGTTGCAAGAATTTACGTTTGGCGCCCGCCGATAATTCAGGCACTGCGATGCCTTGTTGCGAACAATGCCGCTCCAATAAATGTTGGCAAAGCGGCAGAATATCTTCCGGGCGCTCCCACAGTGCGGTCCAGGTCAGTGGAAACACATTGAGCCGATAGAATAAGTCTTCTCGGAAATGGCCTTGTGCCACTGCTTGACGCAAATCACGGTTGCTGGTGGCAATCACCCGCACATCGAGTTTGATGGTTTTGCGACTTCCCAAACGCTCGACTTCACGCTCTTGCAACACCCGCAGCAATTTTGCTTGCAGATTCAAATCCATTTCGCTGATTTCATCAAGCAATATGGTGCCTGCTTGCGCCTGTTCAAATTTCCCAGGGCATGCTTGAATGGCACCGGTAAACGCGCCCTTTTCATAGCCAAATAAAGTCGATTCCAGCATATTCTCAGGGATGGCAGCACAGTTTATGGCCACAAATGGCCCATCATGGCGCGGCGATTGTTGATGGATGTAACGTGCCAAGACTTCTTTGCCTGAACCACTCGGTCCAAGCACCATGACTGATGCATCGGAACGTGCAACTTTGGCCGCTAGTTTGACTAACTGTAAACTGCTCGGTGCTGCCACAATTGGCTCAAAAGCTTTCACATCTTCAGGTTGCACATAGCGTCCAACCATATTCACCAACACTTCTGGCGAAAAGGGTTTGGCGAGATAATCCACAGCGCCCAAACGGATCGCTTGGACGGCATCATTCACGGTGGCATAAGCCGTCATCATGAGCACCGGTAACTGCGGATAATTCAGCTTTATCGACTTCAGCAAATCAAGCCCAGAGATGCCTGCCATTTGCACATCACTGATCACTAAACGACATTTATGTTGTTTCAGCAATTGCAGAGCTTGCTCACCACTGGCTGCCGCAATCACCTCAAAATGTGCCAGTTGCAGCGTGTCAATCAATGCTTCGCGTAGCCCTGCATCATCTTCAACAACCATGATTTTCGTGGTTTGCATAAGTTACTCCTCAACCTTTGGTTGGTGTTCTGGTCGCCGATAAATTGGCAAACGAATTTCAAATTTGGCGCCACCCTGCGGGGAATTGACACAACGCACCGACCCATGGTGCGAATGCGCAACCGCCTGTACGACCGCCAGGCCCAAGCCAGTGCCATTGCTGCGGGTGGTGAAAAAAGGTTCAAATATGTGTTGCTGCAAGTCTTCAGGTACACCTGGCCCTTGGTCAGAGACTGCCAGGACCACATATTGGCCACCGGCCTCAGGCGTCGCCGCCAACTCAATCTGCGCACCAGGACCTGCATGCTCTAACGCATTGTGGATTAAATTGGCCAAAGCGCCGGTCAGCGCACTATGGTTACCCAAAATCGTTAAATCGGGTTGCGGCAATCGCACCGTAATCTCCCCTTGCTGTTTTGCAACAATGCCTTCTACCGCTTGAAAGGCGTCGGTCAAAAGTTGTTGCATGGAGAGTTCAGCCGCCTGTTGCTCACGACCGGCACGGGCAAACAGCAATAAGTCATTCACTTGCTGCTCTAAATCCTGTAAGCGGTGTAGCAATTTTTGGCTAAATAAGCTTCGCGATTGTGTCTCTAACTTTTGATTGGTTAAATTCTGCGCGTACAGCATCGCACTCGCTAAAGGGGTTCGAATTTGGTGGGCTAAAGAGGCCATCATCTTGCCTAAACTAGATAGACGCTGCAGATGAGATAAGCGGCTTTGTAATTGCCTTGTCTCTGTCAAATCCGTCATCACAATGAGTTGACCTGGCAGCGGATCTAACGAAGTAATCGCCAATTTTACCCGTCGACCATCATGTAACGACACTTCCAAACCATCATCACTGCGGGGGCGAAAGCTACGATTGACAATATCCAACCAACGCTGACCAATCAAGGGTTCGCCCAACATCGACACAGCAACAGGATTGGCTTTGGCAACAAAGCCCCGCTCGTCTAATTCAACCACGCCAGTCGGTAACACCTGCACCAAATGTTGCAACCGTTGTAATTCATGCTGATTCGCCAGCGCCTGCTCGGCAGAGATCGGTGTGATTGATGTCGTATCAGCGGTTCTTGCTGTGTAGGGTAAATGTAATGACGGTGGTAAATGGACTAAAGCATCCGCAGAACTTGCCATAGGCAAGCCCTTTTTTGCGAATTGAAGCGTATTTAAAAGCGGCTCAGGGTTTGGCCGTTTAAAATGGATCGCAGCGTGTGTTGACATAGTTGCCACCGTCAGTGAATTGTCTCACCACGCTAAAGCACAAACCATGCCAAAAATTAAATCAATGTAAATCAGAAGCTTAAGAGTGTATCAGTCGCCAACATTTTGACAGCATCCGGTTGGCGAAGGCTATTCAACATCCGTTTCAGTCTCGTCACGCATCAAATTGTATTTGCGCATTTTCTCAACCAAGGTGGTCCGACGCAGTTTTAATATATCAGCCGCTCGGGCAACGACAAAATCATGCCGTTCGAGCGCTTGGTTGATTAACGATACTTCCAAATCGGCTAGGAACTGTTTGAGGTCTAAACCTTCATCTGGCAAATAATCGAGCGAGCCTTGGTTTGAATTCTGCTGAGTAAAATCAAATTCTTCGTCTTCTTGATTAAACTGAAACATTTCATTGATCACATCCCGCTCCAATAAAGCTTCGGGATATTCAGGCACATAACTGTCCACCTCAATATGTCGATACTTCAATGGCAGCTCGGCCACATCAATCACTTGACCTGGATACATAATCGTCAGGCGCTCGACCAAATTCGCCAGCTCGCGTACATTACCCGGCCATGCATGCAGTTTTAAACTGTCCAGTGCCCGTTCGGTAAATTTAATACCCGCTTGCGCGCTTGGCTCTAGGCGCTGCTGCAATTCTTGCACTAATAACGGCAAGTCATCTGCACGTTCTTTTAACGCAGGAGTTTCAATGGGGAAGACATTTAACCGATAGAATAAATCTTCCCGAAAACGGCCATCACTAATCATGCCTTCTAACTGACGATGCGTGGCGGCGATGATCCGCACATCAGCGCGGATCGGCTGATTGCCGCCAACCCGCTCGTAAATTCGCTCTTGCAGCACCCGCAATAATTTCACTTGCATCGGCAGCGGCATATCGCCGATTTCATCCAAAAACAAAGTGCCGCCCTGCGCCAATTCAAATCGTCCTTTGCGGGTAGAAATAGCGCCAGTAAATGCGCCTTTTTCATGGCCAAATAACTCACTTTCTAGCAATTCAGCAGGGATTGCACCGCAGTTAATGGGCACGAATGGGCCATCAGCCCGGTGCGAGAGGCTATGAATATTGCGAGCAACGACTTCCTTCCCCGTGCCAGACTCGCCGAGGATCAGCACGTTGGCATCGGTTTTGGCGACTTGTTGGATCAGGAAACGGACTTGTTGCATCGGCACTGTGTTGCCAACCATGCCGACAAATTTACCCACCACTTCTTGCAAACGTTGGCCGGGTAACAAACGGTGGTATTCCTGACAATCGCGTAGCAGCTGCGTCAGACTGTTGTATCCAAGTGGCTCAGTCAATAAACCGACGGCATTCGCATGGCGTAGTAAAGGTTTGAGGGTTTCGCCCAATAACAAGAAAGCAGAAGCAGGATGAGATGCAATTAACTGATCATGCTGCTGGCTAGTCAAAGCGCCCAAAAGCACGACAGCCTTTGGATTGACGTTCAGCTCCTGCAACAATTCCGCCTCGTTTAAGCGTTGATGCGGCTCGGCAATAAAATTCAGGATCACTTGCAAACGGCTGGCACGTTGATCTTGTTCATCGAGAATATAAAGCTTTGGCGTCATTGCAGGTCGCTATGGTGTTTTTTTTCATTTTTGCAAAGCAATCTCAGACTGGCAAGGTAAAAACGATGTTTTTTTGACGCTATGTCAAAATAATAGCGTTTTTCATTTGTAATTTTAAAAAATATCGCGCATTGCAGAGTAAATTTGCTGAATGCAGAAAACGACGTCATCGAAAAATAAGTTGAAGTTGACTGTTTTTAAAAGCTAATTCGCTATCTCACTGGATTTACAATGAATTATGGTGCCATACTAAAGTTTTGGTGGCCTCGATTAAGCAGTTTTTTCCAATTACTGCATCAAATCGCAAATGTTGGAATACTTCATGCTATTCAAATAGCAATATCCTGCTTTGAATCAACAAGGCGACAATAGCTTGACTCGATGCTTTAGGCGACCGGAGTAATAACTAGGGGGTTCCCATGTTTGTCGATAAAAATCCACAATTTTTACCAGTGGATGAGAACCAACAATTTAACCGTGAAGCAATGTTATGATCCCATATGGCCGCCAAGAAATTCTGCAACAAGACATCG
>CAZIPG010000063.1:0-14892 GCA_964540955.1 uncultured Rheinheimera sp.
CCGAGCCCGAGCCCGAGCCCGAGCCCGAGCCCGAGCCCGAGCCCGAGCCCGAGCCCGAGCCGCCAATTGAAGTTCCTGAAAACTTAAATTGAGGCCTTGCTGAGTTTAATCACCATAGTGCCAGCAATTTGGTCGTGTAAACTGCGTTTTTGCTTATTAAATAAAAGCACCAACACATCGACGACCATAAACAACATCAGCAATAGATTGACGAGCCATGCCCAAACTGGTTGGTGTTGCTGCAACAACTGGTTGCGCTCTTGAAAGCCTGCGTCGAAGAAAATCGACGGAATTGGCAAGCTATAAAATGCAGAGATGCTCCCCAGTAAACCAAATACTGCCATCAGCAGATAGGGCAAATATCTTAAGTTCGCCTCTTTAAAAGTAATAGGCGAGCCATCCAGTTTAACAATTCTGAGGTCCATGGCGCTTTTGCCCCAAGTCGCGCCATAAGTCGTAGTGAAATACAGCTGATAAACCACGCCAATACTGCTTTGGATGATCAGTAAGGGGATGAACATGGAATCAATGCCAAAACTCAACAGGATGAAAATAGCAACGATAGGGATTAAAATCAGCGCGTCGATAAAATGCGCTGCCACGCGACGCCAAAAACCGCCATATTGCACAGGGGCTACCGGTGGTTCTAACGCAGGTTCTACCGGCAGTTCTACTTGAGGGGGCTCGGTTTCAGGTGCTTTGTTCAACGTCGAATTGTGATCGATGGACATCCGTATTTTCCTTTGAAGTCGATTTGCTTTGTCAGCTATATTGCAAAAATTATTGAATATAATCAATGCAATAAAATCAATATCGTACCGCCGACCGTTAATGCTGCGCCAAGCCACGCGCCAAAGGCCGGACGACGCCGATAAACCAACCAGAGCAGCGGTACCAATAACACCGGGCTCACTGACGACAACATCGCCACCATCCCAGCATCGCCTTGTTTCAGCGCTTGCAGGATAAGCGTCATCCCGATGCCCATCGACAATAAGGCATTAAACGCCACCATCGCCAATACTTTGCTGGTTAAGGCTTGCTGAGTTTTCGCCACTTGAAAACCTGCCCACAGCAGTAACAAATGGCAGAGTAATGCAGTACTCATGCGCACCGCGGAGGCAGCGACCGCATCGATATCGGATTCCATCAAGGGTTTTAGCATCAAGGTCGACACCGCTTGGCACAAGGCAGACAACAAACCTAAACCGACACCGATACCAAACTGATGACTGCTCGTCTCCCAGTGGTGTTGCTCTGAGGAGCGTTTGCCAAACAAAATGGCAATCATCACGCCGCTAATTAATAAACCACTGCCAATCAGCGTCCAACCCCAGATGCGTTCACCCAAAAATAAATAGGCTAACACGGCGGAAAATAGCGCGTGCGTCGCAAACAGCACACCGGCGCGACGCGGCCCTAAGCGGTTCATGGCGGCAAAAAGTGCGGTATCGCCAATCAAAATACCAATAATACCGGACAGTGCCAGTAGCCATAATTGATTGACTGGCAGACTTTGCCATCCGCCAGAAACTAACGCCACGCCCCAAAGTAACACACTGGCACAAGCCATGCGCCAACGGGTGAAAGCAAATGCCCCCAAATGCGCTGAAGCTGGTGCTGAAATTAAACTGCCCAAGGCCCAACACGCGGCGGCGGTCAGCGCCATCCATTCATAGCTCATGCCGATCCTTCGTCATTAAATAAGCCAGAAGACAGATAGCGATCGCCGCGATCGCAAATAATGGCCACAATCACGCTGCCTGGATGTTGTTCTGCCAATTGCAGCGCGGCAAAAACCGCACCGCCCGAACTCACGCCCGCACAAATGCCTTCTTCCCGAGCCAAACGGCGAGTCGTGGCCACGGCATCGGCTTCAGCAATATCCAAAATGCGATCCACTTGCGCTTTGCGGAAAAAACCAGGCAAATATTCCTCGGGCCAACGTCGGATCCCCGGAATGGCACTGCCGGCTGCGGGCTGTAAGCCGACAATTTCAATTGCTGGGTTTTGTTGTTTTAAATAGGCTGAAGTGCCCATAATGGTGCCGGTTGTGCCCATACTTGAGACGAAATGGGTGATACGGCCATGGCTTTGCCGCCAAATCTCGGGGCCAGTGCTGTGTAAATGGGCCGCAGGATTATCTAAGTTGTTAAATTGGTCGAGCACAATGCCCAAGCCTTGGCGTTGCATGTCGAGGGCTAAATCTCGTGCGCCTTCCATCCCTTGGGCTTTGGTCACTAAAATCAGCTCGGCGCCATAGGCTTGCATCGACGCTTTGCGCTCAGCAGTGGCATTATCCGGCATGATTAAAATCATGCGATAGCCTTTGATGGCGGCGGCCATGGCTAAGGCAATGCCCGTATTGCCAGAAGTCGCTTCAATCAAGGTGTCGCCGGGCTTGATGCTGCCACGTAACTCGGCCTGCACAATCATATTCAGTGCCGGGCGGTCTTTCACCGAACCTGCCGGGTTATTGCCTTCCAGTTTCAACAACACCGTACTTTGGGTGTGCGCAGCCATCCGTTGCAGCCTGACCAGCGGTGTACCGCCCACACAATCGGCGATAGTTGGGAAATTTTCTGCAAAATCAGACGATACATCAGTAGACATCAGGCGCTCCGCGAACAAACAGGCTGGAAATCGGGCGTAGTTTACCGAAAGTGGCGGGGGGAGCGCCACTATTGGTCGGCAGTTCGATGCTTATCGGTTGGATAAGCGCGTTAAATTATCGACGATCACGGCACAGGCGATGCCGACATTGAGGGATTCGGCATCCCCAAAAGCAGGGATGGTCACTCGCTGACTGACGCACGAAGCGACGGCGTCACTAATTCCATTGGCCTCATTGCCAAGCACTAAGTAACCGCCCGTGCTCGTTAATTGCAGTTGATGGACATTCTCGCCGCCCAAAAATGCACCCAGTACCGGCAACTGGGTCTGTTGCAGCGACTTGGCTAAATCACCGTAGTGCAACGTAACGCGTAAGAAAGAACCTTTGGCACTGGCAATTACTTTGGGATTAAACACATCGACGGTGTCACTGGAACATAAAATGTGTTTGATGCCATACCAATCGGCGATCCGAATGATAGTGCCCAAATTGCCGGGATCGTTGACATTGTCTAGCACCAGCGTCCAGGTATTGGGCGATTCGACGAAAGGGGCAATGTCAGGCATTTGTACCACGGCAATGGCGGCATTATTACTGGCAAAAGTGCCGACATGTTCTAATTCGGAGGCCGTACAAGGATGGCACAGAGGAACACTGTGCACCGCTTCAGGGTAACGACTGAGAAAATCGGCAGTACCAAACAATGCTTGCACCTGCCAGCCTGAGGCCAAGACTTCAAGCACTGCTTTTTCGCCTTCTACAAAAAACAATTGTTCGGCTTTGCGATGCTTTTTCAGTTGTAATGACTTGATTAATTTCGACCATTTCTGGCTAATCATTGGAATAAGGACTCATTGGTTAATTGAAATTCGTAGCAAACAACAGGCTGATTGAGCAGGCAAGTTCCAGCATGAACTCTGGAACTGCCGCTCTGTTTGCCCTGATTATTTTAATGGTGCGCCAGCGGCCACATTGCCACCTACATAGGTACTCAACACCTTGGTTTGCCAAATTAAGCTGGGCTCAACCGCAAAAATGTTCTGATCTAGCACCAAGAAATCTGCCCATTGGCCAACACTTAAGCTGCCCATGGCATTTTCTTGATAGGCGCCATAAGCGGCATCCGTCGTAAAACAACGCAGGGCTTCGGTCATGGTTAATTTTTGCTCGGCTAACCAGCCACCCGCCGGTTCATTGGCTTGGTCTTGTCGGGTAACAGCTGCATGTAAGCCATGAAATGGGTTGGCTAATTCCACCGGATAGTCAGAGCCACAGACCACCCGGCTGCCCATATCCACTAAACTGCGCCAAGCATAAGCGCCGCGTAAACGTGCGACGCCCAACCGAGCCCCCGCCATATTTTTATCAGAGGTAGCATGGGTCGGCTGCATGGATGGCAATACATTTAACCGAGCAAAGCGTGGCAAATCCTTCGGCGCAACAACTTGCGCATGTTCCACCCGATTACGGCGTGCTTCGCGTTCTTTCGGACTTTGTAATTGCTCAAAGCGATCGAGCACTAACCGGTTGGCTCGATCGCCAATGGCATGAACGTTGGCTTGAAAACCGCTGTCGAGCGTCAGCTTCATCACTGAGGTCAGCGCGTCGGGTTGCGTAACTAACAACCCTGTTTCGCCCGGTTTATCGCTGTAATCACTGAGCAAGGCTGCGCCGCGACTACCCAGTGCGCCATCGCCATAAATTTTGACCGAGCGGACATCGAGAAAATCTTTCGGATCGTCAATCGGCCCGGCAGCAAGCCATGTTGCCAACGCTGGATCGGTTGCGGCCAACATGGCATAAATCCGTAACGGCAGTTTGCCCTGTGATGCCATCTGTTGATAGATCGCCAGATTGGCTGCGTCGACACCGGCATCATGGGTGCTGGTGATGCCCAAAGCCAGTAAATGCTGATAGGCCACATTGAGCGCTGCCGTAATTTCAGCGTCGCTCGGTTTCGGGATTTGTTTCTCAAGCAGCGTCATGGCGTTATCAATTAACACCCCGGTGGGGTGACCTTTCGCATCGCGCAGAATTTGGCCGCCCGGTGGGTCAAGCGTATCTTTAGTGATCCCCGCCAATTGCAAAGCTTTACTGTTTGCCCAACCGGCATGGCCATCGACGCGAGTTAACCAAACCGGGCGATCTTTGACCGCCTCATCCAGTAATTGAGTGCTTGGAAACTGTTGGCTTGACCATAACACTTGGTTCCAACCACGGCCTAGTACCCATTGTGCTTGTGGCTGCTGTTTAGCAAATGCGGCAACCTTGGTGACGGCCTGGGCCTCACTGGTGGTATCCCGCAGTTCCACTTGGGATAAATTCTGGCCGAGATTGAGAACGTGACCATGGGCGTCAATCAAGCCAGGGATGACCGTTTTTCCTTTTAAATCCAAACGTTTGGCATCAGGATATTGCTGGGCTATTGTGGCATCGCCGCGCGCTAAAATTTTGCCGGTTTCATCATCAAAGGCAAGTGCTTGGAACTCAACCAGTTGGCGTTTTTCATCAAAGCCATAACCTTTGACATTGGTGAGGACTACAGGCGCTGCGCTGGCGGCCAGGCTATGACAAGCGGCAAATAACGCCAGGGCCAGCGGGTGAAAACAAACTTTCCTTGCTAATGACATAAAGGGCTCCAAAGTATGCGGGAAGCACGCTGAGCCTTTAGCGATATTTTTTCTTAGCTCTGCGCGCGCGTTCTTTTTCGCGTTCGGCTTTTTCTTTGTCGATCCGCGCTTGTTCTAACTTAGCATCGGCCAATTCTTGTGTCACCATTTCTGGGGTTTCCAAGGAGACTGGGCCAAATAAACCAGCGCGTAACTCTGTAATTAAAATTGTACCCGCTTTGGTTAAATCGACCACGCCGCCACGGACCATACAGCCACGCCGTTCACCGATCGCATCTAACAAGGCTAAATCATTTTCCGGTTGCTCTTGCAGTTGATAACGCGCCATAACCTGTTGTGGATAGTGTTTCAGCAAATAATCGGCGGCGAACATCGCAATATCGGCATAGTCGAAGGCGGTATCTTTGATAGCGCCGGTTACCGCCAAACGGTAGCCGCAACTGGCTGGGCTGAGTTTGGGCCATAAGAAACCTGGCGTATCCGTCAGAATGACATTGTTATCAAGTTTGATGCGCTGCTGTGCTTTAGTGACGCCAGCTTCGTTGCCGGTTTTGGCAATAATGCGGCCAGCTAAGGTGTTGATCAGCGTCGATTTGCCAACGTTCGGGATCCCCATAATCATTGCCCGCGGGCCACGCACATCAAAATTGCGCTCAGGGAGTAATTCGGTACATAAATTTAATAAGGCGCGAATTTGTTCAGGATTCTGCTGGCTGATTGGAATGGCCTTGACACCGGCTTGTTGCTCAAAATGCCTTACCCAAAGCGCAGTCACCGCAGGATCGGCCAGATCGGCTTTATTCAACACTTTGATACAAGGGGTTTCGCCGCGCAGTTCAGGCACCAACGGGTTCTCACTGGAAAATGGGATCCGCGCGTCAATCATTTCAATAATGACATCGACTTGCGGCATAACTTCAGCAATTTCTTTGCGGGCCTTGTGCATGTGCCCGGGGAACCAGTTGATTGACATAACAAACCTGTAAAAAACAAAACGGAACAATGCTTAGTTTACCTTGTTCCCCCCAAAGCCCAGCGTTTTTTTTCCAACTTGCTCAAAAAAAAGCAGAGATTGCGAAAAAAACAGTGAATTTGTTACAGTTTTTTCGGTCTATCGCGGATGAATTTGCGTATCCTAAGCAAGAAATTAACAGGAGTTCTACATGCACGGAGTTTTTCGCGGCCTCGCGACCATGGCTTTATTAAGTGCCTTCCCAACTTGGGGAGTGAATTTTGACAGTAAAACTTTCGCGTTGGGTCATCCAGCCAATGGCGATTTGGTTCACCTACAGGCCACCAAGCTGCTAGCAGTGTCTGGTCATAACACCGAAAAACGCTGGCTGAGTTTGCTCGATGTGGAGAAGGGCACAGTGCAAGCGGTGCCTTTGTTAAAGCAATTGCAGTTTTTCCAACAAGCAAATTTGGTAGGCAACGAACAAGCGCAATTGGTCGGCTTAGCTACTGATGGCATTTGGCGTTTTGACTTAACCAGTCAAAAATGGCTGCCGCTGATTGAAGGGACTTCGATGTATCGCGTTGTCGATGCTAAAAGGATGTCCACCTTACCTATCACTTATGATTTCAACCAAGACGGCCACAGTGATTTTTTAGTCCCTGATTTCACGGCTTGGCATTTGTATATGCAGCAGGCCGACGGCAGTTTCAGCCATGATGAGTTAGCCCTCGATAGCGAAATGATGGTGTTTGCTGATCGCTCTAGTTACGAAGCAAAGTTGCCGCAAGTTGTTGATATCAATGGTGATGGTGAGTTGGATGTGGCTTTTGCCGTGGATGATAGCTTGGTGGTGTTTCCGCAATCGACAGAGCATCGCTTTCCTGTGCGTGAGCAACTGTCGCTGGGTTTAGGGCTGACGCCCGATGCGCAAGCGCAGCAACGCCCCGGAGATGGTCGCAGTTTCGAAAATTTAGTGCTGACACGCTTAGAGCGGCTGGCGGATATTAATGGCGATGGCGTGGTTGATGCGGTGGTGCAACGTCAGCATTACATCGATGCGATGGAGCAGAATTATAACTATCTCATTCACTACGGCACATTAACTCGCGGCTGGGTCACTTTTGCTGGCAAAGCCAATCAACAAATCAACACCTCCGGCATTCAATTCGATGTCACTTTTGCCGATTTGGATAACGACCAAAAACTCGATTTCTACACCCCTGTGGCTCAGATTGGTATAGGCGCTATCGTCAAAGCTTTGCTGTCCGGCAGCGCGGATATTGAGATGCAATTTTATAAACAACGGCCCGATGGCAGCTTTGGTGATAAACCGACTTATCGCCAAGATGTGACAGTGGAAGTCAAAATTACCCGGGGTCAAGTAAATATGCCGGTGGCAACTGTGCTGAAGGGATTTGATCAAAAAGCCAATTTATTAATTGCCGATGGCGAAGATACACTGCGCACTTTTGCCGCGGTGGGGGCGAAGTTGTTTTCTGAGAAAAGTACCAAGCAAACGATTGATTTACCCATGCGCGGGATGACCGCTTTAGTTGCTGATTTTAATCAAGATGGCAAAGAGGATTTAGCATTGCCTTTCACCAGTCAAGAGCACAAAAGCAGCAATGCCAATCAAGTGAAGATTTTGCTGCAGCAATGAGATCATTAAAACCATTGGCCTTGGCTTATGGTCAATTCGCTTGGTTTTTGTTCGGTGGCGCGCTGGCTATTAGCGCGCTATCAGTCGCTATTGCCTGGCTGCTACAAAGCTGGCTGGGGCAAGCCGATGCAGTCATTTGGGGGGCGCTTGCTGGCATCCCACTGCTGATGTTGTTGGGGTGGTTTGCAAGCAATACCCGGCGCATCCATCAGCTCCATCGCTACTGGGGGCTAACGTTTTTGGCCCTGTTTACCTTAGTCTGGACCAGCGGTACGCTCAGTTATTATCGCGCTGAGCTCGATATGGGGTCTTGGTCTTTGCAATCCGTCACGCCCCTCGCTGGCGGAACTGAAAATTCCAGTAAAGTTGTGGGTACAAGTTTAGCGGCGCTGCCACGTGTGCAACAACACTTGGCACAGCACGCGGCAGAGGCACAGACTTGGTATATTGAATTACCCACCGCGCGTAAACCGGTGTTTGTCTTGCATTGGAGCCAACCCGACTATCGGCTGTATCAACAAGTTCTCAACATGCAGGCGCAGCCTATCACAGCGATTACACCAGCGTCAGAGGCTCACAAGCAGCAACTCGGCAGCTGGTTTTTCCAAATGCATTACACATTATTTGGCATCTTAGGCGCAATGAGTCGATATGTGGTCGCCTTTGCCGCGGGTTTCCTTCTGGTGATCTGCTTCAGTGGTGTGCGTTTGTGGTGGCAGCAGCGGGCCCTGCTTTACCAACATCAAAAGGTTCACCAACATCAAAAGGTTCATCAGTATCCAAAGGTTCATCAACATCCAAAACTTCTGCGCTTCCATCTGTGGGGCGGTTTAGCCGTATTGCCGGTGGTACTGTTGGTGGCGAGTACGGCACTAGTGACCATGATATGGCAAATTAACCCGGCACCTTTGCAGGCTTTGTATGGCCAACAGAGCAATCAGTTCTATCAAACTCTATTTCCTTGGCAGTCATTCAAGCCTGCCACCGCAGTGCTGAATACACCGCCAGATTTGGCCCGCATTCTCGCCAGTCATCAGCAGTTTGTTGTGGGTAAGATTCAAGTGCAACAACCCTTTGCTGACACCAGTGAGGTATGGCTCACGCAAGATGCAGCCAGTCAAGTGAGTAACCAGTTGGCTGTAAAGCGGTATGACCGGCTCGGTCAGCCTATTGCCAGTGTAGAACCTTATCACAGTGTGGCGATGCAGGTTCGCAGCGTCAGTTATGGCCTGCATCAGGCATTGTTTGCTCCGCCCAGCTTGCGCTTATTGCTCGCTTGTTGCAGTGCGCTGTTGCTGGTAGTGATGTGGCTGGGGTTGCGCAGTTGGCAAGTGAGACGCCAGCTTGCATGGTATTGGCGACTCGGCTTTAGTTGCATTTTACCTGGCCTGCCATTGTGTATGCTATTTCTTGTGCCCTTTGAGCTCCTGCTTGCAAATTGGAGCTATGCAGATTGGAGCCAACCAGATTTCGCCCTCGGTTATGCTGAGATCCTCGCATGGTTTTTATTAGCCTATGCAATTTGCCGTGCTTTGGGATTTTGGCATTTCGGCATCACCCAATCCGCCAACAAAAATCACGAGCCCTAGCCAAATACTTATCACTTTTGGTTATAGGCGAATACTTTTTGATTCTTTTTATTTGCAGTGAAATCGATTAGTCTGCACAAATAAAGATGTTCAGACGTCTGAATATCTAATTCTGCGAATTCCTAAGAGCCTTTGCGCCTCTGCAGGATCGCCGTAATAATCACCGAAGTTCGGTGCAGATTTTAGGTGGAACGACATTTGGCACTGTTTCAACGCAAACATAAACCGGTATTGCCGGGCTTTGGTTTATCCATGGGGTTTACCTCCTTTTACATCAGCCTATTAGTGTTTTTACCGCTATCAGCGTTGGTGCTGAAAACCTTTGAATTAGACTGGGATAGCTTTGTCAAAGTAGTGGCGAGCAAACGCGCAATCGCCAGTTATCAACTTACTTTTGGTGCTTCTTTTGTCGCAGCGCTCATCAACATGGTTTTTGGCTTATTAGTGGCGTGGGTATTAGTTCGCTATCATTTCCCAGGCAAGAAAATTCTGGATGCTTTGGTGGATTTACCTTTTGCATTGCCAACTGCGGTTGCCGGTATCGCGCTGACGGCGCTCTATGCACCGAATGGCTGGATCGGCCAATATTTTGCGGCACTGGATATCAAAATTGCTTACACGCCGATTGGGATCACTCTGGCATTAGTGTTTATTGGTCTGCCATTTGTCGTGCGCACGGTGCAACCTGTGTTGGAAGATTTGGAAAAGGAACTGGAAGAAGCGGCAGCAAGCCTAGGCGCAAATCGCTGGCAAACTTTTCAGCGGGTGATTTTTCCAGCGTTGATCCCTTCATTACTCACCGGGTTTGCCTTGGCGTTTGCTCGGGCCATTGGCGAATATGGTTCAGTGGTTTTTATTAGTGGCAACATGCCATTTCGTACCGAAATCACACCCTTGTTAATTATGTCACGGTTGGAGCAGTTTGATTATGCCGGCGCTGCTGCGCTTGGCACTGTGATGTTAGGGTTTTCTTTCATCTTATTATTGTTGATCAATGCGTTGCAGCATTGGAGTCACCAACGACATGGGGGTGTGAAATGACACCAGAAACTGCGGACCGCGCAGCCAGATTACGGCAAGCAACCACTGAACCTTTGTGGTTGAAGTTGCTGCTCACCAGTATTGCGCTGGCATTTTTAACGCTGTTTTTATTGCTGCCATTGGTGATGGTGTTTGGTGAAGCCTTGAGTAAAGGCTGGGATGTCTACATTGCCGCCATTACTGAACCGGCCGCCGCGCATGCGATCAAATTAACCTTGATTGCCGCCGCGATTGCCGTGCCTTGCAATGTGCTGTTTGGTCTTGCCGCCAGTTGGGCGATTGCCAAATTCCAATTCCGTGGCCGTCAATTACTGATCACATTAATTGACCTGCCTATCGCGGTGTCGCCAGTCATTGCGGGTTTGAGTTTGATGCTGTTGTTCGGCGCGCGCGGCTGGTGGGGCGAATGGTTGAATGAGCATGACTTGCAAGTGATGTTCGCAGTGCCAGGCATTGTCATTGCCACCATTTTTATCACCTTTCCCTATGTGGCACGGGAATTAATTCCATTGATGCAAGAGCAAGGTCGCGAACAAGAAGAAGCCGCCTTAACCCTGGGGGCCAGTGGTTGGCAAACCTTTATTCGGGTGACATTACCTTCGGTAAAATGGGCGTTGTTATACGGCCTGATTCTGTGTAACGCCCGTGCGATGGGCGAGTTTGGCGCGGTATCTGTGGTTTCTGGCAAAATTCGCGAACAAACCAATACCATGCCGCTGCATATTGAAATCCTTTATAACGAATATCAATTTGCGGCAGCTTTTGCGGTGTCTTCATTGCTTGCGCTGTTGGCGTTATTCACGTTAGTGCTGAAAAGCAGTCTGGAGTGGCGTGCAGCGCGGGATTTGGCCGAAGCGGCGAAAGTGAGAAGTGTTGAATAACGGGATGAACGGCATTTAGGAGTTCAGAGCGGACTTTACCATCCGCTCTGTGTTGAAGGTTTTGTGCTGACACTATTTTGATTGAACACCACTCCCTGCAATCGACCTACTTCAACGGGCTAACTTCAATGACCTGACTTAAACGGCCCGACTTAAACGGCCCGACTTAAACGGGCCGCCTTAAATGGACAGTCCCCAATCATCATAAGCTTGTCGTGCCAGTTGTTCTCTAAATTGTGGCGCGGCAATCTGAATTAAGGCTCGAGCGCGTTCTGTTAAGCTCTTCGCGCGCAAATAAGCCACCCCATATTCGGTCACCACATAATGGACATGGGCTCTGGTTGTGACAACGCCTGCGCCGGGGCTTAATAACGAACTAATACGGGAAACGGTTCCACCAGCGGCTGTTGCGGGCAGTGCAATAATGGCGCGGCCGCCGTCTGATAACGAGGCACCTCGGACGAAATCCATTTGCCCACCCACGCCTGAATAAATCTTAGTGCCGAGGGAGTCGGCACAGACTTGACCGGATAAGTCCACTTGCAATGCGCTATTGATTGCCACCACTTGCGGGTTTTGTCGGATCACCGCGGTGTCATTGGTATATTCGACATCAAGAAACACGACTTCTGGATTATCATCAACAAAATCATAGAGTTTTTGGCTCCCCATCGCGAATGTGGTGACAATTTTACCTGGGTGACGGGTTTTATTGCGATTGGTAAACACGCCTTTTTCCAATAGAGGTAACACCCCATCGGAGAACATTTCGGTATGAATGCCAAGATGTTGCCTATCGCCCAAACACGCCAAGGTCGCATCCGGGATCGCACCAATGCCCATTTGTAAACAATCGCCATCGCGAATAAGGCTGGCGACATGGCGACCAATTTGCGCCGTGACGGGATCTTGGGCGGCAGGTAAATGCTCTGGGATGACACTTTCTAATTCGACGTAAGCACTGAAATCGCTCAGGTGTACGAAGGAGTCGCCATGCGTGCGCGGCATCAGCGGGTTGATCTGAGCAATGATGCGTTTAGCCGATTGCATGGCCGCACGCGTTGCTTCGACTGAAATCCCGAGGCTACAAAGCCCATGTTTATCCGGCGGCGATACTTGGATGATGGCAGTATCGATTTGCTGTTCTTGATTGCGAAATAGTTTTGGAATTTCCGACAGGAAAATCGGTACATAATCTGCTAAGCCACAATTGACGGCAGCGCGAGTGGGCCCACCGACAAAAAATACCCGCTGGCGCAAATGCCCAGCGAGCGCTGGATCGCACAGGGCACCACTTTTTTCAGTATGTAAACTCAACAGCGTTAAATCTTTTTTCGTCAGCGCAACCTTAGCGAGTGCATCCAGCATTTGATAAGGCGTTGCCGCCATCGAATGACACCAAATAGTTTCACCATCTGCGATTGTTGCAAGAGCTTGTTCCGGAGTATTGAAGCGCATACATTGCCTTATTTGCTGAAATTACGCGTTATTGTAGCGATAAATAAAGCAAGCATTGTGATGCGGATCAACATCCTGACTGGCAACTGCCTTGGTTGGACTGATAAAGCAGTCCAACCAAGCCTATCAACCGAATAAAGGGTTTGGCGCGAGCGGTAATAGAATATCGGTTTCTGCCAGATGGGCCGGTACATCAGGGAAAAAACGCAGTCGCTGCAGGACGATGGGCTGATCAGCAAACTGCTCATTGCTACTTGGCAACCAGTCGTGATAGAGATAATCAATCAGCGTCGCGAGATGGTCATCGGCCCCTTGCCAACGGATCCGCGCATAGCGGCCGCCGGCAATACTGCTGATTTGCCTCGGCGGCGACACTTCGACTGTCGCTGCAGCGACGGCGAGGCCAAATCGATACTCCGAAGGCTCAGTGACGCGCGGGTCGTCATACAACAGGTTGTAGGTCGCATATTTGCTGGGGGGCAGCTGGTTTGCTTTGCGCCAACTAATAAAATCGCGAATGGTTTGTCCCAACAGTGCTGGGTGTCCTTGGTGGATTTGCAAGACAATCGCGGTGCTTGGCAATTCGACAATTGCCACCTCAGGTTTTGCTGTGATGGCTGGGCGAGGGGATGTCAGTACCTGCCACCAGCGCAACCAATCGGGGTTTTTGCGAAATTCAGCAGGCGATTGTTCGAACCAGCGGCGAAAGGCTCGGCTAAAGGATTCACTATATTGATAGCCTGCTTCTTGCGCCAACAATGTCACTGGGGTGTCGCGATAGGCTAGCGCACTGGCAGCTCTTTGCATTCTGAGTAATTGAATGTAAGTCATGACGGGCAGCTGGCATTGGCTCAAGAACCAGCGCTGAAAATGGTATTCAGAACAGTACACCTGTTTTGCTAATTCACTGACAGTCAGTGGTTCGTTGAGGTTTTCCTCGATGTACTGCAACAAGGTTGCTAAACGGGCCGTTAAATGGTTTTCAGTCATTGCTTATTCTCGGTCAGACGTGCGTGATTTGACTTGGTGCCAGCAAACGGGATCACAGTGTTCAGATCCAAGGCAAATCAGAAGGTTTGGCTTATTATGCTGCCACAGTTTTATATCGTTTCGTTTTTATATCGTTTCGTTACCGGCTTGTGACAGTGTCGCAGCTGCGGATAGCATTGTCCTGACCGAAACTGCGCTTTTGCATTATTGTTTAACGCAAACCAAAGCGCCGTTGTAGCACCCAATCCAACAACCGAGTGGGAAGGATCCATTTGAGCCACCCTAAGCTTCGACTGCCGTTGCCAGCCACAATCAACAGCGGTGGTTTGCTTTGCAATAGTTGCTGAGTTACTTGCTTGGCAAACTCGGCCACGGGCGTTGGATTATCAGCTGACGCGCGAGCTCGGGCAGCGATGCCTGCGGCAAACTGTTGCCAAGGTGAACCTGTCGCAAGCCAGTGGCTTAAACCTGCGCTCGCGGCATTGGCAAAACCGGTGGCGATAGCGCCCGGCTGGATCAGCACAACCTTGACGCCAAGTGGCGCCAGCTCCATCCGCATCGCATCATTAAGCGCATGCAGCGCCGCTTTCGAAGCGCAATAAAGGCCAGCAAATGGTGTGACAAATTTTGCGGAGACACTGCCAACATTGGCAATCACGCCTTGGCGTTTGCGCAGCAACGGCAACAGTGCCTGACTCACCTGCGCCACGGCAAAAACATTGGTGGCAAATTGTTGCTGCCATTGGTCGGGCGTTGCGTCTAACGCCGGCCCCATCGCGCCATAGCCAGCGTTGTTGACGAGGAGATCTAAACCGCCAAACTGCTGCTCGACGTTGACAGCGACCTGTGCCAACTGCTCTGGGTTAGTGACATCGAGTAACCAAGCCGTGAATCCGAGTTCACTGAGTGTGGTGATATCCGCAGGCTTGCGAGCAGTGACGATGACCTGATGTCCCTCTGCCTGACAGGCTTTGGCGAGTGCTAAACCGATGCCGCTGGCGGCACCCGTAATCAGTATGGTTTTAGTATTCATGGGTGACTCAATCGCAAGAGACTTGGGTTGGTTATTTTTTT
>CAZIPG010000064.1:0-1458 GCA_964540955.1 uncultured Rheinheimera sp.
ATCTCGTGTTATTAACTCAGCAAGGCTGAATCTTGCGCAACTTTTGGAGTGAAATATGACCAACTCAAACCAATTCGATGTGGTCGCTCTGTGCCAAGCTGCACAAGTGGCCTCGCGCCAGCTCGCGCGCTTATCTGAGGGGCAAAAAAATCAATTGTTGTTGGCAATGGCTGCAGGCATTGAAGCATCCATCCCCGCCATTTTGGCCGCCAATGCGCAAGATATGCAGCAAGCCCAGGCGTTATCCACTGCCATGCAAGACCGTTTGTTGCTGACCCCTGCGCGCTTACAACAATTGGCGCAAGCTGTGCGGCAAATTGCCAGTTTGCCAGATCCTGTAGGCCAAATTCGCCAGCTGCAACCGAGGCCTAACGGCATTCAAGTGGGGAAGATGCGAATTCCGCTCGGGGTCATTGCGATGATTTATGAAGCGCGGCCGAATGTGACGGCGGATGCTGGCGCTTTGTGTTTAAAGTCAGGCAATGCAGTGATTTTAAGAGGCGGGCGTGAAGCTTTGCATTCCAGTTTGGCGATAGCCAAAGTGTTGCAACAGGTGTTGGTCGAGCATCACATCAACCCGGCAGCCATTAGCGTATTGCCAGATCCAGACCGAGTTGTGTTATTGCAATTATTGCAGCAAAAAGCTTATGTGGATTTGGTCATTCCGCGGGGTGGTGAGGGCTTGATCCACTTCGTCAGTGAACACAGCAAAATTCCTGTGATCCAGCATTACAAAGGCATTTGCCATTTGTTTATTGATAAAGCCGCAGAGATTGATAAAGGCTTGCGGCTATTACTCAATGGGAAGACTCAGCGTCCTGGCGTATGTAATGCCTTGGAAACTTTATTGGTGCATCAAGCGATTGCTCCGCAGTTTTTACCATTGGCGGCAGCCGCGTTAGAAGATGCTGGGGTCAAAGCCTATTGCTGTCCGTCTTCTTTGCCTTATTTTCAGCAGGCTGAATTAGCCGGGCCTGAGCAATATGACAGTGAATATCTGGCCTTAGCGATATCGGTCAAAGTGGTCGAAAATTTTGCTCAGGCTGTAGCCCATATCGAGCAACATAGCTCAGGCCATACCGAAGTAATTTGCACCCAAGATATCAGCCGAGCGCAGCACTTTTTACAGCTGATCAATTCGGCAGTGGTGATGGTCAACGCTTCCTCGCGGTTTTCCGACGGTGGCGAACTGGGTTTAGGTGCTGAAATCGGTATTTCTACCAGTAAGTTGCATGCTTACGGACCCATGGGGTTAGAGTCGTTAACCACCGAAAAGTATATTGTGATTGGGGATGGGCAAATTCGCACCTAGAGCAATTCGAGGCATCTCTGACAGGCTGCAAGCTAACTTGGCTTGCAGCTTAGTCGATAGGCTAATTGCGGATGGTGTCCGTGCGATTCCACAAATTCTGGTTTTTCTGATAACTGAAGTACTCATCAGGATACCAGCATTTGGGG
>CAZIPG010000064.1:1468-14462 GCA_964540955.1 uncultured Rheinheimera sp.
CAAGTCGGTCGTGGTGCGCTCTTCAAAATTCGAGACTAATTTACTCAAAATTTCCCGCAGTCGCTCTTCACTCACTTTTTCTAATTTCTGCTGCGCAGGGCTGAAATAGAGATTGTTTTCTGCACTGATCACCAGATTAATGCCAAAACTATTGAAGGTTAAATTGCGCGTGACTTGCCGGCAAATCGGCGCTTCGGGCTCTGGCGGATATAAACCATTCACGATGGCATATTCGTAGCGGTCTAGATCACGCTTGTCAGAATCTTTCGGAATGTAGGTAATGCCATACCCTTGTGGAAAATAGCCGGTGATCTTTAATAAACTTTCAATAATTGCCGCAGGATACCAGCCTTTTTCCACGCCTACTTTTAACAAGGCACTGACTTTGGGCAAATGCTCGTAATTATAGTTTTGCTTGGCTGGCAGCACCACAGAGGTATAAACCTGTGGGATTTTCAACAAGTTGCCGATACCATCCTCTGGTTTAATCGCGGATTTTAATAAATGCAGGACGAAGCTTTGGTTTTCCTCTTCCAGAGCGAGATACACTTCCCGCTCTGCTTTGGAATTCCCGACGTAAGTATCTAGCCCGAGCCCTTCCGTCAAATAGCGTTGGCTCTGTGCAAAGCTAATTTCAAGCAGTTGTTCTCGCTCTGGTGCACTTAACGGGCGATATGGATCTTGGTTATTGTCTTCGCCCTGCAGAATCGTTTTGACGGCAGGATGCTGCAAACCAATATCCTGCAGTAAGCACGCCATCACCAGTGGAATTTGGATTTGTTGGCGAAAACTGACGCCTGAAGCGTCGATGCCTTTATTGAGTACATATTGATTTTTAATCAGCTGATCAGCCAACAACTGGTCAAGCAATCTTAGTGCTAACACCGCTTTATAGAGATGCTTATGACGTTGGTTCGTTGCTGCAATGTTTTTGCCACGAGTTGGCGACAGCAATTGAATAGTTCCTAGCATGCGTGCAGTTAGCTGATTCGATTCATACGGCGTTTCGCCAGTGACTGCTTCCACAATATGTTTGGCTGTTTGCTTCAATTGGCGGATCCGACCGAGGCGGTTTTCCTCTTGGAGTCTTAATAGATCTTTCAGCTCGTTCTGGCAATCCAGCATGCGTTTTTCAATTTTCGGACGAGCACTTTTGTTGACCTCATTTAAGCGTTGCTGCAGTTCGGTCAGTTGTTGTTGTAAAGTGTCGATAGCCTGTTGTTCTACCCCTGAGAAAAATACCGCGGCTTGCTGATAGATGGATTGCGACAACGGATTGACATCATGGATCCGATACAACAGTTCTTTCACTGCTTTACTGACGGTGCTGTCTCCAAACAGAGGCTGATTCATCCGTGGAATATCCTTCGCCATATAAGGTGCTATTGGGTACACTTTACTGTAGCGGCTTTTAGTTCAACTGTCAGCCATCGGTGGCTGGTGAATTGAGAAAAAGGGCTCGCTGAGATTTCGGTACAACTCATGTCGTAAAAGTGCAGCAAAAATGCAGTAATATTTTACAAAATCGAGTAAATTTGCTTTTCTTAAACAGTAAGTTAGCAGGCAAGGGGCCAAATTTTGAAGATTGCGGTGATCGGCGGCGGCATCAATGGGCTCACCACAGCTTGGCAATTAGCGCAGGCGGGTCATCAGGTGCAGCTATTTGAACGCGATGAGTTGATGAAAGCCACCAGCGCCGCTTCGAGTAAATTACTGCATGGCGGCTTGCGTTACCTTGAGCAAGGCGAATTTCGTTTAGTGCATGAAGCTTTGCAGGAACGCCGCTGGTGGATCAAAAAAGCCCCGAGTTTGACTCGCCGATTACCTATCCTCTATCCGATTTATCAGAATGGTCGACGCTCGCGTTGGCAGCTCAAAATTGGCTTGTGGCTTTACGATTTATTATCTGGCCGTCGTGGGATTGGCCGTCATCGCTGGCTCAATGCAGTACAAACGATCCGGTGTAGTCCGAACATCCAAGCCGAGGGTTTAAAAGGCGCTTATTTATTTTTTGATGGTCAAATGCATGATCAGCAACTGGGATTGTGGGTGGCTGAGCAAGCGCAAAAAATGGGCGTGCAAATCCATCAACATTGCCCAGTGGTTGAAGTCAAAACGGATGCCCGAATCCGTCTGGGGTCTGATGGCAGTTGGCTGCAATTTGATCGAGTGATTAATGTTGCGGGGCCTTGGAGTAATCTGCTGCTCGAACAATCAGGGATTGAACCGCCGCAAGCGATTGATTTGGTTCGAGGCAGTCATTTATTGTTGCCAGCCATCAGTCGCTATGGCCACATGTTGGAGGTGCCTGGCGAAAGTCGCATTGTGTTTGTGTTGCCTTATCAAGGGCAAACCTTACTCGGTACCACGGAAGTCAGGCAATCGATTGCTGAACCCATCCGTTGCAGCGAGCAAGAGCGCAATTACTTGCTCAAAGTGTATAACCACTATTTCATTAGCCAACGTAATATTGCTGATATCGAACGAGAGTTTGCAGGCGTACGGCCTTTACTAGGCGGCAGTAATGAAGCGACGCGGGCGAGTCGCGAATATGCCATGAACTGGCAAGAGCACTTGTTGACAGTCACTGGCGGCAAATGGACAACCGCAAGGGCCTTAGCGCAACAGGTGGTTCAGCAAATTCGGCAATCTGCTCGGCGAAAATAGCGCGTCGTCTAATTAGCTTGTTGGCGAAGTTAACTCGGTAAAAAAGCTCAGTAAAAAAGCTCGACCCCTTTGCAGGCTGAGCAGAAGGCGTTAGTAGGCGCTTTATTCTGACGGCTTATCGCGCAACAAATGGCAGTCGCTGTGTCAATCGCTACAATCCGCACCACACGACTTGGCGCCAAACGTTTCATTTCGTTCAATTTCAGCTGTTGAATGTTTAGCGTTCGAGTCGCCAGTGTTTCTATGATCAGTGTTTAAATGTAGGGAGCAAAATGCCAACAATTCTTCCATGGTATGCCGCTTGTGCGGTACTGGCGAAAACCTCATTATTAGGTTTAGGGGTACTGACCATCATTCTGGCTGTTTTGGCTTTAGTCGCCCACCGTTTGTTTGCTCATCAATTACCTTTGGGCAGCCAACAACGGCTAAAAACTATTTTTAAGACGGCCATTTGGCTGCAACTGGGGGTGTATGCCCTGTTGGTCGTCAAATTAATCGTGGCTATTGCCATGGATAGCTCTTGGCAAGATATCCCCACCTTTATTGTCAGCCATTTAGTGATGCATCATGTGATGTCAGCCTTGATTGCAACAGTGCTGATTGTACTTGCGATCCGGCTTTACAATCACCGCCATGCCGAGCAACAAATGCGTTCGGGTTCTCTCAGTTAGCTGAGAGAACTCTTGGGTTTGGCGAGATGCGTTCGGACCCATTTTTGTCATTGTGACATTAACTTGACTAAACTGTGAGCTTTTGTAAATCTGGATGGGTGAGAATAAATCACATCCTTCGCGAAGTTTTTGCGAAATAAAATAATAAATTGCTCAAGGAATTTAGCATGTTAAAGAAAATGTTGACGCTCGTAGCCACTGCTTCTTTGTTGGCCGGTTGTATTGCCCCCAAGGCTTATGTGGACCCCAATTATGTCAAAGTGACTGCTGCAGATGTGAAATCAGTGGCGAAAAAGCATCCAGCCAAAATTGCAGTTGAGTTCAGGTCGAACGGCGAGCCTAAGCCTGCTGTGCATGATATGTTGAAAGCGAAAGTAGAGAACGCGCTGCGCAGCACCGGTGTGTTGGAAGTGGACCCAACTGCAACAGCATTCAGCCTGACGGTCACCGTCAATAATATTGCAGACACCAGCAGTGCAGCCAGTAAAGGCTTTATGACAGGCCTGACTTTGGGGGCTTCAGGTTCTGTTGTTACTGATTTTTATGACATCACGATCAGCTACACCGATGCCAGCGGTCAACAACAAAAAACCTATAAACATGCCTTACATACCACGATTGGCAATCAAGATGCACCATTTCCCAATGTTGCGCCTACCACGATTGATGCCGGCTTTGATGCAATACTGCAACAAGTGATCCTGAATTTTGTGACTGATATGCAAAAGGAAGGGAAGTTAACTTATATCATGCGTCTGCCAACTATCGCCCCTTAAAAAAAGATCTTGCCGCCGCTGCGCAATGCGCGGCGCTGGCGGCAAGATCGGCAGAACTGTGGTCAGCGCAACTCGCTTAACGTAAATCCAAGGCTAAGATTTTAGAGCGACGCTGATAGTTGTAGAGCTGTTGTTTTTTCGCCGGTAAATCCTCGACATCCTTCAGTTCAAAACCATGTTCCAAGAACCAATGAATTGATCGGGTGGTCAGGGCAAATAAAGTAAAGTATTTGCGCTGGCGGGCAATTTGAATGATGTGCTTGAGCAACAAAGTGCCGCGATCAGCGTCACGATAGTTCGGATGTACCGCCAAGCAGGCAAATTCGCCAACATTCTCCTCTGGAAACGGATATAAGGCAGCACAGCCGATGATCAGGCCATCGCGTTCAATCACGACAAACTGATCGATTTCCATTTCCAGCTGTTCCCGTGATCGGCGCACTAACAAACCTTGTTGTTCCAGCGGTCGGATCAAATCCAAAATACCACCGATATCATTGATGGTGGCGAGCCTTAACCGCTCTGCTGCTTCGGTGACAATTTGCGTCCCGATACCATCTCGCGAGAATAACTCTTGCAGCAGTGCACCATTGATTGAACTGGACACTAAATGGCAACGCGAAACACCTGCACGGCTTGCGGTAATGGCCGCATGTAAAAATGCCAAGGTAGAAGTGCAAGCGGTTTGCTGTTCTTCCAGTTTAGTCATCATGGCTTCGGCATAATTAGGCATCAATTCAGCAATAATTTCGCCATCTTCGTCAATAATGCCGCCTTCATCGGTGAAACCAATCATTTTATCGGCTTTTAGTTTAATCGCGACTTGCGTGGCAATTTCTTCCGCCGTCAGATTAAAGCTCTCGCCGGTGACTGAAGCGGCTATCGGCCCCATTAACACAATACAGTTTTGATCGAGCTGACGACGAATACCGGCGACATCGATGCGACGCACACGCCCGCTATGAAAATAATCGACACCCTCATCAACCCCGAGTGGCTGTGCGATGACGAAATTGCCACTCACCACGTTAATCTGTGCATTGTGCATGGGGGTATTGGATAAACTCATCGACAACCGCGCGGTAATATCGAGCTGTAAAGCCCCAGCAACCTGCTTTATTAAGCGGAACGAGTCATCATCAGTGACACGAATGCGATTGTGGTATTGCGCAGTCAGTCCGGCTTGATTGAGTGCTTGATTGATTTGCGGTCGAGCGCCATACACGAGAACGATTTTGATCCCAAGCGTATTTAACAAAGCGATATCATTGATAATACTGCGAAAGCCAGCTTGCTGCATGGCTTCACCGCCGAGCATCACCACGAAGGTTTTGCCACGGTGTGCATTGACATAAGGGGCCGATTGGCGAAATCCATCAACAATTTCAGTAGTACGCACGCTCTGTTTGGTTCCTTCTAGCAATAAGTTCAAGCATCTCGATTTTGTATGACAAATCGATGAAACATGGGCGGTTGCGATCTGATCTCAAGACGGTCGGGAAGGTTTCACCGAATGACAGCAAGGCTAGTCAACCGACTCAGAGTTGATGATCGCAAAGTGGGCGTACTTTAATGGAAAAGTGGATAAATATCCATCAAAAAAAATATGGAATTCCCGGTATTTCCTAGAAAATTTACTGAATTTAACTGGCGTTTCTTTGGTTTTTCATTATCACTTGCTTTGATTATTAATCCATATATGGTGAATTAATATTCTGTATTTAAGCAATTTAATTATAAGTAGATGAAATATAAAAATTTTTGCAAATGCTAGCGAATCGTATCGAAGTCATCCGGTGATAAAAAAAGCCTCAGGTGGCTGAGGCTTTAGTCGGTAGGGCGTGTTTTGGGCATTAATCCAAAATAATATGCGGTAAAAACCGCGAACTATCTTTGGTAATGAGCGTGTTATCTTCGCGGATACAAATCCCTGCTGCGCTATCACCCACCACCCAAGAGCCAATCAGCGTATAACTCTGATCAAACTTAGGCAGAGCATGGAATGCTTGGCGAATAAAAGGCGCATCATTGTAGGGCCCATCGACTTGCAAACGCTGACCTTGGGCATCCACTAACTCAATATTCGCCCCTTCACGGGAGTAAAGTGGCTTGCGCACCCAGCCTGCAGTTAAGGGTTGCGAGCTTGGCGTTTCGAAAAAGGCCGGCAGTAAGTTGGGATGATTGGGATATTTTTGCCACAGTAACGGCAATATGCCTTTATTGGACAACAACATTTTCCAAGCAGGTTCCAACCATTGCGTTTTACTGGTCAGGAGATGCTTGCCAAATTCTTCCCGCACCATAAATTCCCATGGATACAGCTTAAACATGGCTTGGATTGGGAAATTATCAGGGTCTACCAGCTGGCCATCAATTTCGCCAATTTCTTCAAGGCCAATAAATCGGGCATCGACACCAGCTTGCTGGGCAATATCCAGCAAATAACTTACCGTGCCTTTATCTTCGATGTTGTCACTGACCGCAGTAAAATAGCATGGCTGCGCCAGTTCCATATTGGCGAAGCGATGCTCCAATTGGTCTTGTAATGAGTTGAATTGGTCGGCATTGCTTGGCAATTTGCCCCGCAGCAACTGATCTTCCAACCAAACCCATTGGAAAAAACCACTTTCAAACAATGACGTAGGCGTGTCGTAGTTCAATTCCAGTAGTTTTGCTGGCCCATTACCATCGTAGGCTAAATCGAGGCGGCCATACAGATGCGGCTGCGAGCTTTGATAGGATGCTTTTAGCCAATCCCAATAGGCCTCAGGCACTGCTAATTGCTGTAACTTTTGCTCATCGGCCAGAATGTCCGGCACCAATGACAGCGCCATTTCATGCAATTCTTCGGTCGGCGCTTCGAGGTCGTTTTCAATTTGCGCCATGCTAAATTGATAATAAGCTGATTCGTCCCAATAAGGTTCACCATCGAAGGTGTGGAAGTTGAATCCGACGCTCTCGGCATAGTTGCGCCATCCTGGGCGCTCTTCACACTGAATCTTTTTCATTCGAAATTAGCCACCGCTACTACTTTGCTCACTACGGCGCTGAGCTTGGGCACCAAAACCACCGCGTTGCACCATTTTGCCAGGTTGCGGCACCATGCGAGAGGGCATGACTTTCACTGGGCCTGTGAATCGTGAAACCGGTTGGTTGTTGGCGGTACGGAACGTGGAGTTATCATCCCGCGACTTATAGAGTGGCTGTGATTGCAAATTGCCTTTGTTGGCGCCATTCATCAACTGGCCAGCCATAAAGCCCATCATCATCGGCATGAAGAAACTGCCGCTCGATGAGGTGGCTGCAGTTGTTGGGCCGGCTGCGGTGGTTGCTGTACTGGCAGGCACTTCACAATTACCAACGCCGAAATCCGTTTCGCAAGCCGCTTGGTCGGTATATTTCGGCGCAACTTGTGGGTGCAGTGCTTTTGCTGCGTTGAATTCAGCTAAGCATTGTTCAGGGTTGTAAAACCCAGCACATTGCTCAGCCGTTTCATAGACCGCAGTTTCAACAGGTTCTTCGCGCGCACAGCTGGCCAATAAGAACGTGGTGGCCGCTGGGACCATCACCATCAACGCCGCTTTGCGGCTGCGTTTGAATCGAGTCGACATTGGTTTATTCCCTTAAAAAGTCATACTGGCTGAATTCACGAGGCCAATCGCAATTGAGCAACAGGCGGAAAAAATACCTGTTGCGACTTCACCTTGAGTGATGCGTTCAGGTAATTGCTTCACAGTGATACGGACCACTAAGAAGGTGAGCGATTGCACAACTAATGCGATAGCCCCCCAAATGGCACAGTCGGCTAATGAAACCGAATGCGTGATCGCGCTTGCCAATGGCAAAGCAAAGCCCACAATAGCGCCACCAAAAGCAATCGCAGCAGCAGGGTTATTGGCGCGGATCAAACCAAACTCATCATGGGGAGTGATCCAGCTGTAAATCCTTGCAAACAATAAGATTAATACAATTGCAAGAATAAAAAAGCTGAGGAAATTTGGTAAACCAGCAATAGAGGCAAGTAAACTTTCTGACATGATTTCAATTCCTTTTTTTGAGTTTTACGCATCATCCTGAAAAATGGCTCAAAACGCAATCATCCCAATACGAAAGCACAGAAAAGTAAGTTTTCTGGTTAAAAAAACGACAGCACCAAAATCCTCGGCTACGCTAAAAATTAGTGTCTAAAAATTAAAGACAAAAGTGAATCAATAGCCAGCGCGAGGAGTGGACTCAATGTTGAATCAATTTAAGGTCAGTAGTCGCTTGGCGGTGCTCGCCGCATTGCCTCTAATCGTATTGATTGGCTTATGTATTGCGGCGCTGAGCAATATGACGCAATTAGCCCGAGGGGTCGATAGTTTGTATGTCGATCGCGTGAAACCCTTACAGCAAATCAAACAAGTCTCAGATGCTTTTGCAGTGGTCGTTGTCGATACTCTACATAAGCATCGGGCAGGCTTACTCAGCGCGAGTGAAGCAAGTTCAGCAATCACACAGGCAGAGCAACAAGCGATGAACCAATGGCAGGCCTATCGTAATACACAGCTGACAGCTGAAGAAGCACGCTTGATTGCCAACACTGAACCGCTGATTGCCAATTGGCGGCAACAAATCGCGGAGTATCAACAAGGGCTTGCCAGTCAAACATTAACGCAGATAGAGAATGCTCAGTTTAACAAGCAACTTTATAAAACAGCAGATCCACTCAGTAAAGCTCTAGATGAACTGATCCAACTTCAGCTGACTGAATCCAATAAGTTTGTCAATGTGGCGCAAGAAACCTTAGTGGATACCCGATGGGTGTTTAGTCTGTTGGTTTTGGTGGTGGTCGTCGTTTTAAGTATTTTGGCTTTTATGGTGTCTCGGTCTATTTCCATACCATTATCTTCATTACGAGCAACTGTGATTGCAGTCGGCGATCATGCCGATTTACGCTTACGTGCAGGAGTGGTGGGCGAAGATGAAATTGCGCAAACTGCTCAGGCGTTTAATCATACCGTAGAAAAAGTACAACAATTTTTCCAGGAGCTAAGTCAAGCGGTAGTCAGTTTGGCTGCGGCCGCTGAGCAAATGAGTGCGATCAGTAAAAGTGTCAGCAGCACCGCATTTTCGCAGGAGCATCATGCCAACCTGATTGCGACAGCCGTCAATGAAATGTCGATGGCGATTGCGGAAGTTGCCAGAAGTGCTCAAGCCACATCGAATCAAGCGCAAGACGCCGATAGCAGAACGCAATTAGGGTATGAGCAAGTCAATTCAAATGTCGATATGATGAATCAATTGTCATCCACCGTCGGCAATGCTGCGGCAGTGATCACCACTTTAAATACGGAATCAGAAAAGATTGGTCAGGTTTTGAGTGTGATCCAAGGCATTGCGGCACAAACTAATTTATTGGCGTTGAATGCTGCGATTGAGGCCGCGCGTGCAGGCGAGGCTGGCCGAGGTTTTGCCGTGGTGGCGGATGAGGTTCGCACGTTAGCAACCAACACACATAAAGCGACCGAATCTATTCGAGTCATGATGGCGAGCCTACAAACTTCAGCAAAAGAAGCGGTGGATGCCATGGAAGTTTCACAAACGCAAGCAATGCACAGCGTGACCAATGCTACGGCCGCTGGTGGTGTACTGGCGGAAATCAAGCAAGCAGTCGGCAGTATTGTGGATATGAATACGCAAATTTCTGCTGCGACCGAGCAACAAACGGTTGTGGCGGAAGATATTAATCAAAATATTACCGAGTTTAGTCACAGTATCACTGAAGTCAGCCGCAGTGCCAAAGAAAGTGCGGAAGCCAGTGAATCTTTGGCGGTGCTTGCCGCCAGAATTTCGCAACAAGCGGCTTTGTTCCGGGTCTAACAGCAATCACCATTTTCTGCTGGATTGTCAGGCAATCAATCGAGTCGTTAGTCAATTAACGACTCGTTGCTCGTGGCGCTTATTCAGCTTTTGGTCGCAGATCGGGCGGTGTTAAGCGGTCAAGCTCTAGACAATCAAGTTCAACCCTCTACACTCGATTCAAATTTCATTCAGCAGCAACCGAGCATTTTGCTTTTTCAAGCCATGTCAGGCATCCGCGTGCCAATTTTATTGAATTGGTGGGCCATGAGCCGAAAAATTTACTGAGTGATAACCTTGTTTGATTTGCTTGCGATAGGATAATTTCATGAAAAATAAAACAATGATTGCGCTTGGTGTAGCGCTTGCCCTCGGCCTGACCGCTTGTGATAAAGCGCCTGCGCCAACGAAGGAAGTGGCAGCTGCACCGGCAGTGGTGGCAGAAACCCCTCAATTAAAATCGGGTATTTATCTGAGCAATCTCGATACTCAGGTGAAACCGCAAGATGACTTCTTCCGTTATGTGAATGGCAATTGGTTGGCGAAAACTGAAATTCCAGCGGATAAATCTCGTTGGGGCAGTTTTGATGAGCTGCGTGACGCATCAAGCAAGCATGTGTTGCAAATTGTCAAAGAGGCGGCTGCAAAACCGGGTGATGTCGGGTCTGATTCGCAAAAAATTGGCGATATGTTCCGTGCATTTATGGATACGGCAACCATTGAGAAGTTAGCCTTAACCCCATTAACCGCCGATCTGGCAAAAATTGACGGTTTAACCAATCATGCACAATTGGCTACTTTATGGGGCCAATTACAAGCTGAGCGTTATGGTTCACCTGTGGCTGTGTATGTTGGCCAAGATCAAAAGAATTCCACCCAATATATCACGGGGGTCAACCAATCTGGTTTAGGTTTACCCGATCGTGATTATTACCTCAAAACCGATGAAAAATCGGAAAAAATTAAACAACAGTATCAATGGTTAATTGCAAGATTTTGGGAACTAGCCGGATGGCCGGATGGCACCAAAGCGGCCGAGAAAATTTTTGCTATCGAAACCAAACTTGCCAATGCGCATTGGAGCCGAGTACAAAATCGTGACCGTACCAAAACGTATAACAAAAAGACCATTGCTCAGCTCTCTGAGCTTGCGCCAGGTTTTGATTGGGCCGCGTTTTTCAATGCCGCAGAATTGGGTAAAGCGACAGAAGTTGTGGTACGTCAACCTGATTACTTAACGAACTTTGCCAAAATTCAGTCTGAAGTATCTTTGCAAGACTGGCAGTTGTATTTGAAATTCCATTTACTGCGCAGTCAATCCGCACTGCTGAGCAGTCAATTCGAACAAGCCAACTTTGATTTTTATGGCAGAGTGCTGAGTGGTTTGCAAGAGCAGAAACCGCGGGAAGAGCGTGCCGTGGTTGCTATCGATGATGCTTTAGGTTTTATGGTCGGCAAAATTTATGTCGAGAAACACTTTAAGCCTGAAGCGAAAGAGCGTATGGACCAAATGATCAAGAACTTACGCGTAGCGTTTGAGCAATCGATCAATGAATTAGAGTGGATGAGTCCAGAGACCAAGCAACAAGCGCAAATGAAGCTGCAAAAGTTTAATACCAAAATTGGTTATCCCAATGTGTGGCGTGACTACAGCTGCTTAAGTATCAAAGCCGACGATTTAGTAGGCAACGTCAAACGCAGCAATCACTGTGAGTATCAACGGATGATTGCCCGCTTAGGAAAACCTGTTGATCGCGAAGAATGGGGTATGACACCACAAACAGTGAACGCTTACTACAGCTCGACGATGAACGAGATTGTATTCCCAGCAGCGATTTTACAACCCCCATTCTTTGATGTGGAAGCAGATGATGCGGTGAATTACGGCGCCATTGGCGGGGTAATTGGCCATGAAATCACTCATGGATTTGACGACCAAGGTCGTCGTTCGGATGGGGATGGCAATTTGCGCGATTGGTGGACTCCCGATGATGAAAGTCAGTTTAAACAACGCGCTCAGCTGATGATTGACCAATACAATGGGTATAACCCAATCGATGATCTGCATATCCAAGGTGCTTTGAGCTTAGGTGAAAATATCGCGGATTTAGGTGGGTTAACAGTGGCTTATCGCGCTTATAAAAATTCGCTTGCGGGGAAAACTGCCCCTGTGATTGATGGCTTTACTGGCGAAAAACGCTTCTTTATCGGCTGGTCACAAGTCTGGCGCACGAAGGCTCGCGATGAAGCTCTGCGTCAGCAAATTATTACTGGTCCACATTCACCAGGTATGTATCGAGTGCTGGGGATTTTGTCGAACATGCCAGAATTCTATCAGGCTTATGATGTGAAGCCTGGCGATGGGATGTATCGACCTGAAGAGCAGCGCGTGAAAATTTGGTAGCAGGCTGTGCCGCTTGTTCCAAACGTAAATCGGTTGTCATGATAAACCGGTTGTGATGATAAAAACGGAGCTTTGCAGCTCCGTTTTTTTATCAAGATAGTCAGCGTTTTGAAATAGTCTGAATTCTCACCGTCAGCAAAGCACGGTGACTGTTATTTGCGGCTTAAATTTTCAGCTAAAAGCAGCTTGAAATGCATACGTATGCAATAAAAATTCATTCCGCGCCAGCGGCGGAATTGTCACTGCGCCGTAACGTCAAAATGCTCAATGTACAGTCTCAGCACTGATCCGACAGAATGTTGAAAAAAAACACGATTTTTACTGGTTTTTTTCACTCACCTCGAAAAAAGTTGTGCTATTTCTTTATAGGCATATCGCATCAATTCGTTGAGTTTTGGTGCATTTCTAGTGAACTGCTGTATTTTGTTTCAACAATTTGCACAGGGGTAGTGCAAGCCAACATCGGACTGCACTGTCACGGCGCATTATGAATACGTATTCATGTTGTGTAGTTGCGCTGTTCCACTTAGAAATAGCAAGGTTGTCATACTTCATGCCTATGGGTATGGAGCGCACAACTCATAATTAGAGCAACACCACACCGGGGATGAAGGGCAATGAAACACTACAAATTA
>CAZIPG010000065.1:0-5501 GCA_964540955.1 uncultured Rheinheimera sp.
CTCAAGGCAACGCACTGTTAAACGCTGATAAAGGTACAGGGTATGGTTTTGAAGTGGATGCGGATTGGCGTGCACTGGCCAACTTAACGTTAGGCGCAGGCTTTAGCTATAACAAAACTGAGTTGAAAGACTCTGATTTGTTAGTTGCGACTTGTGGTTCTGGCCAATGTACCCCAACAGATCCATTAAATGCGCAAGGCCGTGCCTTTGTTGATGGCAACCCATTCCCACAAGCACCAGAAACTATCCTGACGTTTAACGGCCGTTATGATTTCCCAGTGCAATCAGGTGAAATCTATATTTACGGTGACGTTGCGCTGCAAGGCAAAACCAACCTGTTCTTATATGAAGCCGAAGAGTTCCAAACTAACGGTAACATGGAAGCGGGTTTACGCGTAGGGTACATGAACTACGATGGTAACTTTGAAGTGGCATTATTTGGCCGCAACATCACCAACGAAGACAACGTGAAAGGCGCTATCGACTTCAACAACAACACCGGTTTCGTTAACGAACCGCGGATTATTGGTGTTGAATTCAAGAAGAGCTTCTTCTAAGCGCTAAGCTTATTGCATAAGTAACTCGACTATAAAGCCCTCAATTGCTGAGGGCTTTATTTTTACTGAAGATTCAATCTTGCTTGGTCAAAGCTCGCGAGCAAGTCTGTCGTCGTCCATCTAGGGCAAACCCTGCTGCTCAGAAACTAAGCAACCTCACTAACCTTCAGCAAGCGCCTATTGAGTTTACTGCTGAATTTTGCGAGACTCGTCTTGCTTTCTAAGCACCAACTCGATGCGCGGGCGTCGTATAATGGTAATACCCCAGCTTCCCAAGCTGGTGCCGTGGGTTCGATTCCCATCGCCCGCTCCAATTCACATTCATTCACAATGATCAAACTGCTGTCAGCGCATTTCTTGTGCTACATTCGATGTCATTCACTGCGGCATTGGCCGAGTTGGCTTTGGCTGAACAGGGTTTTATATGTCACCACAGATTAAAATATCCGCAACGTTAATCAATGAATTAGCGCAAAGGCGGCGACATGGTCGACTCGGCACTTTATTAACTCAGCGGCCGCTGAACCTTGCGGATGCATTCGCCACTCAACAAGCGGTCATTTCATTGTTAGGTGACGCTATTGTCGGCTGGAAATGTGGCATGCCAAGCCCAGAGCGCTGGGTTATTGCGCCATTGCTGGCTTCAGAGACAACAACAGTAACTTCAGCCGCCGTCACCCAATGCCCCATTTGGCCTTCAGCGCAAGGCCTTGCTCGGGTTGAACCTGAACTTTGTTATGTGCTGAAGCACGCATTGCCCGCCCGAGTTCGCCCATACTCGATTGAAGACATTCACCTCGCAATTGGCAGTACCCATCTGGCACTAGAACTGATCCAAACACGTTATCTGCCAGAGGCCGGGGCTGGTTTTCTCGATCAATTGGCGGACGGTCTATTTAACCAAGGCTTATGCTTAGGGCCTGCGATCCAAGGAATGGAACTGGCACAGTTCCCTATTGCTTGCAGCATCGAGCATCCGACTGAAGCATCACCTCTCGTGCAACATTACGAGGGCAAACATCCCAACACTGATCCGCGCCTGCCTTTGCACTGGTTGGTCAATTTCCTGTCCAGCCATCAAATCGACCTTTCGGCGGGTCAAAAGCTTATCACCGGCTCCTACGCAGGAGTGTTAGAATTCCCGCTGCGGCAACACATCACCCTCCAATTTGGCGACTTAGGCCAATTTTCTGTGGAATTTATTGCAAGAAACACAGACTAACTGCTGTGACTTCAGTTTTTTTAAGGAATTTGCATGGCTTTTTTGCCAACCGAATGGCTCCATATGAGCCCACTGCTGGCGTTTGGCTGTCTCTTAGTAGTCGGCGCTATTGGCGGCTACTTAGCGCATTTATGGTCTTGGTTGCCCAGTATTACTGGCTTTATGATTGTTGGCTTTCTGATTGGTCCCGGCGGTTTAGGATTACTCAATGAAGCGGCGTTACAACATGCGAGAATTTTAATTGATATTGCGCTCGCCCTGATTTTATATCGACTGGGCACTTCGTTGGATTTGCGCTTCATTCGCCAAAATCTTGGTTTATTAGTCACTTCATTGGCAGAAGCCATTGTGAGCTTCAGTGGCGTGTTCGCTTTGTTATGGTTGCTACAATTTCCACCTGTGATTGCAGCCGTGATCGCGGCCATTTTAATTTCATCCTCGCCCGCAGTGTTGTTGCACGTGGCCCATGAAGTGGGCGCTAAAGGGCCTGTCACCGAGTCCGCCAAAACATTGGTTGCACTGAATAATCTGTGGTCTTTTTTAGCCTTTGTGCTAGTTATTCCTGCGCTATTGTTGAAAGAACAAGCCACCCTGACGACCGTGGTATTGCAACCCATGTATTTACTCGGCGGCTCTGCATTATTGGGCTTAGTGATGGGCTTACTCTTGCATTTTTTAACCTCCCGAACCCACAAAGCAGCACAATACAAAGTTGCTTTAGTCGTCGGGACCTTGATGTTAACGTTGGGGTTGGCACAACAACTGAAATTGTCAGCACTGTTCGCCCCGTTATTGGTAGGCATTGTGGTCCGCAGTATCGAAAGAGAGGTTGTGGTGTCGGCCATCGAATTCGGCAGTGCTTTTGAATTATTTTTTATTGCCTTGTTTGTCTATGCGGGGGCTAACTTACACTTGGCCGATCTCTGGCAATTTTCCAGTGTGATTATTGCTCTTGTTGTGCTGCGAAGTGTACTGAAAACCAGTATGGTTGCCGTGGCATTACGATGGCAAGGCGTGCGCTGGCCCAAAGCCACAGCCAGCGGATTGCTGCTGATCCCGATGGCCGGTTTAGCCATCGGTTTAACTCAAACCAGTGCCCGCTTAGTCCCAGAGCAAGCGGCACTCATCAGCGCGATTGTGCTCGGTGCCGTAACCTTATTTGAGACTTTAGGCCCACCAGTTGCAGCCTGGGCGTTTCGCCTTGCCAAAGAAACCGCGGCACAGCAACCACCCAGCAATGCCATGACCAGCCCGACAGCCTGGACTCTGGAGGATTGGAAAATTCCGGGCTCTGTGGCGGTCGATCTCAGTCAACTGCATCCAACGCCGAGCATCACCACGCCACCAACACCGACCCAGACAAAGTCATGGTGGCAATTTTGGCGACGTGCAACTACCAACGCCCCGAGGCAATCAGACCGCTAATCATACCGCCATAACCGGCGATAGCGCCTCCGATCGTGCCAATCACACAGCCCCAAAGTTGGCGCTGTTGTTTACGCGCTTCTTGCGGATCATTCAACCTTTGGCGCAATAACCGCGGGCCAATGATCTGATAAAGCCGCAGCGAACTGGCGATGATCCCCAACAACAAAACGGTCATCGCCGCCATCGGCGCGAAACTGCCGCGGGTCAACTCATAAGCGAGTGTCAGCACCACGCCCATCAGCAAGATGAAGCCGATCGTTTGGCTGCGTAATCGGCGCAGCAAGGCCCGTTCTTGTTCACTATCAGCAGCCTTGAGTGCTGGCCGCATGCTGAAGTAGGTCACCAAGGCGGCAATCCCTGCGCCTATCATTGCGCCACCAAACATTGTCGCCATTTTGCCAGCACCTGAAGTTTGACTCGCCGCAACACTGGCTGTGGCCGCGGCGACCGGCGGTGCAGCCAATACGTTGGCCATAATGAGTGCTGTAAAGCCAAACCCTGGTGCAGTGGACAGGACCATCGAACCATATTTGGCCAACAGTTCTATTTTCAGGCTCTCGCGCACACGCTGTAATTTTTTGCGAACGTTGGCTTCACTCAGCCCCAATAGTTCGGCGACCTGTTGGCTCGATTGCTCTTCCCGGTAATACAACAACACAATTTCTCGACTGTCATCGGGTAAAGCATCAATAAAATCGGCCATGATCAACGTTTGCTCGCTGCGCTCATAATTCTGACTGAGACAAGCATCTGGGTCCGCAAAACTAGCCAACAACAGCTCAGCTTCCTCACCCCGCAATGTGGAACTGACCCGATTATCTCGCAGATAGTTATAGGCACGATAGCGTGTAATTTGCCGCACCCAAGGTAAAAAACTGCTGGGTTCTTTCAGCGTATTGAGCTGCTGCCACACATATATGAATACTTCTTGCGCCACTTCCTCGCTAGCATCCAAGTCTTTCAGAATTGCCAATGAGATACTGGCGACACTGGCTCTACAACGATTCACCAAACGCTCAAAAGCTGCGGTATTCCCTTGCATCGATGCTAAAACATCAGGCACTAACGTCATTTCAATTGGATGGTTCATTATGAGGCCTCCTGCAAGAACTTCTTGATTTCATTCAACATCCACTCGGGTGAGTCCAGCATCATAAAATGCCGTGACTGCCAATTAAAGACAAGCCTCGCTTTAGGTACAGTAGCAATTTGTTGTTGATAAAGTGCTGCAACCGCAGGACGCATTGCTGCGCTTGGCAAGGCACCGCCAGCCCCCAACAGCAACACAGGTTGCTGAATTTTCTGGACTTCAGATCTTAAATCGGTGGTCAGAAGCTCATACATGGCTTGCCCGACGGTGGTGCGGTCCGATGCCATGGCCATGGCTAACACAGTGTCGGTATCCGCCTTTGCCGTCGCTTGAATAAAAAGCCCTTGCTGGATCATGGCTTTAAATTGTTCCGAAGTCGCTTGTTGATAATACTGTTGCAACTGCTGCGCTTGCGTTTGCATTTGGCCGACTTGGGTATTGGCATCCCGAGTAAAGACAGGAGCAAGGTATGGCAAGCCATCCACGGCAACGATGGGACCGATCAGGGTTGGTTCTTGACTTGCTAAAGCAAACGCCAAGAAACCACCCAGACTGTGACCAATCACTATCGGCTGCTGCAGTCGTTGTTGTTTGATGTAGGTGAGTAACTCCGTTTGAACTTGCGTCAACAAAGGGCCATCAATCGCCGGTTTTCCGGCAAAACCGGCGATATGCACGACATGCACCTCATGGTGCGCGCGCAGTGCACTCACAGTGCCCTGCCAAATACGGCCATCGGACATAAGCCCAGGAATTAATAAAACTGGCGCATGTTGGGGTTGGGTCTCGATAGACCGGGTCTCGATAGACTGGGTCTCGATAGACCGGGTCTGGGTAGACTGGCCAGAATGAGATGGCTCTGGTGCATAAACCGTCACCGAGAAACTTTTAAAACTTGGCGTCTCAGCATGACTTGCTTGATTCCACAGACAAATCAGCGTTACCCATAATGCGATGAACACCGCTTTGGGTTTGTTTTGACAGTTAAATATTGCTTTAAAAATTGGCTTCAACATTGTGTGGCTCCTTGGGTTGCCTTGGCACTGGCTGACAACAGATGCGGATTGCATATGCTTGTTCAACGAAGTACCGTCAGCCCAAGGAACTGTGACAAATTTTCAAAAATTTTTTGTGGCATCCCTCAGCTAGCGCGCTCAAACGGCCTGAAAACCGCCAGCCATGCAGCCGAACAATTATGAAAGCG
>CAZIPG010000065.1:5601-14453 GCA_964540955.1 uncultured Rheinheimera sp.
CGCGCTCAAACGGCCTGAAAACCGCCAGCCATGCAGCCGAACAATTATGAAAGCGAACAATTATGAAGCCGATACGAATGGCACGGCCCCATACAGCAACAGCAAAGCCAGCGGGATAGTCAATACGCCAATCAGGCGGAAATAGGTGGCAAAAGCGCTGGCTGACCACACAGCAAATTGGCGATGGCGCGATGGTGGAGTCAAGGCTAACCCTGCGGCCACTATTAATAAACCATAACCAAGCACCGTGAACATCAGCGGCATACGGGTTTCATCAGCAAACACCAACATCACCAATCCCGCTAGCGCCCGACTGAGGATTTCAAATGGATGAAAGAACCACTGCTGACTGAACCACACAATCCCTTTTGCAAAGCCTTGCGGGTCGCGGATCATGCGCGCACTAAAGTACAGCAATAACAGGCCAAATATAGCAATCCAATACAATGCTTGTTCCTTTTTCCAACTGGGGTCAGAGTCATTGAACCACCGTCGAAATCAACGACTCTGACCCCATGAAATTTAAAACGGAGATAATAAAGTCCGCAGCGTCGGTGCAAGTGCCGTCATGACTTGTTCTACCGTCAAACCAGGTTGCAATGCTTGTCGGATTAACAAGCCATCGAATAGAGAAAACATGACCGCGATCCGCGCTTGTAACTGCGCTTCAGGTTCATGTTTAATCAGGCTGCGTTCGCTTTGCAAAATCGCTAAAAACCGAGTTCTTGCTTGGCTGTCGACGCACCGAAGCATGTCGGCAATTTTTTCATTACGCGCAGTTTCGGCCAACATTTCTAACTTCAGTGAAGCCAAAGCGGGATCCAGTTTATTGCAGACCCCTTCGGATGCTCCTGCAATCATCACATCGATCAAAACACCGGGTTTGGCTTGCAGGCTGGCAAAAATTTCGAACATTTCAACCATTTGCTGTTCAATAATGGCCTCAATAATCGCATCTTTGCTGACGAAGTAGTTGTAGATATGGCCTGGGCTCATGCCTGCCGTTTTCGAAATTTCGGCCATGCTTGCACTGTGATATCCCTTGCGCCGAAAACACTCAGCCGCCGCAGTCAACACTTGCTGACGACGCGCTTCCGCCCGTGCGGGATTAGGGTGGCGTTTGGCTTTATTTTCCATCACAGACTCCGAGACTACATTCACACCTGACATAATCTACCAGAAAAATTCAAAAACTGTTGGCTGCTGATGCCGCGAACCGCAACGGATATCAGCAGCCAACTTGTCATACCCTAATAATCTAGGCTCCTATCGTTCCATTCATCGACGTTCCATTCATCGACGTTCCATCAATCGACGAACCAGCAATCGAGCCAGCAAGACAAGGCGTGGCAAAGATTGCGGTGCTACTGAGTGACTGTTGGCGCCTTGGCAACAGCGTCTGCACCGAGTTCTTGTTCACCACCGACCGCTTTAAACAAGGTGAGTCTTGCCAGTTGCAACTGAAACTCCTGAGCCAACTGTTGCGAGGCAGCAGTATACCAGCTGCGCTGGGCATCGAGCCGAGCAAGCGCACTATCAAGGCCCGCCGCTTCTCGCTGCTGAGTGAGTTGCAATACCTGCATCGCCTGTTGATGCTGCTCCTTTGCGGCAGTCAATTGAAGCGTGCCGTATTCTAAGCTACTCAAGCTATCGGCCACTTCTCGAAACGCTTGCTCAACAGTGGCTTGATATTGCGATACCGCCAGATCTCGTGCCAATTCCGCTCGTTCCACTTGGGAGGCTCGCGCACCAAAATCCCACAAGGGTAAATCAAGCCGTGGACTAAAACTCCAACTGCCGCTGCCTCCTTGGAATAAATTGCTCAATTCTGTCGAAGCACTGCCCGCAGTCGCCGTGAGTTGAATGGATGGGAAATAAGCGGCACGGGCAATGCCGATATTGGCTTCTGTCGCGCGCAAGCGTTGCTCAGCCGCCATCACATCAGGTCGCTGCAGCATTAAATCTGCTGGCAAACCGGCTGAGACAGGTTTGAGCTGGCTCAGCGCTTGTTGCATCCGGCCGATTTCAGCGTCAGTGAGCGTACGGCGTAACATCTGCTCTAAAGCATGCACATCTTGTGCAACCAACACCTCAGCCTGCGCCAAACTGACTTGCGTGGCCGCAAGCTCACGTTTGGCCTGAGCCAACACCAATTCATTGTCGACTCCCGCCTCGGCTCGCGCGGTGATCAGCGCTAGGCGCTCTTGTAAATTCAAGACAGTTCGAGCCGCCAACTGTTGCTGTTGTTGATGCCATTGTAACGTCAAATACTGACTGACAAAGGCGGTACTGATGGTCAAATCGGTCGCTCGCAGCGTTGCAGCCTCGGCATAAAACTGCGCTTGCGCCGCTTGCTCAGCATTGGCGGCCCGGCCAAATAAATCCAGCTCAAACGCGCTAATCCCCACTTGCGCATTCAATCGCTGTTGAATTTGCCCACTGCCGGTGGTGCTTAAATCCGCAGCCACGCGTTGGCGGCTTTGATCGGCAGCCAAGCCTAGCACTGGCAAACGCGCGGCACTGGCGCTATCCACCGAGGTCGCCAATTGCGCCAAGGTGATCCGAGCTTGCTGCAAGCTCCGATGCTGCTGCCGAACTTCTTGCAGCAACTGAAGTAACAGCGGATCATCGCTTAACTGCTGCCACTGCAACGCAGTGGATGCTTCAGAACTCGCCTGCCCGGAGCTTGCCTGCTCAGAGCCGCTCTGATGGGCAACTCGTGTCGTGGCATCATAGGTCTGCGGCACATCCGCTTGAGGTGTCATCGCCTCCGGTGCCAGAGAGCACCCATTGAGTACCGCCAGCGCTAATAGCGTCATCGGCAGCTGTTTGAACACCTTGATTGCTGGAGTCAGGCTCGGTGTGAACGAGCCTTCAGTTCGAGTGTTTCGCTTCATGCTGATCATGGTTGAGTCTCCGTCACAGTGTGGTTCTGCTGCGCAGCTTTCGAGTTATCGTGAGTTTGACTTTGCGACTGATGACGCCCTAACCCCGTCAAACGTCCTACCCAGACAAAAAACAACGGCACAAAGACAATCGCGAGAATTGATGAAGCCAAAGTGCCGCCAATGACCGCGATCCCCAGCGCATTTTGCGCGCCTGAGCCTGCACTGGAAGCAATGGCTAATGGCACGACACCAAACACAAAGGCCAGTGACGTCATCAGAATGGGGCGCAACCGCAAGCGTAACGCCTCAAGCGCCGCCTCAACGAGCGACAAGCCTTGACTCACCCGCTGCAGCGCAAACTCGACAATCAAAATGGCATTTTTTGCAGCCAAGCCGACTGTGGTTAACAAGCCTACTTGGAAGTAAATATCATTGGCTTTGCCGGCCAACGTGGCCGCTATCACCGCCCCTAAGATACCAAGCGGCACAATTAGCATCACCGACACAGGCACCGACCAGCTTTCATACAAGGCTGCCAAACATAAAAACACCACCAGCAAACTTAAGGCATACAGCAATGGCGCATTGCCGCCACTCAAGCGCTCTTGATAAGACATCCCGGTCCATTCATAACCGATGCCTGCAGGCAGTTGTTTTAACAAAGTTTCCAGCTCAATCATCGCTTGGCCAGTACTAAAACCTGGTGCGGCTGCGCCTTGAATTTCCATGGCTGAAAAACCGTTGTAACGTTCTAAGCGCGGAGAACCAAACTCCCAATGCGCACTGGCAAAGGCTGAGAATGGGACCAATTGCCCCTGCTGATTGCGGACATACCATTGATTTAAATCTTCAGCCTGCATCCGGCTATCTGCTTGCCCTTGCACAAACACCTTTTTCACACGGCCTCGGTCGATAAAGTCGTTGACATAACTCGAGCCCCAAGCGGTCGACAAGGTTTGATTGATATCCGTTTGACTCACCCCCATTGCCGTGGCTTTGACTAAATCAATATCCAGTTTCAGCTGGGGCGTATCTTCTTGCCCATTGGGGCGAACACCCGCCAGCACTGGATTTTTAGCCGCCATGCCCAACAATTGGTTGCGGGCATTTAATAAAGCGTCATGACCCAGCCCCGAACGATCTTGCAGATAAAGGTTAAACCCATTGGCGGTGCCTAATTCCAATACCGCAGGCGGTGGAAACGCGAAGACAAAGGCTTCTTTAATACTGGCAAAATAACCCATCGCTTTCCCCGCAATAGCCCCCACGTGTTGATCTGGCCGTTGCCGCTCATCCCAGTGCTTCAGATTGACAAACCCCAACGCCATGTTTTGGCCGTTGCCAGCGAAGCTAAAGCCAGTGACAGAGAATACCGATTGGATGCTGTCAGGTTGGCTCAGATAAAAGTCTTCGACCTTTTTGACAACGCCCAACGTTTGTTCCGTGGTGGAGCCTGCAGGTAACACAATTTGGTTAAACAAAATGCCCTGATCTTCATCAGGTAAAAAGGCTGAAGGTAACTGGCTAAACAAGCCAATCATCAGTGCCGTTAACAGGCCGTATCCCAACAAGCTGCGTTTAGAGCGGGCGATTAAGCGCCGAGCAAAACTTTGACTGCGCTGATTACCACGATTAAAACTGCGATTAAACCAATGAAAAAACCGACCGTGCCAAGTACGTAAATCCAGTTCATGCGCTGGTTTTAATAAGCTGGCACACAGAGCTGGCGTCAGCACTAACGCGACCAACACCGAAAGTCCCATCGCTGAAACCAAAGTGACGGAGAACTGCCGATAAATCACACCTGTCGAGCCACCAAAAAATGCCATCGGCACAAACACCGCCGACAACACCAACGCAATGCCAACCAGAGCGCCGCTAATTTCCTGCATCGATTCGCGAGTAGCCGCTACTGCTGACAACCCTTTTTCGGTCATCACGCGTTCCACGTTTTCCACCACAACAATCGCATCGTCAACCAACAAGCCAATGGCTAACACCATGGCAAACATCGTTAAGGTATTAATCGAATACCCTAACGCAGCCAAAATGCCGAAAGTACCCAATAAAACCACTGGCACAGCGATGGTAGGGATTAAAGTCGCGCGGAAATTCTGTAAAAACAGGTACATCACCAAGAACACGAGCACGATGGCTTCAATCAGGGTGTGCACGACTTTTTCAATCGATAAACTGACAAAAGGCGTGGTGTCATAAGGGATCACTGCCTTTAAACCTTGCGGAAAATACGGCTCTAGTTCTAGCAATTGCGCCCTGACACGCTCAGCGGTATCCAGCGCATTGGCGCCACTGGCCAATTTGATGCCAACCCCAGAAGCCGGTTTGCCATTAAAACGCGCAACTACCCCGTAATTTTCACCACCCAATTCGACAGTGGCAACATCACCCAAAGTGACAGTGCCTGCCCCTTGGGTTGTCTTTAATAAAATGGCGCGAAATTGTTCTGGCGTTTGCAGACGACTTTGTGCCGTGACCGTGGCATTTAACTGTTGCCCTTGTAGGGCTGGCATTGCCCCCAGTTGGCCGGCTGACACTTGCGCATTTTGGGCGCTGATGGCACTGATCACATCGGCTGGTGTCAGTTGATAATGCGCTAACTGGGTGGGATCTAACCAAATACGCATCGCATATTGCGAGCCAAATAATTGAACTTCACCAACACCTTGCACCCGAGATAACACATCTTGCACATTGCTGGCCAAATAATCGCCAATATCAATGTTGTTCATGCTGCCATCTTCCGAGACAAAACCCAGCACCATTAAAAAATTTCGGGCCGATTTCGCCACGTTGATGCCTTGGCGCTGGACTTCTTGCGGTAACAAAGGCGTCGCCAGTGACAACTTGTTTTGCACTTGTACTTGCGCCGTGTCTGGGTTGGTGTCTGCACTGAAGGTTAGCGTCAGTGTGACTGTGCCATTGGCATCTGAGCTTGAAGCCATATACAACAAGCCGTCGAGGCCCTTCATCTTCTGCTCAATAATTTGCGTGACTGTCTCTTCCAGAGTCCGCGCCGAGGCGCCTGGATACGTGGCTGTCACCGAAATCGCTGGCGGCGCAATTGATGGATATTGTGCGATGGGCAAACTATTCACAGCAAATAGGCCTGCCAACATCACCCCAATCGCCAGCACCCAAGCCAGCACTGGTTTTTCAATAAAATAACCTGACATTAGCGGGCTCCTGCAACTGAAGTCGACGACGTTTGGCTGCGATTCGCAGGCGGCAATGGCGCCTGTTCGGCCTGCACCGGCATACCAGGTCTCACTTTTTGTAGGCCAGCCACAATTAACTGATCACCCGGTTCAAACCCAGCTTGCACCAGCCACTGACCTTGCACGGCCCGCGAGACTTTCAGCACCCGTTGTGCAACCGTTTGCTCTTGGCTAACCACCAACGCTGTCGGTTCCCCTTTGGCATTTCGACTCACAGCAAACTGCGGCACTAACAAAGCCTGCGGCACCACGCCTTCGACAAATTCAACTTCAGCAAAAGCCCCAGGCAACAACAGCCCTTCCGCGTTGGCAAATTTGGCCCGTAAGGTCACAGAGCCAGTCGCACTATCGACTTGAACTTCGTTAAACAATAACTCGCCGCCCGCATGTTGGGTTTGGCTTTCATCCACCAGAGTCACCAGGGTTTGTCCTGCACTTTGTTGCAATTCCCCGCGTTGCTGACGACCTTTTAATTCCGCCAATTCACGGCTACTGAGGGCAAAATCAGCATAAATGGGATCAAGCTGAGTGATGGTCGCAAGTGCCTCTTGCTGATTGGCGGCAACAAGCGCACCGGCCGTTACACTCGATTTGCCGATGATGCCGCTGATGGGGGCTTTCACTTGGCTATAAGTCAAATCCAAATTCGCCGTCTTCAGCTGGGCTTGGGCAGTTTTTACATCCGCTTTGGCTTGCAGTAACGCCGCTTCGACTTCATCAAATTCCTGTTGGCTCACTGCTTTGGTTTGTTGTAACCGCAGATAACGCTGCTGCTTGGCGGTTTGCTTTACTAAATCGGCTTGCGCACGCGCGAGCGCTGCTTCCGCTTGCGCGACTTTGGCAGCGAACGGGGCGCTATCAATTTGATAAAGAGGCTGGCCTGCTTGCACGACACTGCCCTCTTTAAAGAGTCGCTGCTGGATGATGCCACTGACTTGTGGCCTGACTTGCGCAACTTCCGAAGGGCTTAATCGCGCTGGTTTTTTCGCGGTGATTGTGACCGACTGCAAAGTGAGCGCTTGCACCCCAACTGGCATCGGTGCTGCGGACTTTGGCGCTTGTTGTGCAGTCCCTTGACCACAAGCACTCAACAGCACAGCCAGAGAGACAGGCAGTAACCAACGAGGATCCATAACTTTCATTTCGAGCTCCTTGAGCATTCATAGCAATAGTCTGAACGTTCATTCTAAATTTTGCCGCACAATAGAACTAGTCGAAAATCTGCGACAATCAAGCAAGGAATGTATGAAAAAATTAGAACGAACGTTCTATCTTCCAGGCCGGTACAGGGATTCGGTCAGGCCTGTGAGCGAAATCAAAAAGTGAAACCGAGGAATTAAAAAACAAATGAAACCAAAGCACTCAACGAAGAAGTTTCGCCGTGTGTCGGCTGGGTCAAAGCCAAGTTAAAGCCAATTTAAAGCAAGTCGTGAAGAGGATTTTAAAGCGAATGGCCAAGCAACTCAGGGCACGCGTGGAAACTCATAGGCTTTCCACGTGCCCTACAGTTGCACTTTTTCAACGAAGGGTTAGCCCCCAACTGGCAATACCATCGGAATGTCCCAACTGGTTTGGGTATTGCCACCGATACCAAAATACTTGGCATCTTTGGCAATCCCAATCAAGATATTTTCCCGTTGGATCTTCGGTTGTTTCTTTAACAACACTTCGATATCGATTTGCGCCTGATCGGTGTAATTGACTGTCGCTGCAGTCACAGTCAACCCTAAACTGTCGGTTTGTACAAAATCAAAATTGCCTAAATAAGTCACTTTGCCAGGCACAATTTCAAATTCAATATTCATGGGCAGCAATGGGGCGATATGACCATAACCACTGTGGACGTGCCAGGTATAGACGCGATACTTTCCCTTCGGCAGCTCCATGGCAAATACCTCACCGGTTCGGCCATAACCGCTAAAATCGCCTTTGGGAGACACAGGCACGAGCGACAGGCCTTCCCCAATCTGGACCTTATGAGTTTTAGCATTCTCAATACTACTAAACGTAATAGAATAACCGGCATAATTGCCCCGATAACTCAGTGAAGTCGCTAACAACCCTTGGCCAGACGTCGCATTCAATGCATAACCTGGCTTTACCGATTTAGTGGCCGTACAACTACTTAACGCCAATAATAGGGTGCAAAGCACCATTCTTAACATCATAGAACTGTTTCCTTAATTGCTAATTGCCAATATTACTCAGCAACGATTGGGTCAACCTGCAGCTCAAGTTGCTGCGCCCCTTGCGAAATAATCACTTTCTTGCCGTATTTTGCAGAAAACCGCGGTTGCATCTGCTGTTCGCCAATTTTCAGTTTGGTGGCGACAACTGCTGAATCGGCTTGCTCAGGTTGCACCATGACTTCAAGTTCTAGCACATCGGCAATGCTGATAGTTGCTGGCTTATTGGCAGTCACTTGGATGATTGGATTGGCCACTACGTTGCCATCTTGCTTAATCCAAGTACTCACTCGAAAGGTCTCGGCTGCAGCAACCTGCAGTGACAACAAAAAACCGAGGCTCACACAGATAAACTTCATTGATATGCTCCGAAAGGCGTTCAAACGCTACATTTGTTAATAAACTGACCAACTTCAATCAGCTGCATTCGCAGCTTATTCAGTTGGAAAATCAGTCATCGCGCGAAAAAGGCCAGCGAGATACCTAAGTAGTTGGTAACTTGAGCTTGAGCACTTTCCTTGTGATGAAATCCTTGTGATGAA
>CAZIPG010000066.1:0-14227 GCA_964540955.1 uncultured Rheinheimera sp.
GTTGTTACATCGACTTTATGTTGGGTATTGCCGTATAAATTATCGCCAAGGATCGGGTGGCCTAAGCTCAGTAAATGCACCCGAAGTTGATGGGCGCGGCCTGTCACTGGCCTTAATGCCACTAAACTTACATCGAAGGCTTTATCGTAGTTCAAGACCTGAAAGTAAGTCTGCGCGGGTTTGCCGGTGTCTCTGCAAACCTTGTTGCGCGGAGGCTGAGTCAAATCTGCGATTAACGGCAAATCAATCAAGCCATGACTGTTTTCAAGCTGACCCACCACATTGGCCAGATAGAGCTTTCCGGTTTGGCGATTGGCAAATTGCGCTTTCAGATGTGCTTCTGCTTTGCGACGAAGCGCAAACACCACAATGCCTGAAGTGGCTAAATCCAAGCGATGAACCAGCAGTGCTTGCGGCCATTGTTGTTGCACTCGTTGCAATAAACAATCAGCGAGATGTTCGCCTCGACCTGGATTTGTCAAAATTCCGGCCGGTTTTGCCACCACTACAATGTCTTTATCCTGATAACAAACATCCAGCCATGGTTCGGTTGGTGGTTGGTAATAAAATTCTTCAGTGTTGGGCATCATGCGGTTTACGTCTGCTCAAATGGCTGCAGTGAATTGAAAATACCCCATGACAAACACAACGAGAGTGAATTTGGAGTGGCCGAGATTGTAGCGAATTTATTTCTAAGCGCCCAGCATCCTGCGTATAATTCAGTTTTTATTTGAGGCAATGATGACAGATATTTCTGAATTGGCCCAGTTAGTGGCAACCCAAGAACCTTGGCAGCTGATTTATGCGGATGAATGGCTGTTGGTGGTCAATAAACCGGCAAAACTACTCACGGTCCCAGGGCGGCACCCTGCCAATTATGATTGTTTAATCAGCCGTGTGCAGCAGGAGTTTCCGAGTGCTCAAGTGGTGCATCGATTGGATTATGACACTTCAGGGTTGGTGATATTACCCCTGACCAAAGCGGCGTTGAGTCATATCTCCATTCAGTTTCAACAGCGGACTACGAAGAAGTTTTATCAAGCCTTGGTCTGCGGTGAAATTGCAAAGCAGGGGACAGTGGATAGCGCTATTGCGCCAGATCCTGAGCACAGACCGCTTTACAAAATTTGTGCAAGCGGGAAATCTTCTGTCACTCACTTCACCCGTTTGACTTATGATGCCAAGCTTGATATCAGTCGGGTGAGTTTAGAACCTGTCACAGGGCGTTCGCACCAATTACGAGTGCATATGGCAAGTTTGGGGCATGCGATATTGGGCGATGAATTTTACGCACCACCCGCAGTTGTAGCGGTATCAAGTCGACTCTGTCTGCATGCCACAACGATTCAATTTACCCACCCGATCAGCCAAAAGACCATGGCATTTTCGGTTGACCCCGCTTTTTAACGAACGGGGTTTATCGAGACTTTTAACGCAGGGATAGTTTGCAGGATTGCAAACAAAATCAGACCACTGAGCGCGCCAAATAAGTGGGAATTGACCGCGACGTTGACACCAATCAAAGCAACCATTTCAGGACTGCCACCGGTATATTGTTCCCACAGCACCTTGGCAAAAACACCCAGTAGGATCAGCCAGCCGCTTTGCCATTTTTTGCAAATATCGACACAAGCGCCCCAAATGATGAGGCCATGCAACCAGCCAGATAAACCGGTGTAAATCATGGTGTTTGGACTCAACCACAACAAGGCAAGACCTGTCAAAAGGCTGCCACCAAGAAACAACACCAAAAATCGAAGTAGCGTCAGATGCATGCCATGAATAGCGAGCAGCACAGCAAAAGCGCCCAGATTCATCAGCAAATGCCAATGGTTGGCATGCATCAGATGACCTGTCATTAATCGCCACCATTCCCCGGTTAAAATCGCTTGGCGATTGAATTGTAGATGACTCGCAAGAGGCTCAGGTAAGAAATAAAAAGCACTCGCTAATACGATTAAAAACAATGGGAGAACCCATTGCTGTTTGAATTTATCCAAAGTCAATTTTTACTTCCATCGAGTTCGAAGTCATAATTTTGAAAAACCATCTTACCTTAATTCCAGCAAGCATTGATCTCATTTGTCGGGATAAGTTAAGGTGAAGGTCTAAATTTTCCTAAGTCCGGAAATCACATGCGGTTTAATTGTTTGCTCAAAACTGGTTTATTGTTCACTTTTTTCTCAGCAGTCTATTCCAATGTTGGCTATGCCCAAGCGCTAAATGCCATCGATCCTGAAGCTGCGACCGGGATTTATCAAAAGCAGCAAGCGGTCAGCCAGTATTCGATGGTTGTAACAGCCAATCCACACGCCACAGCGGCTGGATTACAGATGCTTGAAATGGGCGGAAGTGCTGTCGATGCGGCGATTGCGAGTCAATTAATGCTGGGCTTAGTGGAACCGCAAAGCTCAGGTATCGGCGGTGGTTTGTTCTTGTTGCATTGGTCAGCACATTCGAAACTCATGACAACTATCGATGGTCGAGAGACAGCGCCTGCTTCGGCAACACCCGATTGGTTTATGGAAAATGGCCAATTGTTACCTTGGAATCGCGCTTTTGTCGGTGGCAAAGCTGTGGGCACGCCCGGGGTCATCGCTGCGCTTTATAAAGCGCATCAACAGCATGGTAAATTAGCCTGGGCTCAGTTATTTCAGCCTGCGATCAAAACTGCGGAACAAGGATTTCAGGTCTCACCACGGTTACATAAATTATTGGCAGCGAAATCAAATCCTGGCTTGCTGACCTTCCAAAATAGTCGCGATTATTTTTATCCGAATGGTCAGCCGCTGGCGGTCGGTCATCTGTTAAAAAACCCTAGTTATGCCGCGCTGTTAAGTCGAATAGCGAAAGAAGGCCCTATTGCATTTTATCAGGGCGAAAACGCGCAAGCCTTAGTCGAAACCGTCAACCAAGCGAGTATTAATCCAGGTCAAATGGTGTTGGCGGATCTGAGCAATTATCAGCCAGAAGAGCATGCGCCTATTTGTGCTCCATATCGTCAATATAAAATTTGTGGCATGGCTCCGCCAAGTTCGGGCAGTTTAGCGGTTCTGCAAATTTTAGGGATGCTAAGCTACACCAATTTTGCTAAAACAACCCCCAACTCGGTTGATGCCATTCATTTGATGAGCCAAGCGAGTAAACTCGCTTTTGCTGATCGAGAACGTTACATTGCCGATCCCGATTTTAGTCCGGTGCCAGTGGAGGGGTTATTGGCCCCTAGCTATCTCAAACAAAGGGCCGCTTTAATCGATCCAAAACGTGACATGGCCAGAGTCGAAGCTGGCAAGCCGGAAGGGGCACAACCGTTAAGTTCGGCTCAGGCATTAGAATATGCCAACACCTCGCATGTGTCCGTCGTTGCTGCTGATGGTACAGCGGTGAGCATGACAACCAGTATTGAAAATGCGTTTGGTTCAGGATTAATGGTTAATGGCTACTTACTGAATAATCAGCTCACAGACTTTTCACTGGCAGCGCGTTCAGCCGAGGGGCTATGGGTGGCAAATCGTGTGGAACCTGGCAAACGACCTCGCTCTTCGATGGCACCCATGATGGTGTTTGATGAGCAAGGTCATTTACAAATGCTAGTCGGATCGCCGGGAGGCAGTCGCATTATTAATTATGTGGCCCACTCACTTGTCGCAATGATTGACTGGCAATTAGGGCCGCAAGATGCGGCTAATTTGGCCAAGTTCAGCCATCGGAATGACGCTCTGGTGATTGAAGCCGATACGCCGTTAACTTTATTGCAAGGCAAATTGACAGAATTTGGCTATCAAGTGAAAACAGCTGATCTTAATAGCGGTTTACATCTTATTAAACGTCAAGGACAACAATGGTTGGGTGGTGCAGATCCTAGACGTGAAGGCAAAGCAGCAGGGCAGAGCGAGCTGCCAAAAGCCCAAAAAGATAAGCACTGAACTGCTGTTTGTCTAATATCATTTTAAGTATTTAAATCCGTAAGTAGAGGAATTTATGAGCATTTTATCGACGTTAGACCACGGCGTACTAACCTTGACGATAGACAGACCTGACAAGAAAAATGCCTTGTCCCAAGCAATGTATCGACGGCTTACCGAAGCATTGGCTGATGCAAATACTAATAAAGCAATTAACGTGGTGGTCATACAGGGACATGTTGATTGTTTTTGTGCAGGGAATGATTTGGCTGATTTTGTGGCTGCGGGCAGTTTGGATAATGATCACCCGACAGTCCAGTTTCTTCACCAATTAATTGCGATGCAAAAACCGTTAATTGCTGCCGTAAGTGGTTTAGCGATTGGGATTGGCACTACGGCATTATTACACTGCGATTTGGTCTATGCAGCGCCTGGGTGTCGTTTTCAAATGCCATTTACTAGCTTAGGTTTATGCCCAGAGGCTGCCAGTAGTTTGTTGTTACCTAAATTAATGGGATACCAAAAGGCAGCACAATATTTGTTATTAGGTGAGCCATTTACCACAGAAGAAGCAGCGCATTTTGGCTTAGTGAATCAAATTGTACCAGCTGAGGAGTTGTTCAGTTTCGTCCAGAGTAAAGCGCAAAAATTAGCGAGTTTACCGGCTGACGCGGTTCGTCATTCAAAACGGTTATTGAAGCAGCCACTGCAAATGCAGGTTCAGCATGTGCTGCATCAAGAATTGGCCCAATTTGAACAGCTATTACATAGTGAAACTTGTCAGCAAAATTTGCAGAGGTTTTTCCAAAAAAATTAACCAGCAAGTTAGCAATCGGAGCTCTTTTAAGGACTAAAGCAATTTTTACCAAATTGACTTAAGCGTTCAGTGAAAAATGACGCTTAAGTCAATGTTTTTTTGAAAAACTAGACTTTTGTACGAGCAAATGGATCGTCTTTAATTTCATTGACCACCCACTTTCCCTTTTGTTTTATCATTTTGACCATGCGCATATTGACTTGTTTATTGCCATCATAAGTGCCAGTAAAAATCAGCATGACATCAGCTTTGTCAGTATAAAACTCCCGAACACTCTTGTTGGTGTCCTCAACAGTAATTACCACTTCATCAAAGCTCATATTGAGTAAAGTTCTACCCATCGCTTTCCCTGAATGGTAAGAGCTCATGACTCGCTGTAATGAAGGCGAAACATACTGCTGCGCTTTTTTTATGTCATTTTCGACATAAATCGCTTCAAAAAATTTCACAGCAGTAATTTCAGGCGAATCAGAGGTTGTTGCTGCAGTGCCTTGGCTAGTTTGATTGTTAGTTTCGGTTGCGGGATCTCCGCCACACGCCACCAGTGAAAACATCAACAGTGGCAGTAGAACACGTAAAAAATTCTTCATAAGAACCTCAAGCCGACAGCAAAAATTTAAGTGTCGGACTTTTTTGCGTTCCTGTAAAGAGAAAAGGCTGCAAAGCAGCCTTTTCAAAATATCGACAAGTCCGGGTTAAGCTTGCAACTCTGCTTCTGTAAATACGTCTGCAAATAATGCGCTTGATAAATAACGTTCTGCAGAAGATGGTAGGATCACTACAATGTTTTTCCCTGCAAATTCAGGAAGTTCTGCCAAGCGTTTAGCTGCAACTACCGCTGCACCTGAAGAAATACCCGCAAGAATGCCTTCTTCTTTCATCAAACGATGGGCCATGGCAATTGCGTCTTCATTGGTGACCTTTTCAACACGGTCAATCAAAGACAAATCTAGGTTGCCAGGAATAAAGCCCGCACCAATCCCCTGAATTTTGTGTGGGCCTGGTTTGATTTCTTCACCAGCCAACTTTTGGCTGATCACTGGCGAATCAGCTGGCTCAACTGCAACACTGATCAATGGGTGATTTTGTTGCTGCTTAATATAACGGCTGACCCCTGTAATGGTGCCACCAGTACCAACACCTGCAACAAATACATCAATCTGACCATCCGTATCATTCCAAATCTCAGGCCCTGTGGTATCAAAATGGATTTGTGGGTTTGCCGGGTTTTCGAATTGTTGCAATAACAAATATTTGTCAGGGTTTGAAGCCTGAATTTCTTTGGCTTTTTCAATCGCACCTTTCATGCCTTTCGGGCCTTCAGTTAATACTAAATTTGCACCTAAAGCTTTTAACAATTTACGACGTTCCAAACTCATGGTTGCCGGCATGGTCAACGTTAATGGATAACCACGGCTAGCTGCCACGAAGGCTAGGGCGATGCCTGTGTTGCCTGAAGTAGGCTCAATCAATTCTTTGCCAGGGCCTAACAAACCTTTTTTCTCAGCATCCCAAATCAATGCCGCACCTAAACGACACTTTACGCTGAAGCTCGGGTTGCGGGCCTCAATTTTGGCGTACACGTTGCCGCTAGTCACGCGCTTTAATTTCACAAGTGGCGTGCGGCCAATAGATAAAGAATTGTCTTCGTAGATATTTGCCATGAGTAAGCTCCAAGCGATGTTAAAAACGTGGCCTAAATAGCCAAACGTGTCATAGTTAGCCTAGCATAACGGTAGTTGTTAAAAACGAAAGTAGCGTTTTGCTATAACTTATGCCAACTTTTAGTTATATAGCTTGGCTATTGTTGTAAATGAGAAAGCCACACAGAGTTCCAACCAGTTGTTGTTAGCGAATTGAAATTTTTTTGCATTTGCTGCATAGAGCGATTAACTTAATGAAGTTTATATTTTGTTATTATTTTCAGTGCCTTATTTAGTTTGTGAGATGACAATTGAAACAAGATGAAATCCTCGATAGCCCAACGCCTGCAGGGGCTACTGGGCAAGCATTAACCGAAAAAGAGAACCGCGAAATTGTCACTCCTTATGCGTTTAAGGTGTGTCCGCATTTATATGGCGTGCCATTAGCAACACCCTTGCGTCGACTGTTGGCAATTTCGTTGGATGGTCTTCTGGTGATGGGGCTTGCTGGCGCCAGTTTATTGGCCATTCTGCCTTTCATTACCTATCTTATTTGGCGACGTTGGCAAGCAAATGCCAAAAAGCATGTGCTGGCTATTGCTATTGTTTCGGTGTTTTTGGTGCCTACTGCGCATTTTGCACCTGAGTATATTCAAGAAACCGAACAAACAGATCCCGCTGACAACGAAATCAATACGACTGCAGCACTCGCTTTTGCTGCCTTTTCTTTTAAAGTCACTTCAGATGACTGCGATAAAAACTGCATGGATAGTGCATTTAGCGAAATTGTTCGTGAATTTGGCAATCAAAAGGTTTCGCGCCAGCAAACTGAATCAATGATTGCTGATGTGCTGAGCCAAACCGATTACCCTGAGACTGATAAGCCAAAGCTGATGCAGACGATTTTTAAAGATTATCCTGACGTTGCAACTAAAGCTGCCTTAGCCCAAGCTCCGATTCCTGTAAAAGTTGAGAAAAAACCTTGGTATCAACCTTCGCCAGAAACGCACAGCGTGATCCAATGGGTTCAAGGGATTTTTGCTGATTTGGGGATTGGCGTTGGCTGGATGATTGCTTATTTCACGCTGTGCGTGGCATGGGGCAATGGCCAAACATTAGGGAAGTGGTTGTTCGGCATCCAAGTGATTCAAGTGGATGGGAATGGGTTGAGTTTGTTCAACGCATTCAGCCGACAAGGTGGCTATGGCGCTGGTTTTGCAACAGGCATGCTCGGCTTTTTACAAATTTTCTGGGATCCCAATCGACAAGCCATTCAGGATAAAGTCTCAAATACTGTGGTGATCCGACTGGGTCAACCTAAGCGGCCGCTAACTCACTAAATTTTGATTCTTTTCCACAAGTTATGTGAATCAATCGAGGCTGCCGCTAATTTTAGCGGCAGTTTTTATTTGATGCGGTATACTACAACCACTTATAAGTGGTCTAAACAGTTTACTTTCATTGCGCGGTGCACCGATAAAAGTTGCGCTCGCCTTGAAGGTTATCGCGCTGCTAGAACAAAAAAATCAAAGCCGCGGAGTCTCCGATGAAAAAAGTTGTAATCAGTGGATCTGGAGTTTTTACCCCAAACCAAATCGTCACCAATGAAGAACTAGTTGCTAGCTTCAATCAATATGTTGACTTATTTAATGAAGAAAATGCTGCAGCAATTGCCTCAGGTGAGATTGTTGCAATGGAATATTCCAGCTGCGAATTTATTGAAAAAGCTTCAGGCATTAAATCACGCCATGTGCTTTACAAGGACGGTATTTTAGATCCGAACATTATGCAGCCGGTCTTTGCCAAACGCGGCGAAGACCAGTTGCCAGAAATGGTCGAAATGGCTGTTTATGCCGCAAAAGAAGCTTTAGCTCAAGCTGGAAAAACGGCAGCAGATGTTGATTTAATTATTTGTGCTGCATCGAATATGCAACGGCCTTATCCTGCCTTATCGATTGAATTACAAAAAGAACTAGGAGCAGCAGGCTATGCTTTCGATATGAATGTTGCTTGTTCTTCGGCAACTTTTGCGATTAGCAATGCAGTCAATGCCATTCGTGGCGGAACGGCCTCAGTAGTGCTGGTCGTCAACCCAGAATTTGCTTCGCCACAAGTCAATTACACCAGTCGGGACAGCCACTTTATTTTCGGCGATGTTTGCACTGCAACAATTATTGAAGCCGCTGAAACTGCCACTGCGAGCAATAGCTACGAAATTTTAGGGATGAAGTTAAAAACTGAGTTCTCAAATAATATTCGCTGCGATGTCAGTTATGTTGATCATTGTCATCCTGAGGTCGATGCAGATACGCCATTTTTCAAACAACAAGGTCGGAAAGTCTTTAAAGAATTACTGCCGCTGGTTGCCGATGTTATTCAAAGTGAGATGGACCGTTTGGCAATTGCCCCTCATGATTTAAAGCGTTTGTGGTTACATCAAGCGAATATCAATATGAATATCTTTGCCGCGCGCAAAATATTAGGGCGTGAGCCTGAAGCTGGTGAAGCCCCATTGGTGTTAGATACTTATGCAAATACCGCGTCGGCTGGTTCGATTATTGCCTTTCATCAAAACAAACAAGGGCTCGCCATCGGTGACAAAGCAGTATTGTGTTCGTTTGGCGCAGGCTATTCAGTCGGCTGTTTGATGTTACAGCGGTTGCAATAACCTAATAACTGCAATAACTGCAATAACTGCAGTGAGTCAAACTCAATTGCATAGGACTGACTTGCTTGGAGCAGCTTCAGCAGCTGCTCCTGCAAGTACTTGAGTGACAGACAAACGGGTAGGGCGATTAAACGCGCAGTACTGAATTCTCGTCATAACTAACCGGTGACGGGACATAAGCATCTGCGGCATTGTCATTTTGCCAAACACTGCCGTCAACTAAGTAACGAAATTGAAATTCTTGGTCTTTTGGCAACGTTAATGTAGTCGAGAAATCGCCATTTTTTTGCTTTTTTAAAGCCGTTGCTTGCCAATCATTAAATTCACCCAATACCTCAACAGTACTGGCATTGGCCGCTTGTTCGGCCGGGACTAAAAAAGTAACTTTGCAGACTGGTTTAGTTTTCAAATACTGTTTACTTAAAGCCATGTTAAATCCTTTGTGCTTTCGAAGCATTGAAGCTTCATCTATCTCATTACTGAGTTTGAGTACATCACTATGTTCAGTGTTGGATGAGCAATTGTTTTGCTCAAATCAACCATGCTGACGTCATCATTGCGTGCTGACTGGTGAAAATTAGCACAAGGTGATGTCAAAAAAGTTGCAGTCCTGCTTCGCAAGTGGCTTGAAAACGTATGGATTGCCAAAAATTTGTCTCAGCCACCGCCGCGGCACCAGCACTGGACATCTTAAGGATAAAATACCGTCAAAGGACGATTGGCTCAGATGATAGTATTTCAAGAGATGATTGAATTTATTTCAGCTATAGGGCGGCGCAACTGACGCTAAAAAAATCCCCCGCATTAGCGAGGGATCATTTCAGGTTTGGCTTGTCAGTCGAAGGTTAAGTGCTAACATTCGATGATATTGACCGCGAGACCACCCCGCGAAGTTTCTTTATATTTGCTTTGCATGTCACGACCGGTATCCCACATGGTTTTGATCACCTTATCTAGTGAGACTTTGTGTTCACCTGTGCCTCTTAACGCTAAGCGCGAAGCGTTGATCGCTTTAATGGCACCCATGGCATTTCGCTCAATACAAGGCACTTGCACTAAACCACCGACCGGATCGCAAGTAAGACCTAAATTATGTTCCATGCCAATTTCTGCGGCATTTTCTACGTTATCAACCGAGCCACCTAAGATTTCAGTCAGTGCTGCCGCCGCCATTGAGCAGGCCACACCCACTTCGCCCTGACAACCCACTTCAGCACCCGAAATTGACGCATTTTTCTTGTACAAAATACCAATCGCAGCTGCAGTTAACAGATATCGACAATAGATATCAGGCGTGACTGGCTGAATAAATTTATCGTAATACATCAAAACCGCAGGAATAATGCCGGCAGCACCGTTGGTTGGCGCCGTCACCACACGACCGCCCGCTGCATTTTCTTCATTCACAGCTAACGCAAATAAGTTGACCCAGTCCATCACTTGCAGTGGATCTGCACTTTTTTCGGCCATCAACCGTCGATGCAAGGCTGGGGCGCGGCGCTTCACTTTTAAGCCACCCGGTAAAATCCCTTCAGTCCGCATCCCGCGTTGCACGCAACCGCGCATGGTTTCCCAAATTAAGCCTAGTTCTTGCTGGATTTTCGCTTCGCTACGGAGAATTTTCTCATTTTCCATCATCAAGGCGGCGATAGATAAGCCATTGTCTTTACAAAGCTTTAATAGTTCTGCGCCTGTGTTGAATGGAAATGGTGGGGGATTGTCAGCGGCGAATTGACTGGCCGCTTTTTTCTCATTGGCAAAATCTTCTGCTTTGACGATAAAACCACCGCCAATGGAGAAATAAATTTCGCTGAGCACAATTTCTTTGTTTTCGTCGAAGGCGATTAATTCCATGCCATTGCTGTGTTCTTTCAATGTTTTGCGTCGATGAAAGACGATTGCTCCCTCGCGAGGGAACAGCACCTGATGGTCTTGGGTGATGGCGATTTGTTGACTGTCTTCGACTTGTTTCAAAATCCCAGGGACTAAATCGGGATCACAATTCTCAGGTAAATAGCCGCAAAGGCCCAAGATCACCGCTTTACCAGTGCCGTGACCGATGCCGGTTTGGCCCAAAGAGCCATAGAGTTCGACTTTGACTGAATGGACTTTAGCCAATAAGCCAAGCTGCTGCAGGTTGTCAGTGAATAATTTTGCTGCCCGCATTGGGCCGACGGTATGTGAGCTAGACGGACCAATGCCGATGCTGAACATATCAAATGCGCTAATAATCATAGGGATGTCTTATCTTTTTATTCAGAGTGCGGCATTGTAACCAATAAGACTGCATTGTGTAAGCCAAGTTGTTACTGGTCAGGCATGCTTTCAGAAATTGAGTTTCTCTAGCCTATTTGACGCTGCAAACTGGCCAAAATAGCTGCACTCGCTCCCCAAATCAGATGTTGATGCCATGGGATAAAATGTAACTCTTGCCGGGTATTCCGTAGTAACCAAGTTTCGGTGGTGCGGTTGGCAGGATCTAGAAGGTAAGCGAGTGGCACTATTAAAACTTCTGCAACTTCATCAACTTGGAGTTTTAGGCATGGCGCTGAGTTTAACAGTGCGAGAAAGGGCTTTACGACAAAGCCTGTCGATGTTGACAACGCGGGCAGTTGTCCTGTCCAGCGGATCTCAGCGGAATGAATGCCCACTTCTTCTTGTGCTTCTCGCATCGCAGCTGTTAAAGCGGTTTCACCAGCCTCGATTCGCCCTCCAGGAAAACTGATTTGCCCCGGATGATGGCGAAGATGCAGAGCACGCTTTGTCAATAAAACTTGCCATCCTTCTGCGCTCAGCCATACCGGAATTAATACAGCAGCATTCACGCTGTTTTCCAGTGTAGCTTGCTGCGATTGTCCCCGCAGCATAAAACGGACTTGCCAGTCAGGTTCCGTTGTTGCTGGCTGTCGCGATTGCTGCCTGGACGAATGGTTCATACTTGTGAAGTCCCTTTGCCTAAAATCGGTAGGATTTTTGCAACTTTATCGAAGGTTTCTTGATATTCATTTTCTGCACTAGAATCAGCGACAATGCCGCCACCGGCCCAGGCATAAATGGTTTGATTAGCGCAAACCAGCGTGCGGATCGCAATACTGGTATCCATATGGCCATGATCACTGAGATAACCAATCGAACCACAATAAATATGTCGCCGATGGGGTTCTAATTCCTCGATGATTTGCATCGCTCGAATTTTCGGGGCACCGGTAATGGACCCTCCTGGGAATGCTGCAGCGAGGGCGTCAATTGCTTGATAATGCTCGGCAAGTTCGCCGCTTACTGTACTCACTAAATGATGCACCGCAGGGAAGGATTCAATGGCAAAAAGCTGGGGTACTTTCACACTGCCGGGGCGGCAAACTTTGCCTAAATCATTGCGTAACAAATCCACAATCATCACGTTTTCAGCACGGTCTTTTGTTGAATGTTGTAAAGCCTCGGCGCTGGCTTGGTCTTGCTCAGGAGCATCAAACCGTGGTTTCGTGCCTTTAATGGGCTTGGTTTCAATCTGTCGGTCTTTAACTTCTAAAAACCTTTCGGGTGAAATCGATAACACTGCGCATTCTGCAAGACGAATAAATGCAGAGAAAGGCGCAGCATTGTGCTGACGCAATTGCAGATAGGCTTGCCATTCCGCACCTTGATAGGGCGCAGCAAAGCGCTGTGCTAAGTTGATTTGATAGCAATCGCCACTTTGTAAATACTGCTGAATTTGCGCGAATTTAGTGAAATATTCTGCTTGGGTCATATTCGCTTGCCAATTTTTGCCAAGCGTAAAGGTCAATTCTTTGTCAGCATGTAAAGCTTGTTGCTCAAACCAGTCTTGTCGATTGCGCCAATGCTGCTCTGCATCTCCGCGTTGGTCGACATACCACAGCTGTTGACTGCTTTTATCCAAAACCAAGGCCCAATCATAAAAACCCACGGCTAAATCAGGCATCGCTATTTCATTGATTGCTTGATTGGGCATTTTCTCGAGAGTGCGCCCTAAGTCATAGCCAAAATAGCCCAGGATGCCACCGACAAATGGCAGATCAATAGTTGGGGTTGGCAAGCGAGGACAATATTCTTGCTGTAATGTTTTTAACAGCGTTAAAGGTGCTGCAGTGATGTGTTGCTGGCTTTGTTTGCGATGATCTGTGATCACGCAATTTTGATCAGTAGCCACCAGCGACAAATACGGATCTGCCACTAAAATATCAAATCGACTATTGGGATGATGGGCAGAGGCAGAGTCGAGCAGCATGGCGTATGGCAAATGCTGAATTTTACCAAACCAGTGGGTTAAATCTTGAGAACCCTGTTGTGAACTCTGTTGTGAATTATTCGCTAGTTGTAAAAACATCGACATCAAAGTGGATCACTTTCATCTTAGGGTGAATGTGCTAGGCCGCAATAGCTTCAAAAGATTGAATTTCTTGCGTTCAGTCGGCAGGATTTCTCTGCAGATTGACTAGCCGCTGATTTCGTTGCGCGTTATGATACCAGCCCTGCTTAAAAAGAACAGTGCAGCACCTTCGCAAGCAACAAGTTGCTGCATGCTAATAGAACCAAGCTTTGTGACGTTTGAATCATCACGTGACAAGCGAAACCACTGCAGAAGGGTACCCTATGACGGTTATTCGCCAACAAGATTTTATCGATAGCATTGAAGATGCTTTGCAATATATCTCTTACTACCATCCGCTCGATTTCGTGCAAGCGTTAGAAAAGGCTTACCACAAAGAGCAAAATCAGGCGGCGAAAGACGCAATTGCCCAAATTTTGATTAACTCGCGGATGTCGGCGCAAGGTCATCGGCCAATTTGCCAAGATACCGGGATTGTCACTTGTTTCGTCAACATCGGTATGGATGTGAAGTGGGACAAAACCGATATGACAGTGCAGCAAATGGTGGATGAGGGCACTCGTCGTGCATATATGAATCCATTAAACCCGCTGCGCGCTTCGATTGTCATGGACCCAGCAGGTTCGCGCAAAAACACCAAAGACAATACTCCTGCAGTGGTGCATATCAATATGGTGGCGGGTCATCATGTTGAAGTCGCTATCGCCGCCAAAGGCGGTGGTTCTGAAAATAAGACCAAAATGGTGATGTTAAACCCATCTGACTCTGTAGTTGAATGGGTATTAGAAACACTGCCAAAAATGGGCGCTGGCTGGTGTCCGCCAGGCATGCTGGGCATTGGTATTG
>CAZIPG010000067.1:0-13834 GCA_964540955.1 uncultured Rheinheimera sp.
GAATCAGTCGTTGGGCTGAACTGGATGAAAGTGGCAAAAAACGGGTGTTGTCACGGCCCACCTTAAAAAATTCAGCGGATTTGCCTGAGCAAGTCAGCACTATTATCAAAGCGGTACGAAATACTGGCGATAAGGCATTAAAGTTTTATAGCCAAAAATTTGATAACGTCGACAGCAATGATTTAGTGCTGTCGATTGAGCAACAAGAACAGCTTTTACAAAAACTGAGCGAAGAGCGGCGTAAAGCCATCGAACTTGCGTACCAGAACATTCGCAAATTCCATGCTGCACAGCTGCCAAAAGACATTGTTGTTGAAACTATGCCAGGCATGGTTTGTGAATTAAAACATGCACCGATCGATTCGGTTGGGCTATATATCCCTGGTGGTAGTGCCCCGCTCCCTTCAACAGTTTTAATGCTGGGAGTCCCGGCACAGTTGGCTGGCTGTCGTAACGTCGTGTTAGTTACGCCACCGGGTCAGCCTTTGGCATCAGACATTGCCCCAGAAATTGTCTACGCAGCCCAGCTCTGTGGCATTCGGCAAATTTACACCGTGGGTGGCGCTCAAGCGGTTGCAGCACTTGCTTATGGCACTCATACCATCCCTAAAGTAGATAAGATTTATGGGCCTGGTAATCGTTATGTCACTGAAGCAAAGCAACAAATCAGCCGTGATGCCTTAGCTGCAGCAATTGATATGCCTGCAGGCCCTTCCGAAGTGCTGGTGATTGCCGATGAACAGGCTAACCCAGCCTTTGTTGCTGCGGATTTACTCTCTCAAGCCGAACATGGGGTTGATTCCCAAGTAGTGCTGGTTTCCAACAGCGAACAATTGCTGAAATCAGTCGTCAATGTCATGGAGGATCAGTTGATTACGCTGCCTCGTGCCATTATTGCGAAAAAGGCTATTGATCACAGCCGGTTTATCTTAACGGCAGATTTATCGCAGGCAGTTGAGGTGTCGAACCTTTACGCGCCAGAGCATTTGATTATTCAAACGCAACAAGATGCAGCTCTGCTTGGCAAACTCAAAAATGCGGCCAGTATTTTTGTCGGTCCTTGGACACCGGAGTCAGCTGGTGATTATGCCAGCGGCACCAATCATGTGTTGCCGACTTATGGCTTTAGTCGTAATCACAGTAGCTTATCGCTGTTAGATTTTTATCGCCGTTATACGGTGCAAACAGCGACAGCGAAAGGATTCCAAGCCATTGGACCTGCAATTGTGACGCTCGCTACAGCCGAAGGCTTAATGGCGCATGCGAATGCGGTAAAAATTCGCTTAAAAACTTTAGAAAAGCGGCTGCAAGAACAAGAAGAGTTCGCTGCAGTACCCGATGATATTAAATAAATTTGATTGAAATAAGGTTCAAAAATGAGTGGTATCCATAGTTTAGCGCGTGACTCAGTAAAAGCGATTACGCCCTATGCCTCAGCACGGCGCAGTATGAGTGGTGGTTCAGTTTGGCTCAATGCCAACGAAAATGCTTTGACTGTGGATTACCACTTACACGGCAGCTATAACCGCTACCCTGACTGTCAGCCACCAGCGCTCATTGCTGCTTATGCCAGTTATGCTGGCGTTGAAACTAACCAAGTTTTAGTCAGTCGTGGTGCAGATGAAGGCATTGAATTATTAATTCGCAGCTTTTGTGAGCCTGCACAGGATCGGATTGTCATTTGTCCACCCACTTATGGCATGTATGCCATCAGTGCACAAAGTAACCAAGTGGATTGTTCGATTGTGCCGCTGAAAGCTGATTTCACGTTAGATGTGCCAGCAATCAAAGCCACGCAAAATACAAAAATTGTGTTTATCTGTAGCCCAAACAATCCAACTGGTGATTTGATCCCTCGCGAACAAATCATCGAAGTGCTGGAATTTTATAAAGAATCGGCCTTGGTGGTGGTTGATGAAGCCTACATTGAATTTGCAATCGAAGCGACCACTGTCAATTTACTGGCTGCTTATCCCAATTTAGTGATCCTTCGTACCTTATCCAAAGCATTTGCCCTTGCTGGTTTACGCTGTGGTTTTACCTTAGCTGCCCCAGAGATTATTAATGCTTTAAAACAAATGATTGCGCCCTACCCACTGGCTGCCCCAGTAGCTGAAATTGCGGTGCAAGCGCTTTCTGCTGAAGGTCAAGCGCGTATGCAGCAAACCGTCAACATTATTAATGAATTACGGGATAACTTTGTGCAATTTGCCGAGCAAATCTCGGCAATTCGCCAAGTGTATGCCAGTAACGCCAACTATGTGCTATTGCAAGTCCATGATGCTGCAGCTTGGGTGAATGCAATTGCCAGTGACGGCATTTTAGTGCGCAACCAATCTAGCCAACTGGGTTTATCCCAAGTCATTCGGGTGTCGATCGGCAGTCCTGAAGAAATGCAATTATTGAAAACTTCAATCCAACGTTACGCAGGAACTCTTTAATGTCAGGCCAAGCTATTTTATTTATCGATCGTGATGGCACCATGGTGGAAGAACCACCAATTGATAAACAATTGGATTCTCTTGAAAAATTAGCCTATGAACCAGGCTTGGTCCCGGCTTTATTACAACTGCAAGCCGCAGGTTATCGGTTGGTCATGGTCACTAACCAAGATGGCTTGGGCACTTCGAGTTTCCCACGCGACACTTTTGATGCCCCGCATAACAAAATGATGCAGTTGCTCACTTCGCAAGGCATCAAATTTGACGACGTGTTGATTTGCCCGCATTTCGAACATGATGACTGCAGCTGCCGTAAACCTAAACTCGGATTAGTTAAAGATTATTTGCAACAAGGTCGGATTGATTTTACCCGCTCTTACGTCATCGGTGATCGCCTCACCGATGTCAAACTTGCAGAAAACATGGGCTTGCCGAGCTTTCGTTATGATCGCGCCACCTTAGGCTGGGCGCAGATCACTGAGCAGTTGTTATCAAAAGGCCGCAAAGCAACGGTGAAGCGCACGACACGCGAAACCGATATTCAAGTCAGCGTTGATTTAGACCGCAAAGGCGGCAATCAAATTAGCACTGGTATTGGCTTTTTTGACCATATGCTCGATCAGATCGCCACCCATGGCGGTTTTTCGCTGCAGCTTTCCTGTGCTGGCGATTTGCATATTGATGATCACCATAGTGTGGAAGACGTTGCTTTGGCACTGGGCCAAGCCTTACGTCAAGCCATTGGCGATAAAAGAGGCATCAATCGCTTTGGTTTTGTCCTACCGATGGATGAATGCCGCGCAGAAGCAGTGCTCGATTTATCAGGTCGGCCGTTATTGCGATTCTCTGCTGAACTTGGCGAGGGCAAAGTCGGTGAATTAAATCTAGAAATGGTTGAGCACTTCTTCCGTAGTCTCAGTGACACGATGTTGATGACTTTGCATTTAACGGTGAGTCCAGGTAACAAACACCACATGGTTGAGGGGCTATTCAAAGTATTCGGCCGAGCTTTAGGCCAAGCGATTTTAGTCTCAGGCACTAGCTTACCGAGCTCAAAAGGTGTGTTGTAATGAGCAGTAATTCTTCCTCAAATCAGCAGGTTGCCAAGCAACCCACTGTGGTGATTGTGGATACCGGTTGCGCCAATATCACTTCGGTATTTTGTGCCTTTGAACGCTTGGGCGCCAATGTCAGTATCAGCGCTGATATTGAGACGATCCGCGCTGGCGAAAAAGTAGTGATCCCTGGGGTTGGTACTGCTGTGCAAGCCATGGCAAACATCCAACAAAAAGGGCTGCTGACCACTTTACAGCAACTGACCCAACCTACATTAGGCATTTGTTTGGGAATGCAGCTACTAACAGAGCTCAGTGTCGAAAATCCTAGTATCGAAGGCGCCGGCCAACATGACAGTGCTGTGCCTTGCTTAGGAGTGATCCCAGGTCAAGTTGAACCGCTTGCAAGCAACGGACTCCGTCTCCCGCACATGGGCTGGAACACGCTGAAAAAGCAACGTGAACATGCGATTTTAGCGGGGCTTAACGACAGCGATTATGTTTATTTTGTGCATAGTTTTGCCGTTAAACCTTCAATTTACACCCTCGCCTCTTGCGAGTATGGCAGTGAATTTTCGGCGATCATCGGCAAAGCCAACTATATTGGCATGCAATTTCATCCAGAGCGTTCGAGTAAAGTTGGACAACAACTGCTGTCAAACTTTTTAACTGCAAGCCCTGAAGCCCTGTGGGTTGATTAGGTTGGTTTGATGGCAGCGAGTTGATTGGCGCAGGTTCATTCAGTCTCAAGGCGAATAAAAACTCGTAAAAATCAAAGCCAAAAACCTATGGCAGAACATCACAGGCAAGAAATTACAGGCACAACATCACAGGATGTAGAGCAAGGAACAACGTAAGTGATTATTCCAGCAATCGATTTAATTGACGGCCAAACCGTTAGACTGTACCAAGGCAGCTACGAGCAAACAACTCGATATGCGCAGACTCCTTTTGAACTGCGTGATTTATACGCCAGTGCCGGAGCTGGCGTGTTGCATTTAGTGGATTTAAGTGGCGCGAAGGATGCCAGCAAACGGCAACTCGGCTTACTGAAAGAGTTAATGGCCAATAGTCCGCTGCCCGTGCAAGTGGGTGGTGGTGTGCGCACCGAACAAGATGTCATTGATTTTCTCAGCGCCGGTGCCAGTCGAGTTGTTATTGGTAGTTTAGCAATCCGCGAACCTCAATTAGTGCAACAATGGCTGCAAACTTATGGCGGCGATCGAATTGTGCTGGCCTTGGATGTAGCTATCAATGCGCAAGGGCAAAAAACCTTACCAAGCCATGGTTGGATTGCCGCTTCGAATATTACCCTCGAACAAATTCTGGACGGTCAAGGCGACGACCAAGGCATGATAGCCGCGGGTGCCAAACATGTGCTCTGTACCGACATCAGCCGTGATGGCACTTTGCAGGGACCAAATGTCGAGCTGTATCGCGAACTCGCAGCAAAATACCCCACAATCCACTGGCAAGCCAGTGGTGGCGTTGGCAACCTGAGCCATATTGACAGTTTAAAAGGCAGTGGTGTGAAAGGAGTGATCTTGGGCAGAGCATTACTCGAAGGCAAATTTTCAATCGAGGAGGCTATCGCATGCTGGCAAAACGGATAATTCCTTGTTTAGATGTGCGCGATGGCATGGTCGTCAAAGGCGTGCAGTTTCGTAATCATGAAATTATTGGCGATATTGTGCCGCTCGCGCAGCGCTACGCCGAAGAAGGTGCAGACGAGTTAGTGTTTTATGATATCACCGCCTCCGCGGATGGCCGCGTCGTGGACAAAAGCTGGGTGCGTCGTATTGCAGATGTCATTGATATTCCATTTTGTGTGGCGGGTGGCATTAAATCAGTCGAAGACGCAGCCAATATTTTAGCGCTCGGCGCTGATAAAATTTCTGTGAACAGCCCCGCCCTGCAACGGCCTGAGCTCATCAGTGAATTAACGCGCGCTTTTGGTCAGCAATGTGTGGTCGTCGGGATTGATAGCTTTTTTGACAAAGAAAGTCAGCAATATCAAGTCTTTCAATTCACTGGTGATGAAAGCCGGACCCAAAAAACCCGCTGGTTAACCCTCGATTGGGTGGAAGAAGTGCAACAACGTGGTGCCGGCGAAATAGTGCTAAATTGCATGAATCAAGATGGTGTGCGACAAGGGTATGACCTCGAACAACTGCTCGCAGTTCGCAACAGCTGTCGGGTGCCGCTCATTGCTTCTGGCGGTGCAGGAGCGCGTGAGCACTTTTTAGATGTATTTCGTCAAGCCGATGTCGATGGCGCATTAGCCGCCAGCGTATTCCACAAAGGCATCATCAACATCGGTGAATTAAAGCAATATTTAATTGCGCAAGCAGTGGAAATTAGACCATGAACATCTTGAATAATGATGATATTGATGCCTTGAAATGGCCAGACAATGGTTTATTACCGGTCATTGTGCAACATGCAATTTCAGGCAAAGTGTTGATGCAGGGTTATGCCAATGCCCAAGCATTACGCCATACCTTAGCCTCAAATCATGTGACTTTTTACAGCCGCAGCAAACAGCGTCTCTGGACCAAAGGAGAAAGCTCTGGCCATTTCTTGACTTTAAAAAGCATGGTTGCAGACTGCGACCTTGATAGCATTTTATTGATGGCATTCCCTGAAGGGCCGACCTGCCATGTTGGAACTGAAACCTGTTGGCATGATGACGCGAGCAACAGCCCAGCGTTGAGTTTTTTAACCGATTTAGAGCACGTCATTGCATCTCGCCAAGGTGCAGATCCTAAAAGTAGCTACACCGCGTCATTATTCGCGCGTGGAGTGAAGCGAATTGCGCAAAAAGTCGGGGAAGAAGGCGTGGAATCGGCATTAGCTGCAATGGCGGGAGATAAAGAGGAGCTGAAAAACGAAGCTGCAGATTTAATCTTCCATTTGCTGGTATTGCTCAGAAGCCAAGATTTAGCCTTGAACGATGTGATTGACGTGCTCAAAGCTCGCCATTCTAAGTAACTGCATTGCCAGTCTTCGCGCTGCGAAGGCAGCGTAAATTAGCCACAAGCACAAAAAAACAGCTGCAATTGCAGCTGTTTCGCTTTCATTGACACTGACAAATTTACTGCAAAATTGACCAGAGTAGAAAGCGGCCAAGACAAAGCTCTTGGCCAAAGGTACTAAAACGAATTGATTACGAGTTACGGATTAAGTAATCGAATGCACCCAGCGAAGCTGTCGCGCCAGATCCCATCGCAATAATGATTTGTTTAAACGGCGTATTGGTGGCATCGCCCGCAGCAAATACGCCTTTGAGCGAAGTTTGGCCATGGCTATCGACAATAATCTCACCGCGATTGGTCAATTCCACAGTGCCGCGCAACCACTCGGTATTTGGCACTAAACCAATTTGGACGAAAATCCCGGCAAGCGCTACGTGCTTCGCTTCACCTGTCACTCGGTCGGTATAGTTAATCCCAGTGACCTTTTTACCATCGCCCAGCACTTCGGTACTTTGCGCGTTCATGATGATTTCAATGTTGCCCATCGAGTGTGCTTTTTTCACCAACACCGCATCAGCACGCAGTTTAGAGTCGAACTCAAGCACAGTGACATGCTCAACAATGCCCGCTAAGTCAATGGCTGCTTCAATCCCTGAGTTGCCACCCCCAATGACGGCAACACGTTTGCCTTTGAACAAAGGGCCATCACAGTGTGGGCAGTATGCTACGCCACGTCCGCGATATTCTTTCTCGCCAGGTACGTTCATTTCACGCCATCTTGCGCCCGTTGATAAAATCACGGTTTTCGCTTTGAGGGTCGCACCGTTGGCCAGTTCCACCGCAAATCCGTCATCTTGCGTCAGTTTCACTGCTTTTTGGTTATTCATGATATCGACTTCATAGTGGCGAACATGGGCTTCTAAATTTGCCACCAGTTTTGGTCCCTCAGTTTCTTTCACAGAAATGAAGTTCTCGATACCAACAGTATCAGCCACTTGGCCACCAAAACGCTCTGCTAACACGCCGGTATTCAAGCCTTTGCGGGCCGCATAAATCGCAGCAGATGCCCCCGCTGGACCGCCACCAATCACTAATACGTCAAATTTTCCTTTGTTCGCTAGAGCCTCCGCTTGGCGTGTTGCTGCGCTAGCATCCACTTTGTTTAAAATGTTGCCAAGCGAAATACCCCCTTGCGAGAATTGCTGGCCATTCAGGAACACTGTTGGGACAGCCATGATGTTGCGGTCGCTCACTTCTTGTTGGAACACTGCACCATCAATCATGGTTGTGGTGATAGTTGGATTCACCGCCGCCATCAGGTTCAATGCTTGTACGACTTCCGGGCAAGTTTGGCAGCTTAAAGACACATAAATTTCAAAATTCAATGGGCCTGGTAAAGCTGAGATTTGCTCAAGCACAGCGGCTTCTTCTTTGATTGGGTGACCGCCTGAGTGCAACAGCGCTAACACCAAAGAAGTAAATTCATGACCCATCGGCACGCCTGCGAAGGTAATGTTGGTGCCTTTGCTTTCTGAATGCACCACCATCGAAGGAACGCGAGTTGGATTTTGGTTGTCTTTCAACACCACCATCGGCGATAAACTGGCAATATCAGCGGCCAACGCTTTTAATTCTTGCCCTTTCTCACTGCTGTCGGTTGCTAATAATAAAGTCACTTGGGTTTTTAAGTTCTGTAAGTACCCTTGTAATGCTGCTTTTAAATTGTTGTCTAACATAGTCGAGCTCCTTAGAACATATTGAAATTAATTGCGGACTAAATGTCCCTGCTGAATCATTGAGTTCATAATGCCAGTCTCAGATTGATTTTTAAAACGAATAAAACAAATTTATTTAATTCATTAAATCGATTAGATGGCAATAAAAGGTTATTTTTTTAAGTTTTTGCAACAAATTTAAAGGATTTGTTTGTACCACTGCTTCGCCATTCTCTAAAATAAGTTTTTATACAAAGGATTGGTAAAATGTTGCTACGTTATTGGACGAATACACTGCTAGTAAGTTTTGGGATCATTGCCCTCTCAACCGCGCAAGCGCATGAAACACTCTCGGAAGCCACGGCAGTCCATAAAATTGTCATCCTGCCGAGTTATGCCCAAATTCATCGACCGGAAGCAGCTCCCGAGCACCTCGCATTTGCGCCAGATAATCAATCTCTTGCTTACACGACTCATAAATTGATGTCTGTCAACGAGGAAGGCGAGTTTTGGGCCAGTCAGCTGCATTTGTTGCCATTGCATCCAATGCGGTCGGCTCAAACCTTGGTCGATGCCGAGAGTACTGCTAAATTCGGCTTTTATGGTGCCCCTGCGCTCCATCTTGCTTGGCAACAGAACGACATTCAGTTCATCATCAGTAATGGCGATGATACAGCCACAGAAATTCGGTATTTAGTGAAGGAGCAACGATTAGCCAATCCAAACATTGGCGCGACCACAATTGACGAGCCTATCAGCCCTTCAGCGGAGCAAACCATAGTGGCGAAGTGTTTGCCTCAGATAACGCAAGAGCAGATCAGTGCACTGAATGTCAGTTGGCTCAAAACAAACGAAACAGCACTTTACCAACTGAATTACGCAAAAACGTCTGAAGATATTGCACTGTTAAATGTGAAAACATGCCAACAACAATTGCTGGCAGTGCCTAAGTATCAGGCTGATGAAGAAGGCAATACTGATGTAGAGGATAATGCTGGTAAAGAGCACAATACTGACAAAGCTCACAAGACGAGTGGCATCGAGCTATCTTATCGTTTAATCGGGGGTGTCCAGCAAGATGCGCAGCTCATCCTGATGTTAGAAAGCCGAGTGACTGCCCAGCGCTATAATCAAAAGCATCGTTCCAAGACCCTGATCCTACAAACCAATATCCACACTTTAGGCTCGCCAAATCTTTCATGGCAAAACTGGAGTTATGGCTTAGGCGGTGACCATCATGTTGAAGTGCTGAGCAAACAACCCAATAAAGTGCTGTTTATGCTCAAGCCAAACCAAGATTGTGCCGCCCAACTGTTTAGTTTGAGTGAGCAGCAACTCACAGGCTTTATGGTCGACAATTTCAAACTCTGTGCTGCAGCTGTGGGTTCGGATGGTCAATTAGCATTGAATCTCAAAGCGCGCCGCCCGCAAACGATTGTCCATCAGAACGATAAGAAACGGGTTAATCACGATGCACGGGAACAATCGTCGCAACACAATCTACAGAATTCAGCCAATTCGCACTCGCAACAAATTTGGTTAGTCGAGGCCGATTTCTTAAATCATTTGGTGAAATAAAAAGCGTTCCTGTGTGCTGATTGACCCCATGAGTGTTTATGGCACGACCTCACTTCAAACCAATAAAAAACCCAGCATTTGCTGGGTTTTCAATTATAGCGATCAGTTGAAATAATCGCCTGATTCACTCAATGAGTTAGATTTTACCCACTAAATCTAAAGATGGCGCCAGAGTCTTTTCACCTGGAGTCCATTTTGCTGGGCATACTTCGCCATCGTGGTTAGCAACATACTGAGCTGCTTGAACTTTACGGAACAATTCAGCAGCTGAACGGCCGATACCTAAGTCGTGGATTTCAGCAACTTTAACGATACCTTCTGGGTTGATCACGAAAGTACCACGTAAAGCTAAACCTTCTTCTTCAATCATCACGTCAAAGTTACGAGTGATTGTGCCTGTTGGGTCAGCAACCATTGGGTAGTTGATTTTCTTGATAGTTTCAGACGCGTCATGCCATGCTTTGTGAGTAAAGTGAGTGTCAGTTGATACTGAGTACACTTCAACACCAATTTCTTGGAACTTCGGATAGTAGTCAGCTAAATCACCTAATTCAGTTGGGCACACGAAAGTGAAGTCAGCTGGGTAGAAACAAACTACAGACCATTTGCCGATCAGGTCAGCATCAGATACAGAAATAAATTTACCTTGGTGGAAAGCTTGCGCGTTGAACGGCTTGATTTTGCTGTTGATGATAGACATTGGTATATCTCCATGTTGAGTTAATAGTTAGCTACTGACTGCAGTAACCAAATCGTAAAAACTGAAATCGTTAAAGCTTGCTGCTCAAGCTTGAATCGGTGAAAGCATAGTAGCGAAGCTTTCACTTTGCGTATAACGAAAAAAATGAATCCATCTAATCTATTAAATCGATTGAAAACCACATTTAGCAATCTAACAATCCGAATAATATCTGGTTCCAATCAGTTCAGCAAGTCTGAATAGGCGACTGGCACAAACTCGGATCACCAACTAAGCTAGAAATGTTAGTAAATGAATCCTATGACATTTTTTTGATATTTTTGGGAAATATCTCAAAGCCGTCGTTCGTAGATAAGAGTAGTAAATACAGAGGCACGCTTGCAGCCGTACAAACTTGATTTGAGCAAACTGTTTGAACTACAGGTGCTGGTCATTGAATCAGACATCGAACTATTGCATTTAACCAAACAATTTTTGTTAAGCCTCGGGATCAAAAAACTGGATTCAGTGCGCAGCATTGATGAGCTCTCACAAAGGGAAACTAGCACGAGTTATGATGTCATTTTTTTAAATGATGAAACCAACGAGCGGATCAATGGTGCTGAAATAGTCGAGCAATTAATCGCTATGGCTATTTTGCCCAACCGAACTCGGTTGGTGCTGCTCTCTGCCAATAATGCCAGCGCCCAATACGCGATTGAATATCCTTATCATCAATTTAGTTATGTTGAGAGGCCATTTAATAAAAATCAATTAGACCATGAACTGAAACAACAAGTGATGTTCAGCCCTTTTTTAAAACCTATTCTGTCGTTAGCAGGTTTGCGTCGTTATAGCGATGCTCTAAAACTGCTGTTGCATACTCAACAGCAAGAATTACCTCAAGGCTTAGATGACGTGCTTTTGCGGCTGAAAGTACAACTATTCTTAGAAATGCACAAATATGAAGCCGCAGTCCCGCTGTTAAAGAATGCTGTGACGGAACAACAAGGTTGGGCACTGTGGGCTTTGTTTCGTATTCGATATGAACGCGGCGATGTGGGGGCTTGTGCGGCTTTTCTGACTGAAGCCTCCGAAGAATTAGCGCGTTACCCAGAGCGTCGAGAATTATGGCAGTTATATTTCGCGATTAAGGCGAATGATTATGTGAAAGCAGCCGCGATCGCCCATCAAATTCCCTACATTACCATGTCAGCCAAAATGGTGCGGTTGGTCCATTTAGTGATGGTCGAAGCCGGAGAAACAGCTTTAGCTATCGAATTTATTGAACGAAAAAGAAGATTGGCTGTACGCGGGGATTTATATGTGCAGCTGACTAATGCGCAGATCCGAACTTTACTCAGACAAATGCGCGAGTGTCTAGATGACGAACTCAAAGCAAAAATCGCCGAACAAATTCAACAATTGCTCGATAGTGTCAACCAAGACAAAAAAGCTGAGAACCATCGATTGAGCATTGAAATGCTGCAAACCTCCTTTATTCATCTGCATGATAACCGAGCGAGTGCTTTTAGTTATTGGCAAAAATTTCAAGGCATGCTCGAGCAAGAGCAATCTATTCCGATATTAAGTCATGCCGCAATTTTGCTGGCAAGCCTCGGCGAGAAGCAGATTGCCGAAGATATACTATTCAAAGCCAATCGTTTGTTTGGCGAACAGCTAGATAATAGTCATCGCGTCTTTTGTGGTTGTGTTTACCAATTTGCTGTACAAAAAGTGGTGCCGATGAACGAAAGACAGCAATTTTATATTCGGTTTGCCGAACAATATTTAGCGGAGCAAGCACGGGTGCCGGCTGCCAAGATGTTATTAAATGCGCTGCAGCTCAATCGACAAGATACTGCTTTATTGGGCCGATTACAGGCTTTATTGCGAGAAATTGGCCTCAATAAATTCCGCGGCGTCACAGTCCCGCCAAAGGATCATTAAACAGCACTTGCTCCATAAAAGCACCGATGGGTAATTCGGGATGACGAATTTGCACTTCCAGCACCCAAATCCCTTCCCTGACTTCACCCTCATAATCGCCGAGGCGACCACTGGCATACAGTTTATGCGGAAAATCGCCCACCCGATGACCTTTAATTTCTTGGTTAAAGACATAACCTAATGCTTGGGCTTGCTGCTCAGCAAAAGCATAAAGCGCAGCGCCATGACAGCCGGTCTGTTGCCAATGTGCCGCAACTTGCTCAAATAGCTGATGAACAGCAGCAGCACAATTGGCATGGTCAGCGGCTTTCCCCACAGTAAAAGTGCCACCCACATCGGCTTCATGCCCCTCAAATACTGGCCCGAGATCAATAAAATAGATGTCATCGGTTTGCAATGTGGTTGTTGGATCGGAAGGTTCGCTAAAAATTTTACAGGTATTTGCGCCAAAACGAATAATCGGTGGATGCCAGTGATCTTCTGCGCCTAGTGTTTTTAATAAAGACAACGCAAGTTGTTCTGCTTGCGCTTCAGTCATTCCCACTTCAATGTGCTTTGCAATGTGCGACAAGGCTGTGAGTGCTTGTTGCTGTGCATGGATCATCGATTTCAACTGGAAATTCAGCCCTACTTTTTGCAATGTCATGAAGCGTTCCTCTTAAAACTTCATAGTAACAAGACTGCATACCTCCTGACATAATTCTTTTGCAAAACATTTCGTTGCCACAGCCAAGCCACTGCTCATCTCGCATAAAATTTCACAAGCAATTAACGCTTGAATCGGCATGCACCATTTCCTATACTCGATGTCCCTGTTGTTTGAGAAAGAGCACTATGCGTCGCTTGTTGTTTACTTGGCCCACCATATTTGCACAATCAATTCGCCTGCGCTTGATGCGAGGCAATTGGTTAAAGGTCAATGAGTTACAGCACAATGTGGTTGCAGGCGACAAACAACCAGGCAAGTTTCTTCGCAGCATGTTGTTGACTGGTGTCGGATTGGTCCTTGGAACTTTACCGGCAATAGCCTTGGCGAATGGCAACATTAAAGTGTTTCAATACACCGATAAAAAAGGCAATATTTCATTCTCAGACCGCCAGCCGTTAGATGTGCCATTTACTTTGGTGAAATTTGATTGTTTTGCCTGTAATGTCCGTTCAACGACTGACTGGGATAGAACCCCACTTTTTCCTCGTCATTATCTATCCGAGATTGAAATCGCTGCAGCCCAACATCAACTAGATCCAGCGTTGATCCAAGCAGTGATCCACGCTGAATCAGGGTTTCGTCCCAAAGTAGTGTCCAGAAGTGGCGCCCAAGGCTTGATGCAACTGATGCCTGGGACAGCGAAAGATATGGCAGTCAAGGATGTCTTTCAGCCCAGCCAAAATATCATGGGCGGCAGTGCCTATTTAGCTTGGCTATTGAAAAAGTATGATG
>CAZIPG010000068.1:0-7949 GCA_964540955.1 uncultured Rheinheimera sp.
ACGACCTACGGATTAACAGTCCGCCGCTCTAACCGGCTGAGCTACTAGGGAACTGTTTCTGCAACGGGGCGCAATACTAATGCCATGAATTCACCCTGTCAACAGTTTCGACCCTACAAAAATACGGTTTCAGTGCACTTGCCGAATGTTTAAGCAACCTGCTGCGGATTCGCTCAACTTTGTCTGTAAAGCAGGAAAAATTATCGTCAGATTTATCCACTTCTCCCCGAAGCCAATAAAGATGCGGCTTAGCTGATCTTACTCACAGAATCTGTGGATATCTCTGTGGATGACCCGTGTCGCACCTGTGTGAACCGCGTTTTTATGCGGCTTAGCGCCAGATCAATAGGTTTTGCAAAAAATATTTATTTATTATATTTCAATAGCTTGCGTTTTTCCTGTTATTCAGCAAGAAATTATCAATTCTATCTAAGTCGGTTCAACACGTGATTGTTGTCGTTGTGAACTATTTTTGGTGAATGCTTATGCGATCAAAAATAAATTTCAAAGATTGACGGCATTTCGATAGTGAGCCGTATGGCTTTTTAATACAATGCATTTTCCTTAACGATTGACTGAGATTATGAGCAAATCGCCTGCACAGAAAGTGGATATGACCCAAGGGGATATCCGAAGTTTGATCCAGCGGATGACGCTGCCTATGTTGTTTGGCATGATCACCCTGATGTCTTTCAATTTAGTCGATACCTTTTTTATTAGTATGTTGGGGACTCACGAGCTTGCGGCGGTGAGTTTTACCTTCCCAGTGACATTTACTGTGATCAGTTTGGCGATTGGTTTGAGTATTGGCACCTCTGCGGTCATAGCCAAAGCGCATGGCAGTGGCGATAGCAGTGGTGCCAAAGCAGATGGTTTGGCTTCGCTCTGGCTTTCAGCCTATCTAGTCGCAGTTCTTTCACTGATTGGCTACTTGGGTATGGAACCCTTGTTTCGATTGCTCGGGGCACAAGATGATACATTGCCATTTATTCACGATTACATGTCGTGGTGGTTCGCCGGGGCTGTGTTACTCATTACGCCAATGATCGGTAATGCAATTTTACGGGCAGCTGGCGATACCAAAACACCGAGTTTGATGATGGCCTGTTCTGGCTTGGTGAATGCGATTTTAGACCCTATTCTGATTTTTGGTTGGGGCCCGATCCCTGCAATGGGGGTCGAAGGGGCAGCGATCGCGAGCGTCATTTCTTGGTCGGTCAGTTTTACGCTCATTCTTTATTTAATCATCGTACGGCGTAAATTAGTGGCCGCAGGCCATCAGCCGTTCGCTGAATTTATCAAAATTAGCCGACGCATCTTACATATTGGTTTACCTGCTGCTGGTGCGAATATGTTGACGCCACTGGCGATGGCGGTTTTGACGGCGATTATGGCCAGTTATGGCGCGCATGCAGTTGCTGCTTATGGTGTGGGCGCGAGGATTGAAAGTATTGCTTGCTTAGTGGTGCTTGCGTTATCGATGACGTTACCGCCTTTTGTCAGCCAAAACTTCGGCGCTCGTCAGTTTGAGCGGGTGGCGATGGGCTATCAATTATGTATCCATTTTGTTTTGAAATGGCAGTTTGGCGTGTATTTGTTGCTTGCGGTGGCGGCGCCATGGCTTGCGGCTATTTTTTCTGATGATGCCGAAGTTCAACAAATGATCTGCTGGTTTATTTGGATTTTACCTTTAGGCTATGGCTTGCAAGGCATTGTTATTTTGACAAATTCCTCACTAAATGCCCTGCATTTACCGATGCGGGCTTTGGCATTGAGTATTGTCCGACTTTTTGTATTGTACGTCCCATTTGCTTGGTCGGGCGGTAAGCTGTTTGGCGTGATGGGTATTTTTGCTGGCGGGTTAATTGCCAATATCCTGATTGCATCTTTGGCATATTGGGTGTTTGGCCGCACCGTGCGCGAAGTCCAAGCAAACCAACAGCAGCAAGGAATTTAGCAGATGTCGAGAGATTTTGAATTATGTTCGCCATACCAACCGGCGGGCGATCAACCGACCGCAATCGCTAAGCTGGTTGAAGGGTTAGAAGCGGGACTTGCGCATCAGACGTTGCTCGGGGTTACCGGTTCGGGTAAGACTTTTACCATGGCGAATGTCATCGCTCAGGTCAACCGTCCGACTTTAATCATGGCGCATAACAAAACTTTAGCTGCGCAGCTCTACGGCGAAATGAAGGAGTTTTTTCCCCACAACGCCGTGGAATACTTCGTTTCCTACTATGACTATTACCAACCCGAAGCTTATGTTCCAGCAAGCGATACCTTTATCGAAAAAGACGCTTCTATCAATGAGCATATTGAGCAAATGCGCTTATCTGCCACCAAAGCACTGATGGAGCGGCGGGATGTGGTGATTATTGCCTCGGTTTCGGCGATTTACGGCTTGGGTGATCCTGAGTCTTACATGAAAATGCTATTACACCTCAAAGTGGGTGATATTGTTGACCAGCGCTTTATTTTGAGACGCCTGGCCGAATTGCAATATCAGCGCAATGACTTGGCATTTGAACGGGCGACTTATCGGGTGCGTGGCGATGTGATTGATATTTTTCCCGCGGAATCAGATGAATTAGCCGTCCGTGTTGAGTTATTTGACGAAGAAATTGAGCGCATCAGTTTATTTGACCCACTGACGGGGGCTGTGGAGCGGGTGGTGGCGCGCTATACCATTTATCCGAAAACGCACTATGTCACCCCTCGTGAGAAAATATTGGCCGCGGTGGAACACATCAAAATTGATTTGGCAGAGCGGCGGCAGCAGCTATTACAAGAAAATAAGTTATTGGAAGAGCAGCGAATTGCTCAGCGTACCCAGTTCGACATTGAGATGATGGTTGAATTGGGGTATTGCTCAGGGATTGAGAACTACTCGAGGTATCTGTCGGGACGAGCGGAAGGTGAGCCACCGCCAACTTTATTGGACTATTTTCCTGCCGATGGCTTGATGTTTATTGATGAGTCGCATGTCACTATTTCGCAGATCGGCGCAATGTTCCGTGGAGATCGCTCGCGCAAAGAAAATTTGGTGAATTACGGCTTTCGTCTGCCTTCAGCCTTGGATAACCGCCCACTCAAATTTGAAGAGTTTGAAAGTATCGCCCCTCAGCGCATTTATATTTCAGCGACTCCTGCCGCTTATGAACTCGAAAAATCAGCAGGGGATGTGGTGGAGCAAGTTGTTAGACCCACGGGCCTGATTGATCCGCCAATTGAAATTCGTCCTGTCGCAAGCCAAGTTGATGATTTGCTATCTGAAGCGCTGCGCTGTGCTGGCAATAATGAGCGTGTGTTGGTTACCACTCTTACCAAAAAAATGGCTGAAGATTTAACCGAATATTTGGCCGAGCATGGTGTTAAAGTCAGATATTTGCATTCAGACATAGATACGGTTGAACGAGTCGAAATTATCCGAGATTTAAGGCTCGGTGTGTTTGATGTGTTGGTGGGGATTAACTTATTACGGGAGGGCTTGGACATTCCTGAAGTGTCGTTAGTGGCCATTTTGGATGCCGATAAGGAAGGTTTTCTCCGTTCAGAGCGTTCATTAATTCAAACCATTGGTCGGGCCGCAAGAAACGTGCATGGCAAAGCGATTTTATATGCAGATAAAATCACCGGTTCGATGCAAAGAGCCATTGATGAAACCGATCGCCGCCGCGAGAAACAAATCGCGCACAACCTTGCCAATGGCATTGTCCCGACCCAAATCAATAAGAAAATCAGTGATGTGATGGATTTAGGTCAGGGCGAAGCCGAGCTACCTAAAGTGGCCGAGCAGTTCACTTTGATTAAAGGGAAGACACCATATCAGGTCCAAGCTGAGATTAAAAAATTAGAAGCGCAAATGCTGCAACATGCGAAAAATCTGGAGTTTGAACAGGCTGCTATGCTGAGAGATCAGGTTCATGCATTAAAGGCCGCATTGTTAGAAATTTGACTATCTGAATTTTAAATGAATGGCATCTTGAAGCTGTTTTTGGTAAAATTTATTTAGTTTCATTATTTGTAACACACTGATTTTAAAGTGTAACAAAATGCAAAGTTTACTTTTTGTGCATTTGAATCAAATTTTGAAGCTATTCAGAATTCGTTAAGTTTGACGAGACTACATTCGAATCGTCAATACAACAATGCCGGAGTGCAAAACTATGAAATTACGTATCCTCGCTGCTTTTGTTTCTTTATTCTCTGCCACCACCATGGCAAACACTTTCCAACATCAATCAAATGTTGATTATGCAACTGTTGATGCTGACGGTGCTGATATTTCTGCTTGGACGTTAAACCATCAATATCATTTCGCGCCAGTGAACCAAAACGACTCTGCGCCTTGGGCTGAAGCGGGTTTTGTCAATCGCGCTGCAAGCATCAACGGTACTTTTACTCGCAGTACTTTAGATACCGCCTTTGGTGATTTCAGTGCTAATGCTTGGGGTTTTGGTGGTGAGTACATGGATAGCCGTCACGACTTCTATGCAGCAGGCAGCTTAACAATGGCGAACGGATCTTCAGCCAACGAACTGACCGCCAGTGCAGGTTTCTTTGTACAGAAAAACTGGTTAGTGAAAGCCGATATCTTCCGTACTAAAGATGACGAAGGTGAGACCTATAATGATTATGGCATCAGCACCAAGGCTTTAATGCCGGTGATGAATGGTGACTTCTTGGTATTAAATGCAGCTTGGCGTCAGTTTGAAGAAAGCGACAGCAATGGTATCGAGTTAGGCGCTGATTATTATGTGCGTCCTTATTTGTCATTCGGTGTTGCTTACACCAATGATACGCAAGAAAGTGACAGTTCTTTCGGTGTAAATTCGCAATATTTCGTCAACTCAAATTTAGCACTACGTGGTTCAATCACTCGTGTTGATTTTGGTGATGATGACGAGACAGCCTTACAATTAGGTGCGAGCTACCGTTTCTAAGCTAGGCTGCTTGTTGCTTCTAGTTGCTAGTAGTTGCGTCTAGTTGTGTCAATGAGTTAACTTTGGTCAAGTGACTTAAAGCCCCTGTCGGAGGAATCGACAGGGGCTTTTTATTTGGCAAATGCGATGGGACTCTTTCTCAAAAAACTTTAGCGAAATTTAGGGAAATCAGCGCTAGGTAGAAATAAAATCCTGATTTCTTTCATAAATTACAGCAACGAACATCTATACTGCCTACTATCATCAATGCAAAGCAAAATAAAAAGGAGCGCAGCATGTCTCATTGGTCTTGGATTTTTTTATTCAGCAGCAGTTTATTGCTCGTGGGTTGCTCCAAACCCTCAGAACAAAATGAGCCTGAGCTTGCTCGACCGGTGAAATTGTTGACTGTAGCGCAAGGGGCGCAAGAAAATATCCGCCAATTCCCTGCGATTGTTGAACCGACGCAAAACGCCAAATTAACGTTTCGAGTGCCTGGTCGTTTGGTGCTCCTGCAAGTGCGACCGGGGCAAGAAGTGAAGCAGGGTGAGTTACTCGCTCAGCTCGATCCCACGGATTTCCAATTAAAAGCGGATCAAGCGAAAGCTCGTTTTCAACTAGCTAAAGCGCAGTATGACCGAGCCAGCAAACTGATTGAACAGAAATTGGTTTCTCAGGCCATGTTTGATGAGACCAAAGCCCAGTTGCAAGTTGCCGAAGCGGATTTGAGAACCAGTGAAACTAATTTAAGTTATACCGAGTTAAAGGCGCCTTTTACCGGCACCATCGCACGGTTATTGGTTGAAAATCACGAAAATGTGGCGGCACAACAAGCGATTTTAGAATTGCAAATTCGTGACATGGTCGATGTCGTGATCCAAGTGCCGGAAGATGTGATTGCTTTGGTGAACAAAGAGGTGAATTACCAACCTAAAGTGGTGTTTGACTCTTATCCAGAACACAGTTATCAAGCCAAAATCAAAGAATGGGACACCCGTGCTGATAGCGCCACCAACAGTTTTAAAGTGGTATTTAGTTTAGCGACACCCAAAGAGTTCAATGTGTTATCTGGGATGACAGCCAATGTGATTGCGGATCTGAGCCAATTTACGCGGGTTGACACGACGCATTTGCTGGTGCCTGCTACTGCGGTATTCGCTGCAAATAATCAGCCAATCGATGCCATTGAGCGCTCGGTTTGGGTATTTGATGCCAAAACTAATACAGTGAAGCAAAGAGCGGTGACTATCGGCAAATTGAGTGGTTCCGGCATAGAAATTCTCTCGGGGCTCAAGCAGGGGGAGCAAATTGTCACTGCCGGGGTGCATCAACTCCACGAAGGTCAGGCGGTCAGACCTTGGGTGCGTGAGCGGGGATTATAAGCGATGGATGCGGCAAAATACTTTATCGACAACCGCACTTCGAGTTGGTTAGTCGCGCTCATTTTATTGATTGGGGGCAGCCTCGCTTATTTGGGATTGGGGCGTTTAGAAGATCCTCATTTCACGATTAAACAAGCCATGGTGATCACCAATTATCCAGGCGCCTCGCCTTTACAAGTCGAAGAAGAGGTGAGTTATCCCATCGAAAATGCCATTCAGCAACTGCCCTATGTCGATCATGTCACGTCAATTTCGGTGGCAGGACAATCGCAAATTATGGTGGAAATGAAAGGGATTTATCGCGCTGCGGAGCTCAAGCAAATTTGGGATGAATTAAGGCGGAAAATTAATGATTTAACCCCGCAATTACCGCCTGGTGTGCAAAAGCCTTTCATTAATGATGATTTTGGCGATGTCTACGGCATGCTGTACGCCGTCCACGGTGAAGGCTATAGCGATGATGAGCTGCGCGATTACGTCGATTTATTAAGACGTGAGTTGGTGCTTGTTGATGGTGTTGGCAAAATTGCGGTAGGTGGGCGGCAACAAGAGCAAATTGTTGTAGAAATTTCGCGCAGCCGATTGGCAGCCCTTGGCATACCACCTGCTCAAATTGCCAATTTGCTCCAAACCCAAAATTCAGTCTCTAATGCCGGCTCTTTACAAGTTGGCCCCGACAGTATTCGGATTTATCCGACAGGAGAATTTCAAGCAGTTGCCGAGCTTGAGCAGTTAATCATCAGTAATCCTGCAGCCAAAGAACTGATCTATTTAGGCGATGTTGCCAAGGTCTATCGGGCAACCCAAGAAGTGCCAACACACCTGATCCGTTATAACGGCAACCCCGCGTTAAGTTTGGGTATTTCCTTTACCCAAGGGGTGAATGTGGTAGAGGCCGGCGCTTCAGTGCAAACCCGCATGCAGCAATTGGATTACCAACGGCCTATCGGTATTGAAATTAGTACCATCTACAACCAGCCGCAAGAAGTGTCAGTGTCGGTGGATGCTTTTGTGATCAACTTGGCCGAAGCCGTGTTGATTGTCATTGTGGTGTTATTGGTCTTTATGGGGTTGCGCAGTGGTTTATTGATTGGCTTGATCTTGCTGCTGACTGTGCTGGGTACTTTTATATTTATGCAACAGCTTGGCATCGAGTTACAGCGCGTGTCGCTGGGCGCGCTCATTATCGCCTTGGGCATGCTGGTCGATAACGCCATCGTCGTGGTCGAGGGGATCCTCATCGGTATGCAGCGTCGGCTGAGTTTGAAAGAAGCGGCTTCGCTCATCATCAAACAAACGCAATGGCCGTTGCTGGGGGCGACCGTGATTGCCGTGGTTGCTTTTGCGCCAATTGGTTTATCGAGCGATGCCACTGGTGAATTTGCTGGGAGTCTATTTTGGGTTCTGCTGATTAGTTTGCTCTTGAGCTGGTTTACGGCGGTCAGCTTAACGCCATTTTTCGCCAGTTTATTTTTCAAACTACCGCAAGCAAATACCAGCGATGCATCAGCACAGGCGCCTGTGGAAGTTTATCAGGGGCTCATTTTTACTATTTACCGCCAGATGCTGGGGACTATTTTGCGACATAGAACCCTGAGTTATATCGGGCTTGTGGTCGCCTTATTGGCCGCATTTATTGGCTTTG
>CAZIPG010000068.1:7984-13829 GCA_964540955.1 uncultured Rheinheimera sp.
AATACGCCTATGTTTTTGATTGATTTATGGCAACCTGCCGGCACCGATATCCGCCACAGCTTGGCGCAAAGCCAGCAAGTGGTCAGTTTTTTAAAGCAGCAACCGCAAGTGACTGATATCACTAGTACCGTCGGGCGCGGCGCAGACCGCTTCATGCTGACCTATCAACCAGAGAAAATGTTTCCCTCATACAGCCAGCTGATTATCCGGGTAAAGGATAAGGCCGAACTTGACTCTGTGATGGCGAAAACGCGTGAATATATTGAAACGCAAATGCCAGAACTGCAGTTAAAATTAAAGCGCTTAGAAGTGGGGCCCTCCACTGCGGCGAAAATTGAAATTCGCTTCGATGGTGCAGATCCGGAGCAACTGCGGCTGCTGGCAGAACAGGCCAAAGGGATTTTGGCTTTAGATAGCGGTGCTCGCAATATTCGTGATGATTGGCGCGAACGGGTGAAAATTTTACGGCCGGTGTTTAATGAAGCGGTGGCTCGACGAGTGGGCATTAGCAAACAAGATGTTGATGATGTACTACTAACCCATGCCAACGGTAAAACTGTCGGGATTTATCGTGATGGTACCCATTTATTGCCGATCATCAGCAGGCCGCCGTTGCAAGAAAGAACGACGGTCGATTCTTTGGTTGATTTGCAAGTTTACAGCCCGAAGTTAGGTCGGTACATTCCGCTCAGTCAAGTGGTCAGTCGGTTTGATGTCGTGTTTGAAGATCCGCAAATTATGCGTCGAGATCGCAAGCGCACCATCACCGTGATGGCCGATCACGATATTCTCAGTGAAGATACCGCGTCAGCGTTGTTACAAAGGGTTAAACCTAAACTTGATGCCATTGAGCTACCCACAGGCTACAGCTTAACTTACGGCGGCGAGTTAGAAGCTCAAACTAAAGCGCAGAAAGCACTGTTTAGCTCATTGCCATTGGGTTATTTAGTGATGTTTATCATTACCGTCTTGCTGTTTAATTCGGCTCGCGATGCACTGGTTATTTGGGCCTGCGTGCCACTGGCACTGATTGGCGTGACATCCGGTTTGTTATTGGTACAGGTTCCGTTTGGCTTTATGGCGTTGTTAGGCTTTTTAAGCTTATCCGGTATGATTGTTAAAAATGGCATTGTGCTGGTTGAACAAATTCGCCTCGAGCTCAGTGCAGGCCAAACCCCTTACAGTGCAGTGTTTGACTCGGCGGTCAGTCGAGTGCGGCCGGTATCGATGGCGGCAATTACCACTATCTTGGGCATGATCCCATTGGTGGGCGATGATTTCTTTGCCAGTATGGCGGTTGTTATCATGTTTGGATTGGGCTTTGCTACCGTGCTGACCCTGTTATTTTTGCCCTTAATGTACTGTAGTATTTATAAAATCGCTGCACCAAACTCTGAGCGATGATGTCGTTGGTAGGTAGCAACAGGCTGACTAGAGTCAGTTGCTACTTGCCAATTCAATAGGTTCAGTGATTTTTAACTTACTGAAACTGTGTATCTTTTATTTGCAAATACTATACAGCGTGGCGCGGATGGCTTAGGCTTGAAGGCAAGAATAATTAAGTGGGTACATCAATGCTGAAGTGGGTGATTGCGGTGGCTATGTTGAGCAGCTCGCTTAATGCGCAGCAGCCGAGTTGGCGTTTGGTTGTCGACAACTACTCCCCTTACATTGACGAATTGGCTGAAGATAAAGGCGTGTTATCACAACTGGTGACCCAGGTGCTTGCTGAGCAGAAAATTTCAAGCCAGATTGAAATTGTGCCTTGGCAACAAACCGCAAGTGAAGCTGCTAAACCCAATAGTGCCTCTTTTATGTGGTTCGCCAACCCAGATTTACAACAGCAATGGTATTACTCGGATGCGATAACCACTATTGCACAAGTCATGGTTGTCCATAAAGACTTCTCCAAGCAGATCAATCGATTAGATCAATTGCGTGGCCTGAAAGTTGGGGTTGTGGCAGATAATTATTATGGCGATGCTTTTGAATCCCAGCGTGGGCAACTGAACATCACCACAGCAGTCTCAGATTATCATAACTTGCAAGCGTTGCTGACTCAGCAAATCGATCTGGCAATTATGGACCCGGTGATTGCCCATGTGCTGATGCAACAGCTCCCTGCCAATGAACGAGGTTCGGTGAGGTTTCTTGCTGCAGAGCCCTTGACCAGCCGCTCAGTCTATTTAGTGTGTTCCAGAAACTTCATTCCTTGTCTGGATTTTGTTCAACAATTTAATCAGGGCTTGGCGGCTTTTAAGAAGCAACAACGCCAGCTCAAACTGCTCGGTCCTGGAGTGCCGTCATCCTTATGAAATTTTCAATAGTCAGCTTTGCTCTTCTGAGTTCGTTTTCACTTTATGCCACCGATATTCTTCCACCGCTGGAACCTTGGCAAGGGGCTAGTGAGGCGTTGATCCAACCCAAACATCCTTGGGTGACGCCGGCAGAATTGAATGGCTTGGTCGATAGTCCTGATTACGCAACGACCATGCAGTATGTAAAAAAATTGGTGGATAGTTCTTCTGAATTAAGGCTAGAGGTCATAGGCCAAAGTCCGCAAGGTCGAGACATTGTGCTGATTAAAGCCAGTCGTCAGCCTGATTTAGTGGGGAAATCAGGACGTCCAACCTTGTTGGTGCAAGCAGGCATTCACAGTGGTGAAATTGATGGCAAAGATGCGGGCTTGATGCTGTTGCGCGATATTGTGCACGGCAATAAAGCTGCGTTATTAGACAATGTGGACTTGCTCTTTGTACCAATCTTCTCGGTGGATGGGCATGAACGTCGCGGCAGTTTTAACCGGATGAATCAGCGGGGCCCAGTGGTACAGGGCTGGCGGACTACGGCACAGAATATCAATTTAAACCGAGACTATGCCAAAGCCGATGCACCTGAGATGCAGGCCATGATTAAAACTATTAATCATTACAATCCGGATCTGTATCTCGATATTCATGTGACTGATGGTGAAGACTATCAATACGATATCACGTATGGCTTTAATGAAGCTTTTGCAGCGGTAAGTGCCAACAGTGCGAGTTGGTTAATGTCGGTGTATCGCCCAAGTATCGACCAAGCCCTTGCTGCGCAAGGCCACATTCCCGGGCCTCTGGTGTTTGGTGTCGATCCGATGGAATTTAGTAAAGGCATCAGTAATGCACCTTCGACCCCGCGCTTTTCGATAGGCTATGGCGATGTGCGTCATCTGCCATCGATTTTGATTGAAAACCACAGCTTAAAACCGTTTAAACAGCGGGTGTTGGGAACTTATGTCTTGCTTGAGCAAACTCTTAAATTGCTCGCTGAGCAAGGCAAAGTATTACAACTGGCCAAAAAAGCTGATGAGAATGCAAGGCCACAACGCCAAGTGCTGAAATACAAAACCGCAGAGCAGCCACAAACGATGGCCTTTAAGGGCATTCGTTATGAAATTGTACAGAGTGATATTCTAAAAGGCCCTTATGTGAAGTGGACCGGGGAGCCGAAAGAATATCCAACGTTGCCGGTGTGGGTGGATAGCGTGCCAGCCATTGAGGTCGAAGTGCCTAAAGCCTATTGGATCCCACCGCAATACCAAGAAGTGATTGCTCGCTTAAAACTGCATGGCGTGCAGATGACGGAAATTAAAGCGGCGAAAACCATGTCGCTGCAGCAATTGGCTGCAAGTAACCCTGAGTTTGGTCGTGCACCTTTCGAAGGGCGGTTTTTAGTATCTGCAACATTTGACACCAATTGGTTAGATTATCAGCTGCCTGCGGGTTCGGTCCGTGTGAGTACCGATCAGCCGTTGGGTGCCTTAGCTGTGGCTTTATTGCAGCCGCAAGCGCCAGATTCATTCTTTAGTTGGGGCTTTTTTAATGGCATGTTCCAACGCACCGAGTATTTTGAAAATTACGCTTTAGTGCCATGGATTGAGCAGCAATTGAAAAATGATCCCCAACTGAAAACCGCATTTGCTGCGGCGCAAAAAGCCGATCCACAATTGCAAAAAGATGGTGCAGCAAGACTGCAATGGTTCTATCAGCGTTCGCCATTTTATGATGCCAGCTACTTAAAATATCCAGTATTGATTGAAATGTAACAGGAGTGGGTTCTGATTGAAACCGCAGCGCAACTGTCTGGCGGCGTTTATCACGCCGGCTGTTTGAAGGAGTGAAAAGGCCCATATTGGGCCTTTTTTATTCGTAGGGGATCCCTGTTCTATGCGTCGAACCTCGAACTTCTGGATTAACCGTCAGTTCCGGTAACAGGCCATGCTGACCGCTGATGACCACTTTATCGCCCGGTCTTAAATCAGAATCAACAATATAATGAGAGGGGGATGTGCCTAAAATTTTGATTTTCATGCGTTCAACTTGATTGTTTTGATTCACCCGCCAACTGCGATATTCTTCGCCATCCAGTTCGATTGCTTCATTCGGCACTCGGGTGATCCTGTCGGAATACACTAACATTTGCACGGTTTCGCGCTGTCCAACCAATAGATCTCGCCGCTCTTTCGCCGGGTGATTAAAAAACAACACCAGGTTTTCTTTTGTTTCATCAAGTTGCTGACTGATTTCTCTTAATTTGATGGGCGTGCCGCGCAAATCAAATTTTGATTGTTTTAAAGCAGTCTGATCGGAGTAACTGATCACCGGTAAAAAACAAGCCAGTTGCTTATCTTCAGTGGCAAAAAGTTGCAAAATGGGTTGTCCTTCAGTGAGTTGCGAGCCTAATTCAGCCATGACAGCAGTCACTTGTGCGTCAAACGGGGCATAGTGTTTAAGCCGTTTGATGCGAAGCTCCACGAGCTTTAATTCCTGTTGTAAGCGTTGAATTTTCAGCTCTGAGCTATCGAGTTGAAACTTTAAGTTGTTCAGATCAGTCGCTGGCGCAAGGCCTGTTTTACTCAAGCGATTCAACCGATTATATTCTTCACTAGCATAAGTCTTGGCAACGCGTGCCGATTCGATATCAGTTTTGATGATATTAATTTGTGCGGATAAAAAACCATCGTCTTGGCTTGCGACTAATTGCCCCTTTTTGACACTGGTACCCACAGGCAATAATTTGACTAATTCCGCACTGGCAAAACTAGAGACCCGAAATGTGGTGGGTGCTTGAATTTGGCAGTTTAATTGATGGCTGACTCCGGCATCATGGTGTAACACGGCATCGACCAAGACGGTTTTCGGATTGGCAAATACGGAGGTAGAAAGCGCCAAGCACCCAACACTGAACAATACCCGACGGCAGCTATCGACCAAAGACTGAGCTAAATGATTACGTCTAAACAAACGAAAAACTCCTCGATGCGCTGTGATGCTGTGATACCCTGCCAGTTGAGTGACAACGAGTCTTTTCAGGTTAATGTTATCTGAGGCTATATTGTACTGCCTGAAACCCGCCTTGTAAGCCCAAATTTTCGGATTGACGAATGATGTGCGTGCGCAATGGCAGATCAATGGTTAATTGCATTTAATTTATCGCCTCATTACAGCCTGCTCTTAGCAAGTGTTGCAAATGAAGCGCACCATGTTCATGGAAATGACTTCTTCTTCGCGGAGTGGCTTTGTGCCAATAAAGGATATTCGCTGAGATTCGATTAAATTGGCGGTGTTCACTGAAAACTGGCGTTGCTGGTAAATATGTTCAAGTTTAGTCAAATAGCGGTGTTCGTGATTAGTCCCACAAAGTTACAACCATCGATTTCGCAACACAAGAATGAACGACGCACGCAGCGGTAAGTTAATTGATAGAACGGAGTTTCGCTCAAGGCGATTTGCTTGCAACGAGGCTTTGGCATGATGTCATCCTGACAATTATTCCATGAGCTTTAACTGTGGTTGCAAAAATGTTA
>CAZIPG010000069.1:0-5103 GCA_964540955.1 uncultured Rheinheimera sp.
CCTAAGTCACCAATGTTTTCGCCAAGCGTCAGCTCGCCGTTCACATGCATGCCTTCAATCGGTGAATATTGGTTGTACTGCTCAACCAGTTGTTTGCCGCGTTTTTCGAATTCTGCTTTGTCAGCATCAGTCCACCAGTTGCGCAGGTTACCGTCACCATCAAATTTCGCGCCTTGGTCGTCGAAACCATGGCCTAATTCGTGGCCGATCACCGCACCGATCCCACCGTAGTTCACGGCATCATCAGCGTCCATGTTAAAGAACGGAGGTTGCAGAATGGCCGCAGGGAACACAATCTCGTTATTCACTGGGTTGTAATAAGCATTGACGGTTTGTGGCGTCATGAACCATTCTGAACGGTCCACTGGCTTGCCCAATTTGTTGCGCATTTGGCTGTAGGCAAAAGCGGCAGCGGCTTTATAGTTACCGACCAAATCATCCGCTTTAATTTCTAAAGCACTGTAATCTTTCCATTTATCTGGATAGCCGATTTTTGGTGTGAATTTGTTCAGCTTCTCATGCGCTGCTTTTTTGGTTTCTGGTGTCATCCACTCCAGCGTATCAATGCTGGCATGGTAGGCTTTAATTAAGTTCTGCACTAACACTTCCATCCGCGCTTTCGCTTCTGGTTTGAAGTGGTCAGCCACATATAACTTGCCAACGATTTCACCTAACACCTCATCAGAAGCATTGACCGCTTTTTTCCAACGCGGTTGTTGTTCAGTGGTGCCTGATAACGTTTTACCGTAGAAATCGAATTGACGATCAACAAAGGCTTTGCTTAATTTGCCAGAGAATTCAGAGACTAAACGTAAAGATAAATAATCTTTCCAGCTCTGTAAGTCGGTATCTTTGTAGATTGCACCAAAGGCTTCAAAGTAAGTCGGTTGTTCAACAATAATTTCGCTCGCAGCGTCTAATTGCACAGCCTTGGCATAAACGTCCCACGGGAAAGCGCCCATTAATTTGGCTAAATCAGCGGCCGCCATTTTGTTATAGGTTTTATCCGCATCACGATTTTCTACGCGAGACCAATGTTTTTCCGCGATTTTGGTTTCTAATGCCATGATGCGCGCAGCTGCATTTTCAGCATCAGCAACACCCGCTAAAGTCAGCATATCTTTGATATAGGCCACATAAGCTGCACGGATTGATTTTGATTTTTCGTCGTCTTTTAAGTAGTAATCACGATCTGGCATACCCAAACCAGACTGACCTAAATACACGGCATATTGGGTCGAGTTTTTCGCGTCGTTATTGACATACCAGCCAAACGGAATTGACACGCCGAGTCCTTGGAATTGACCAAAAGCAGCTGCTAATTCTGTTGGATCTTTAATTGCAGCAATGGCAGTTAAATCCGCACTGATTGGCTTCACACCTAAGGCTTCAATGGCGGCTTCGTTCATGTAGCTATTGTAGAAATCACCCAGTTTTTGTTCATCAGAACCAGCAACTTTGCCTTCTTTTTTCGCTGCAGCTTCGATAATTGCTCGCATGGCAACTTGTGAGTCGTCGTATAACTTGGTGAACGCACCATAGTTCGATTTGTCGGCAGGAATTTCAGTATTTTTCAGCCAAGTTCCATTCACACTGTAGAAGAAGTTTTCCGTGTGTTTCACTGTTGGATCGAAGTTTTCTTTTTCAACGCCAGAAATTAATGGCGCTGCTGGCGCTGTTGCGGTCGTTTCTGTGGTATTCGGTTGTGGGGCTTTGTCACAAGCGACTAAGCCTAAAGCCAGTGCCACACTGGCGGCTATCAGGGTGATTTTTTTCATTGGAGTTGGTTCCTGGTTCGGGGTGAAAATCAAAGGTATAGTACTCCGTCTATGCGGAGTTCGACAATCAATGGCTTCGCCAAGTTGTAACTAAATGCAACAAACTTGGCGAAAACTTTGAAAAAATGCTAGCAATGGTCAGGCCAGCAATGGCTGTCCGGCCAAAGTTTGATAATGCGCTTGTAACTTTTCAATCCGCGGCATGGCCTGTGCTGTGGCATAAGGTTTAAACAGCAACAACACTTTCAACACCCCTTGATAGGCTTGCTGCTGATCGATCGGCGCATGCGGGGCTTGGGTTTTTAAATAACTGATCCAAAAGGTCACCACAAGCTTCACTGTGTGCGCAAAGTTCGCAATATCATGTTGCTCAATCGCGATCACATCCGCCGCTTTTAAGGCATTCAACACCGAAATAACCTTAGCCAGAACGCCCTTTTGCACTTGCAGATAATCTTGCTGCAGCATGGGATCTCGCCCTAAAATATCAGGCAAATTGGCATAGAAGAAATGGAAACGCCACATTAATTCAAAGACAACATCTAAGTATTGCGCAAGTGCATCTAAGGCTTCAGATTGTTTCGCCGGTGGTTGCAGTCGATTGTCGAGTAACTTCACATACTCTTTAAAAATTTGCCGGACGATATCTTCCTTATTACGGAAATGGTAATAAAGGTTACCTGGGCTGATCCCAAGATGCGCAGCAATATGATTCGTGGTCACTTGCCGCTCACCTTGCTGGTTAAATAACTCGATACTTGCTTGCAGAATTTTATCTTTGGTGCGTAACTTTTTATCCATCGGCAATAAGCTTATTTTTAGTATTGTTATTGCGTTATAGTAACGCTAAATAGACCAAAAACTCTAGTGTTGGCAATTTTTGCTGACATTTCACCGAGGCTTGAGACAAATAAATGAAAACTAAAGCAATTTATCCTGGCACTTTTGATCCTCTGACCAATGGTCATTCTGATTTGGTGATCCGTGCGGCGAAATTATTTGATGAAGTGATTGTGGCTGTTGCTTCCAATCCATCGAAGCAGCCATTGTTTAGTTTGGCTGAGCGTGTGGCCTTAGCACAGCAAGTGTTTAGCCAAACGCCGAATGTCAGCGTCGTCGGTTTTTCAGGCTTATTGGCTGAATTTGCCAAGCAACAGCAAGCCCAAGTGTTACTGCGCGGCGTGCGCGCTGTGGCTGATTTCGAATATGAGTTTCAACTAGCCAGCATGAACCGCCAGCTTAATCCTGAGCTTGATAGCTTGTTTATGACCCCTTCGGAAAAAAATACTTTTATCTCGTCTACACTGGTCAAAGAAGTGGCACGTCATGGCGGTGATGTCAGTGCCTTTGTGGCGCCTGTCGTATTGCAGGCATTAACGGCTAAACTGGGCAAACACTGATCACTGCCTTTGGGCAGTGGTACTGATAAAGCGTATGGCTTACACCAGCTCACTGGAGCTTGGTTTCATTCGGCTTGGACGCCAGAACTCACAAGACTTGGCATGAATAGAGCTCTGCAACGTTATCGTGGTTTCCTTGCATTCATGGCTTATTGCTGGTGCTGCACGGCATTTGGTGTCAATTTAAAAGGAACACCCCTGCCCACCACAAACGACCCAACGCTTTCGTCGAGACCATCCAGCCAAAGTACATCGGTTCCTGTTGAATTAAAGGTGCCGTTGCCTCGTTCTGAATACGATATTTCGCATCAATACTACGTTGGGCTGTTGCGCTTGGCCTTGCAAAAAGCCGCCAACGGCCGCGACACACCGAGGTTAGTGACCACAGTGAAAGTGGAACAAGCCAACAGCATTCAAGCATTGGCTCAACAGAAACTCATCGATGTATTTTGGGTCGGCACCGATCACAACAAAGAGCAACAACTGCGGGCCATTAAAATTCCGCTCGAACGCGGTTTGATGGGCTTTCGCAAATTTACCATTGTGCGCAGCATGAAAACTCGGTTAGACCAAGTGCACAATCTGACCGACTTAAAAAAGTTACGGGCTTGCGTTGGCAGTGATTGGCCTGATCGGGCTATTTTGGAACATGCGGGGTTACCGGTTTTAGCCGTTGCCGACTATGAACAGTTATTTGCGCAATTGGCCGCTGGCGCTTGTGATTATTTTCCAAGGGGATTACACGAAGGCAAAGCTGAACTCAGTTTACGCGCAGCACACTACCCGCAACTGGTCCGCTATCAAGACATCATATTGCACTACCCGTTTGCGGTGTACTTTTTTACCAGTCGCGACAATGAGGCATTGGCAAAGTGGATTGAGGAAGGATTAGAACAACTGATTAGAAGCGGTGAATTGCTGAGTTATATGCAGCAGCACCCATTAACGCGTCACATATTTCCATTGTCGCAATTTCAAGCCAAGGATTGGATCACCTTAGAAAATCCGATTATTAGCGATACCAACACCATGGCAATGCCACGGTATTGGTTTTTAAAGGTTGATTTTCAGTAGTTTGTCCGTTTGAAGTTGCTGTTCCACTGCAAAACAAGCTGATATTGAGCTAGCACTTGCAGGCGAATTCTGATGATATCGCTACAACTTTATATAAATTCGCCGACTATCCAGCCATTTTGCGACCCACCAAAACAACACCACATGGCTGATTGCAAAAGTCAAAGACGCAATTTTATGCGGCATCAAAGCGGCAAGTTCCACGAAAATCAGCTGGGTTAAAGAGACAACTTCGCCATCGACTGTCAACTTCACTAAGCGACTCAAAGCCACACTCCAAACAAAAGACAGCATATAGATAAATAACGGATTCGTGCCATAAACCCGCAACGGTTCCGTGAGTTTCGTCACTCGCTTGATATCCACAAGATAAACCAGCAACGCCAGTAGCCAAATTAGTAAGCCTGCGGCTAACAAAGCATAACTGCCGGTCCATAACGCTTTATTGATGGGCCAAAAACTGCTTAACGCCAAGGCAACCAGCAGGGTAACTAAACCCACTATTGCCAACCAACGAACGCCGGCAACCGCGGATTTTGCGCGCAACTGATCGGCGATCCAAAAGCCGACAAGCACATTAAACACCGCAGGGAGCGTACTTAATAACCCTTCGGGATCAAATGGCATACCGAACCCTTGGTATAAATGAGCGGCACCAAACACCGCGATGTCGAGTTGACGAACCACATTGCCCGCTAATTCATAAGGCGTTTCGCCCAACTGCAACAGCGCAAAATAGCCAGCAACCAAAGCGATAGCACTTGTGGGTCTGGATACGTTTCCTGACGTTCTGGCTTTGCCCGACATAGACCTTGCCGCTCTCGATGTGGCGAATACAGTAGATACCGGCG
>CAZIPG010000069.1:5113-13443 GCA_964540955.1 uncultured Rheinheimera sp.
ATGCCTTCTTCGGTAAGAACACCACCATCAAGGCAGCGATGCCATAGGCAAGCGCAATTCGCTGCAAAACGCCCATGATGCGCAAGTGCTCCCACTGGAGTAACCAAAACCAATTGAGGAAAAGGCCACAGGCAAACATCAACAAGGTACGTTTGAGAATTTTCAGACAAGTGGCGGCATTGCGAGGTGCTTGGCGCAAAGAAAACGCCATGGCCGCGCCCACCACAAACAAAAAACCAGGAAACACAATGTCGGCAAAGGTAAAGCCATGCCACGGCGCATGTAACAATGGCGTATAGACATGCTGCCATGAGCCTGGCGTGTTGACTAAAATCATTAAGGCGATGGCAAGCCCACGCAGGACATCGAGCGCATAAAATCGCTGCGTTTGCTGCATCGTTTGGGGGTTCTGGTGTTGCATGAAGTGACTCCGAAAACTTGCCAAAAACAAAATGCCCTTCGTCACTGACGAAAAGGCATTCATTCCAGGATTGCATGAACCAACCACAGGGCCAGCGCTTATGTCACGGCCATGCGCTGGAGCAGAGTTGTTACCACTGCCGCTTTTTGTAGCCCAAAAAGGCGTAATACAAAATAAAGGCATAACAAGGGATCATCAGCCAATACGCGGTTTGTGCGTTGCCAGAAGCCGTTGCAATAAAGCCATACACTTTAGGTAAAATAGCGCCACCAGCAATGCCCATAATTAATAAGGCTGAAGCCGTGGCAGTAAATTTCCCTAAGCCCTCGAGCGCCAGTGGCCAAACCGCCGGCCACACCAAGGCATTGGCAAAGCCTAATAACGCTAAAAAGAAGATAGAATCAGGCACCGAAGGAATACCTGTACTGCCAAATACAGCAAACAGTGGGTCAGTCCACCCATAGAGCAGGTTAGATAGCTGATGGCTTTCATTGGACGCAAACATCACACCGAGGGTAAATAAAATACCGAACACCGCGGAGCCTTGCAGTGCGCGAGGTTGCGATAAATATTTGGGAATACAGGTCACCCCAACCAGATAGCCCAGCACCATAAACGCCATGGTGTATGAAGTCAAAGCGCCCCAGTTGCTCACGCCCAAGTTTTGACCATACAAACCGATGGTATCCCCAGCAATCACTTCAACGCCGACATAAAAAAATAACGCCACAACCCCGAGCACAAGCTGAGGAAATTGCATGATTGAAGTGCGCGTCTCATGCTCCACAGTATCCTTTTCAATGGCCGGAGTTTCCAACACCGGCTCAGGCAATGAGGAGGTTTTCACAAATGCCATTAACGCCACCAATGCGATGGTCATATAGATGTAAGGCACCACTAAGCGATGGGATAATTCAGTAATTTTGGCCGCTTTCTCATCGGCCGATAACAGGGCTAACGCTTCTGGGGTATATGCATGCATTCCCGTTAGAATAACAGCACTAAATACCAAGGGCACAATGACGCCGGCGCCTTTATTCACCAGGCCCATGATGCTGATGCGCATGGCTGCAGTTTCCCGAGGGCCAATACAGACGATATAAGGGTTTGACGCCGTTTGCAGAATGGTTAACCCAGTTCCCAAGGTAAACAGTGCCACTAAAAACAGTCCATATTGCGTACTGAGTGCGGCCGGAATAAATAACACCGCGCCCACGGCCATGATGCCAAGCCCGGCAACCATGCCATGTTTATAGCCGATGCGATTTAACACCCACGACATCGGCAGTGCCATCACCACATACGCAATGTAGAAAGCAAAGGTCACCCACATCGCTTGGGATTCAGTGAGATCACAGACCAATTTCAGAAATGGGATCAAGGAACCGTTTAACCAAGTGACAAAGCCAAACACAAAAAACAAAGTCCCGATGATCACCATCGGCACAAAGGTGCTTTGCCCTTTTGTCGTGTGCTGCGCTATTTCCATACAAACCTCGTGTTGATTGTTGTGATTATTGTTGTTTTTACCTGTTGTTCGGTTCTTGCGGCTGCTGCCAGTGTAATTGGCCTTGCAACCAAGTCGCCATCGCGCGCCCTTGGCTATCTAATAACACCATATCCGCAACATAGTTGGGCAATAACCGGCCTCGGTTCAGATCGATTGCCAAATATTGCGCGGGATACAAAGAAGCCATGCGCACGGCTTCTGCGAGCGGCAACGCTAATTGCTCAACGGCAAATTGTACCGCACTGGCCATATCCAATACTGAGCCTGCCAAAGAGCCATGCTCGTTGGTTAACTTGCTGCCATCACGGGTGACTTTGCCTGAAAAAAATGGAAATTCAGTTTGTGGCGTGCCGACGGGAGACATCGCATCAGTGACAAGGATCATTTTCCCTTGGGGTTTTGCCAATAACGCTAATCTCGCGGCAGTGACATCGACATGATGGCCATCCAGAATAATACCGCACCAACTGGCGGCATCAGTCAGAGCAACCCCGACCATGCCCGGTTCGCGCGAGGTGAGCGGCGACATGGCATTATAAAGATGAGTAAATCCGCTCGCTCCAGCATCCAATGCCGCTTGCACCGTCGCGCCATCGGCATTCGAATGGCCAAGACAGACCTTCACCCCCAGTGCGACCAACTGTTGAATTTGTGTCGGACTCACTTGCTCAGGCGCAACAGTGACCATTTTCAGGCCAAGATCCGTGCGCGCATACACGGCCATTTCAGCCGCAGAAATTTCACGAATATGCGAAGTGGGATGCACGCCACGCTTGGGAACCGAAAGGTGCGGACCTTCGAAATGGATCCCCAAAATACCCAACTCTCCCTGGGCGATGGCCGCAGCAACGGCATCGGCCGCTTGTTGCATCACGCTGATTGAATCGGTAATGACAGTCGGCATCAAGCCGGTACTGCCAAACTGCGCATGGGCTTTGACCATAGTGCGCAATGCTTCGACGGTCGGTTCAGTATTAAATAATACGCCGCCACCGCCGTTCACCTGAATATCAATAAAGCCTGGCACCAAGCGTCCAGCCAGCACTGCGTCGGCAGGGGCTGGCGATATCGCATGAATACGACCGGCTTTCAGCTCGACTTGCACCTGCTGATGCCACTGCTCACCATCGAACAACTCGGCGACAGCAATCACTTGCGTGGGTGCAAGGGGTTGGTGGGTATTCTGGTTCGCTAGCACGGCATGGAACTCCTCAATTCTGCTTGAACAAGGCGCAACACTGGGCTGCGCTGCCATTGGTTTAAATGGTTTTTGTGACTTTATTTAACCCTGGTGGCGCATCAGGATCCACGCCCCGACTGCGGGCTACAGCCTCAACATCCAAATAAAACCGCTGTAACACCAACAATGGCAACACCCGAGGATGACATTGCAAAGGCCCATGGTTTAAATGCACTAAACTGGCACCGCGTTGATGAACTTCGGTAATTTGCGCTTTATGCGCGGCATAGGCTTCATCCTGCACCGACACGTCGATAATGGCAAATTGGTCTTTTACTAAAGTCACAGGCCCATGCAAAAACTCGGCACTGGAAAATGCCTCGGCATGAATGCCACAGACTTCTTTCAGTTTCAGCGCTATTTCACGGGAAATGGCATAGCCCGGGCCGCGACCCAACACCACACAATGCGCGACATCGGCCACTAAGTCGGCAGTCAGTTGGGCAGGCAAGGCTTGCGCTTGTTGCAATAATTCAGGCAATTGTTGCACTGCGTCTAACAACGCTTGTTGTCCAGACCAAACCGCCACTAACTGCAATAAAGCACTGAGCGTTGCCAGATAACTCTTGGTAGCTGCAACGGCTTTTTCGGGGCCAACAAATAATGGCACCACAAAATCAGCTTGCGCAGCGAGCGGCGAGGTCGTGTCATTGACCAAGGCCACAACCAAAGCTCCGGCCGCTTTCGCCATCGCCACTTGCGCCAAAATATCAGGGCTGCGGCCACTTTGGGAAATGCAAATCACCAAAGCGTCCGTCAGTTGCAGTTGTTTGTTATAAACACTGGCAATCGAAGGCGCGGCCGCGACCACCGGTAAACCGATTTCAGTTTCAATTAAATATTTGCCAAAGACGCCAGCATGATCGGAGGAACCACGCCCGACCATGTACACATACTTCGGCTGACGCGCGTGAATTTGCGCAACAACCGCGGTGATGACCTCGGTATTACTGACTAATTGCTCGCGAATACGGGCTGGGGCTTCGGCGGCTTCTTGCGCCATAATGGTGGTCGTCATGTTATTTCTCACTTCAAGGTCATTTCACTGGATTCAAGTTTTGCCGTTGTTGCTTGGCAAACCAAACCGCCCCATATTCTGGGGCAGTGGCTGCGTCAACAATCTTCGCCCGCACTGCATCATTGAGGTAAGGGACAATTTTGTAAGCAAGTCCACCAATCATGGCTAACCGGGGGGGATTGAGATGAAATAATCTCATGGCCATGTTCTCAATATGCTGGGCGCCGATCCTGACAATTTCCATCGCAACGGCATCGCCCTGCTCGGCCGCTACAAAGACTAAAGGGGCATATTTGGCAAAAATTGTTGGGGTTGCGTGCATAAAATGCGCAACAATCGCTAAGGTTTCTGCGGTCCCTAATTGTTCAGCCAGCAATGCACTTAACAAAGTAGCTGGCCCTAATTCGTCGTGATGCAGCAACACATGATGCACCAGCTGATTGCCAAACCAGGCACCACTGCCGTTGTCACCATATGGGAAACCGTGACCACCAATTTCTAACACTTGCCCTTGGACAGAGGCCAAGCCACAAGAGCCTGTCCCTGCGATAATAACTGCACCGTCCTGCCCTTGATGCGCGCCAATACAAGCGACATGTAAATCGGTGGTCAAATGGAGCTCAGCAAACGGATGTTGCCATTCCTGCATCGCGCGGAAATATTGCGGCATATTAACTCCCGCCAAGCCTGCGCCTACGACCAAACGCGCCATTTCGCAAAAGCCAAGCCCTGCCGCAGTTAACGCTTGTTGCGTAGCGCTAATGATGGAATCAGTCGCGACTTTCATACCGCGCAGCGGATTCGCAGGCCCACCGAGGCCTTCAGCCAGCAATTGGCCATTGGCGTCGAGCAATACCACTTTGCATTTACTGCCGCCGCCATCAATGCCTAAAAATAATGAGCCTGACTGCCCCGCTCTCGCGTTCATCCGCTACCCTCTGTTCCATGCTGCCCTGTGGTGACCACAGCAATGATTACCCGCTGCGTTTTTATAAATTGCGCTTTGATGACCCCGTGCAATTATTCAATCTGTTGTCCACAAAGAGCCCTAAAATTGGCTGATGTTTTTTTCAACATTTTTAAATTGACAGCGTTGTCATTTTTGCAAATCAGCATATAATAAATCCGACAAATAACAAGACCCTTGTTTGAAAAAGCATCGATAAATTTTCAAAACAAGCTTTAACTTACTAAAAATAAACATGTTTTTATTTGTCTTTGCTCAGGGCAACATCAGAACTTGTCTAGAAAGCACTGCAAACATTCGGCAAAGCCAGCATGGCCTTGCGACTTTCGGGGAAATGGCATGACGCAACAACAGAGATTTGTGACCGCAAGTAAGTATTGGCTCACTCGCCTGACCCCATGGGAGTCGGCCGTTTTAAAAATGTTCCGATCTGGCGATTTGCACCCAGCAAAACGCTGGTGCGGCCTTGGCTTATTTGGGCTGATTGCGCTGATTGCGCTGATTGCGTTGACGCAGCCGGTGCAGGCTAAAAATTCGGACAATCAGCAATGGCGTCAGCAACAAAGCTTGGCCGAATTTGCCAGCAACACCCAACTGGAATATGCACTTATCGCCAACGGGTTGGATCCGAGCGGTAAGCCCAGTGAGGGAAAATTACATGCGCAAATTCGCTTAACCAACCAAAGCCAACAAGCCTTACCCCGAGGCCAAGGCGACTGGCAAATTTATTTTCATGCCATTCGTAAGTTACAAGCCTATCCCGCGCATGGCGCACAAAGCCATGGGCTGTTACTGGAGCATGTGCAAGGCGATTTACATCGGTTAAGCCCAACGGCAACATTTGCAGGGCTTGCCACTGGCCAAAGTCTCACCGTGGATGTCATCGGTGGGCCTTGGATTGTCAGCTACAGTGATTGGATGCCGCGCGCCTTCATCGTTGCCAAAGGACTCGCGCCTGAGGTTTTTCGCAACACCGACACCGAACAATTAGCCGATTTTGTGGCCCCATTTAGAACACCACAACAGCAACTGCGACATGCCAAAGATTTATTCACGCCAACTACCACTGAAAGTCGCTTTCACCATAATGAACGCGTGAACCTTGCCGAATTAGCGCCTGCCAAAGCCTTTGATCGGATTATTCCAACGCCACAATCGAGCCAATACCTGCGCGGCAGAACTGAATTGACCAAGGCTTGGCACATTCAATACCAAGGACAGTTGCGAAACGAAGCCACCTACTTGCACAATGAACTCGGCAAATTGGGATTTGCGCTGCAAGCTGCGATGCCAATCAATTCTCAATTCTCCGCGGACAGTGCGGAAACATCGAGCCAACGCTTAATCCTCACCCTAGACGCTACGTTAAAAGCGCAAAGCCCTGAAGCCTATCGCTTGCAGATTTTGAAAGACCGCATCTTGATTAGTGGTGCGGACAATGCGGGCGTGTTTTATGGGGTGCAATCGCTGCTGAATTTAATCCCCGCGCCGACAACCTCTGCCGTGGCTAGCTATGCTTTGCCGCAATTGGTAGTGACTGACGCTCCTCGCTATCCATGGCGTGGCATGCATTACGATATGGCGCGGAATTTCCATGGCAAAGCGGTCACGCTGCAACTGATTGAGCAGATGGCGCGTTATAAGATGAATAAATTGCACCTGCATCTGACCGAAGATGAAGGTTGGCGCTTAGAAATTCCGGGCTTGCCTGAGCTGACCGACATTGGCGGCCATCGTTGCTTTGATCTTACTGAACAGCGCTGTTTACTGACCCAATTAGGCACAGGACCGCATCAAACAGGCTCTGGTAATGGCTTTTATACCCGAGCCGACTTTATTGAAATTCTCAAATTTGCCGCAGAGCGCCATATTGAGGTGATCCCCGAAATCGATATGCCAGGCCATGCCCGAGCTGCAGTCGTCGCGATGAAAGCACGCTTTGAGCGATTAGCCAAAGCAGGCGATTTAACCGCGGCGCATCAATATTTACTAAGCGATCCAAACGACAAATCCGTTTATTTGACCGTGCAAAATTACACGGACAATTCAGTGAATGTCTGTATGGAATCAACCTATCGGTTTATTGATAAAGTGATCTATGAGTTGCAGCAAATGTACCGCGAGGCTGGCCTGAAATTAACCACGTATCATATGGGTGGCGATGAGGTTGGCGCTGGCTCTTGGCACAAATCACCGATCTGCCAAAGTTTGTTAGCACAGGGCAAGCCGGGCTTAAGTGGCGTGCAAGATTTAAAACCTTATTTTGTCAGCCGCGTGGCTGAGCTGTTACAAAAGCGCCAACTTGCCTTAGGCGGCTGGGAAGATGGCTTGATGTATGATGCGAAAACACCATTCAACCGCAGCCAATTTGCCAATGAACGCGTGTATGCCAACGTTTGGGACAATATTTGGGAATGGGGGGTAGCCGACCGCGCTTATCGTCTAGCGAATGCCGGTTATCAAGTGGTACTTTCACATGGTACCCATTTATACCTCGATCACCCCAACGAAGTCGCCGCTGAGGAACGCGGTTATTATTGGGCTTCACGTTTTAGCGATGTGCAAAAAATCTTTGGCTATATGCCGGACCATCTCTACGCCAACGCGGATAAAACGCTGACCGGTGAAGTCATTACCGATTTGGCCACCTTGTTAGGTCGCAGCCTGCCCTCTTTAGAGCAACCGCAAAATATTTTGGGGATCCAAGGCCAAGTATGGTCGGAAACCATTCGCACGGCCGCGCAATTAGAGCAAATGGTTTTCCCTCGGTTGTTACCGATTGCCGAGCGCGCTTGGCATCGTGCGCCTTGGGAAGCTGAGCAAGTGGATAGCAAACGCAAGGATGCCGACTATCAGGGCTTTGCGCAGACCATGACGCTGAAAGAACTGCCGAAACTGCAGCATGCTGGGGTTCAGTTGTATCTGCCGCCTCCTGGTGCGCAGCTGCAGCAAGGGGTGTTACACGCCAACTCGGCTTATCCTGGCCTCAACATTGAATACAGCCTTGACCAAGGGCAAACTTGGCAACAGTACCGTGAGCCGGTGGCCGTGAGCACATCTGGCGTGAAATCAAGCCAAGTCTGGCTGCGCAGTCAGTTGGGACAGCCGAATCCCAATGCGCCTGCACAAACCAGTCGGGTTGTGACACTAGGTTTTTGATGAAGAGCTTGGTGG
>CAZIPG010000070.1:0-13424 GCA_964540955.1 uncultured Rheinheimera sp.
ACCCTGTGCCTTTATCAGCATTTAACAGTGCGTTGCCTTGAGAAGCGCCACCAATGGCTGATAATTGGATATCGTTGATGTTGTAATAGAACACCGCGCCGTTTAAACGCAGAGTGCGATCTAATAAGTCTGATTTTGCCCCGAATTCCAAAGAATCGATAGTTTCTGAATCAGCCACTGATGGGTTGCCTTCGAAAGCTAAATCGCGACCTTGGATGGATTGAGCACGGAAACCACGAGCAACACGACCGTAAACCGACGTTAAATCAGTTACGCGGTAGTTTGAGGCAAGTTCCCAGCTGACTTGATCATCGTTCGCATTCACTGGGTCATACTTTTGCACTTGTGCTGCGCCAATCACTAACGCAAAACCATTGACGTTTTGATCGCCGACAGTAAAGCCTTTTTTGTCATCGGTGTAACGCACACCTGCAGTGACATCCCACTTATCGCTTAAGGCATAAGTGCTTTGGCCAAACACCGCGAAGCTAGAGTTCGTATGGTAAACCGTGGTTGCACCGAAGAAGCCGTCGATACTGGTTACGCCAAATGATGAATCAAATAAGAATGCACCAACTTGCCATTCTAAATCTGAACCTGTGTCACTGGCTAAACGGATTTCTTGCGTGAATTGCGATAGGTCTTTTAACTGATCTTCGGTCACTGCTTGGAATGGAATGAAACCAGGACCTGTTGGTGTGCCACCATCGATATCGCCTTTGCCGGCGCCGTCAGCATTTTCTTTCGCAGTGATGCTGGTTAAAGTCGCATTGCCTAAATCGAAATCGAGTTTTAATGACCAACCGGTATTGTCGTAACGTTGGAAGTTGCCATCACCTTCGTTGTAAGCAACGCTATGGCGATTGTAGTTCTCGTTCAGGTCATTGCTGCCTTTGGTGAAAACGTTGGCACGGAAAATTGATGAAGTTCCGTCTAACTGGCGGGTGTGAACATTGAACAGGGCAGTGGTGTTGCCTTTTTCGTAAAGGAACTGCGCACGCGCTGCTTTTTCGTCAAAGCCCCCTGTGAAGTTTTTCTCACGCGTTGCGCTGTTGTCGATATAGTCTTTGCGATCTTGCGACAATACTGAGACACGAGCAGATAACTCATCCGTTAAGCCACCGCCGGCAGCGCCTTCAAAGTTGAAAGTGCCTAAGTTGCCCAGTGTTAATTTGGTATAAGCATCAAATTCCTGACGCGGTTTCACCGTGCCAAATTTCACAATACCGGCAGTAGTGTTACGGCCGAATAAAGTGCCTTGTGGACCACGGATCACTTCCACTTGGTCGATATCAAACAGCGGGAAGCTCTTCAGGATCACGTTTTCCATGACGACGTCATCCATCACGACTGATACTGGTTGTGATGCGGCTAAGTCAAAATCAGTATTGCCTAAACCACGAATGTAAAAGCGTGGGGCAGCACGGCCGTTCGATGACTCTGCATATAAACCTGGGACTTTAACACCAAGGGCTTGAATGTCATCACCACCGGCAAAAATAGCGTCAAATTTTTCCCCAGATAAAGTCGCGACCGAAATTGGCACTTCTTGCGTGCTTTGCACACGTTTTTGCGCCGTGACCATGATCACTTCTAATGCTTCATCTTCTTGCTTGGCTTTGTCACTTTCTTGAGCGAAAGCGACTGGAGAAAGACCAACAGCGGCCGCGATTAAGGCGGCATGGATCTGCATGGCTAACACAGAATGTTTGCTTTTCATCAATGATTTACCCTTAGTTTGGTCTGTTATGTGTGTTGTGGCGTCTAAGTGCGCTCTTGCTGAATGACTACGTTGATGGTCAATCTGGCGCTTTAGTATATCACCGAGAATGCAAAACTGCTTAAATTCAGCACAATAGCTGCGAAAAATCAGTGATTTGTAGTTAAATTGCGAAAAATGTTGCTGAAATGAGAATGTCAGCTGGGGCTAACCAGCCGACAACTGCCAAAGTAGGTATTTAGTACAGCAAGGCCAAGACTTGGTCGATATGGGAAAACTGCCGGTATTGCAAAATTAAGCGTTCCGCAAATTGCAGCAGTTGAATTTCAACCTGTAAACGAGCTTCCTGCGATTTGACCTGATTAAGCTCGCGAATTTGCTCCATACCCACTAACTTGCGGATGATTTCGATACCGGCAAAACCAATAGCATCTTGCTGAATTTGCTGCACAAACTTTTGCTGGCAGCTGCTAGATTGGAGAGCCGAATCTCGAGTTTCTCGCGCTGCGAGTTTCAAAAACTCCTCGCCAAAATGCAACCAAAGCTGTCGGATTTCCGACCTTAAATACTGTTGTTGCCTTGCTGCGGTGGCTGGGATCACTGCTGGCAGGCAACCATAGATAGCCATCAAGCTGCCTAATAAACAGCCTAAATCAAAAGCAATTGGGCCATAGCTGGCGAATTCAGCATCGGTTACTTTAACCGAACATTGGTTGGCAATATCACTGACAAAAATGCTGCCGCAATGCAAATCCCCATGAATTAAAGCTTGGGCCTGGCTGGTAAATTGTAATTTCAGGGTGGCAACTTCTGCTTTGATCGCCTCATCAAACCAAAGCTGTTGGGCGTAGGGTCGAAATGCGGCACGAACCTCATTGCGTTCGTGATGGCAAAATGGATCAGTAAATGCTAACTCTTCAGTAATTAGATTGAGTTCGGCGTTGGCAAAACGCAGCATTCCCTCGCGTTTGACTGGGCTACTTTGGCCAAAATCACTGGTGTGAAAACTACTCTGGGCTAAATAATGAGCCAACTGTTGGCCGAGCAAGGCAAATTCTCGGCCTGAGAATAAGGCCTTATTGAGGAGTTGATGGTCATGTAAATCTTCCATCAAAATGGCCGATTGCTCAGGGCTGAAGTGTAAGATTTCAACAACTTGGTCGGGTGCAAGCTTACGCTGGCGGATTAACACTTCGGCTTCAATTCTAGCCCGATCCACGGTCAGCGGTGTCTGTGGCCCTGCTGCGTGATGATAAGGCAAGGCTTGTTTCACAATGAGGCTGCGGCCAAATTGGTTTTTAACGCGGAACACCAAATTTTGTCGACTTTCTTTCAATAGTTCGGTGCTTAATTGGCTGTGATTGCCAAATAAGTCACTGTGATCATTGGCGAATTGTTCTGCAAGCGTGGGGGTGAAAATTTGATAGTTGGCCATGACATCCTTCGGCATTTGCCCATGTATCGGAGCAATTTAGCATATCTCCTTCGCAATGAGGACTAGCAATCAGTACTAGTGATCAGCACTAGTAATAATGAGTGCAAATCAATGTTCGTGAGAGTCGGCTTGCGAGCGGTTGTATGCGAGCAGCCACTTGTCAGTTAGCACGAATATTTATCACGAAGCCCCGCTTTTTCAGGCTATGAAAGCGCGGTGGGATCAGCGAAAATTAGCGGAGACCTATTTTTCTGGAGTGTGCGATGAAAGCCCAAAATTTCGACCTAAAGCAGTATTGTCAGCGGATCGGCTTGTCTGAGGTGCCAGCGGTCGTCGATGCCACAGTGCTGAAAACCATGATGCAAGCGCAACTACGCACGGTTACCTTTGAAAACCTTGATGTTCAGGCCGGAAAGATTGTGTCTTTAGTGCCGGAAGATATCGTCAATAAAATTGTAGGTGCGGATGGGCAAGCCAAGCGGGGTGGCTATTGTTATGAATTAAATGGTTTATTTGCCATGGCACTCACCGCACTTGGTGTGGATTACCAATTTGTTTTTTGTCGGCCGATGTTTTATCCGATGAGACGGCCGAAGACGCACATGGCTTTAGTTGTGACGGTTGAGCAGCAAAAATTTTTATGCGATTTGGGATTCGGTAGCTATGGCATGCGAGCACCTATTGCCCTTGCAGACGTCAATATCACGCAACAACAGGATTGGGATAGCTTTCGTTTAGCCATGCCTGATGCGGGCCAATACATTTTACAAGCATATCTGGATAATCAATGGGTGAATCAGTTCGGCTTTGATTTATACCCGGCTGATTGGATTGATTTTATGCCAGCCAATTATTTAAATTCGACCCATCCAGAGACGATTTTCGTGCAAAAATTGTTATTAATTCGCCAAACAGACACTGGCCGAAATGTGTTGATAGGAAATGAGCTGAAGCGTACCGAGCGCGGCGTGACCTCAGTGCAAACCTTGGAACAAGATGAATTGGCCAAAGTAATTACTGAGATTTTTGGTTTGCAGCAGCCTGTTTAATCAACAGGCTTTTTCGTGTTGCCTCTTTTCAAGTAATTGGGTTTCCTTGTTTGTAACCTTGAGTTCATCCGATTGGCAGACTTGGCTGATAGTCTGCCCGTTCCAAATGATTCATCGATGATTTATCCAGTTTCTTATGGTTCCCAATATGGCTAACTCACAAAGCTAAAAACTGAGCTACTTTTAATTGAGAAAGTATGGAATTACAGGAAAATTCTCATGTGGAAGAGCTCATTTTTTAGATGGGAATGTACTGATAAACATCGGTTTCCCAGGTTATTGGCACTATCAATCAACACCCTTGTGTTGATACTGATCTGCATGGCATGGGGCAGCTCCGCAAAAGCCGCTGAAAAGATAAAAGTCGTGACTGCGCAGTGGCAAAACTTCACGAATCCAGATTTGAGCGGGGTTTACTTCGATTATTTACGGCTAGTTTTACCTGCGGACCAATATCAATATGAGGTGGAGTTTACGACCTTTGGTCGATCGCTTGCGGCATTAGAAAAGCACCAAGCTGATATCAGTTTTGGCCTGACGGGGACCGACGCGCCCAATTCGTTACGCGCAGCTATCCCTTATGATGTGGATCGGGTCATTGCGATTTATTCACCACAACAGCTTGGTATTAGTTCATTAACCAGTCTTTCGACGCAATCGTTAACGAGTTATCGGCTTGCATGGAATCTGGCATACAATTACGGTGAGGCGTTAGGGCTAAAAAGCCAAGGTTATCAGGTGACAAGCTCGGAGCAGGGGATTACCTTAGTTATTAATCAACGGATAGATATTTATTTGGCCGAATCTGGAGACTTGAATTCTGAGGATAGCCTGAAGTTGTTGCAACATCCTAAGTTACAGCAAGAAGAACTGTTACAGATCCCAGTCTATGTTGGCTTTAGCAACACTGCGCGCGGAAAGTCTTTGAAGCAAAAATGGGACGAACGTGTCAAACTCCTGCTAGCAGATGGGCAATTAGCGGAATTTTATCGGAAAAATCCGAGCATTCGGATCCCCCAATAAGTTTTCCTTTCAAATTCATTTATAATCTGTGCTAACCCGCAGTCAATTCCACTTAGGCTTGAATCGATGCTCCAATCCATTCATCACGTTGCAATTATTGTCAGCAACTACGAACAATCGAAACAGTTCTATCACCAGACGTTGGGTTTACCCATTATTGCTGAAAATTACCGTGCTGAGCGTCAATCTTGGAAGTTGGATTTACAACTGCCACAGGGCGGCAGGCTAGAGGTATTTTCATTTGTCGACGCGCCAGCAAGACCCTCACGCCCGGAAGCGCAAGGTCTGCGCCACTTGTGTTTTGCGGTCGCCGATGTCCAAGCGACAGCGCAGTGGTTGCAAGAAAGAGGCGTCAGTGTTGAGCCCATCCGCATAGACCCCTACACTGGTGCTGAATTTACTTTTTTTGCCGATCCGGATGGTTTGCCACTTGAGATTTATCAGCAGGCAGATTGAAACTCAGCAATCTCTGCTAGGTTTTCACAAACCTGCCCATGAAGGTCGCTGCAAGTCATCGAGATCCCTGCCGTTACTTTCTTTGAGCACCCAAGAAAGTCACTAGCCCTGCCTGTTAGGCATTGATGGTCCTTGCCGCAAACTCCACAACCAAAGTGCGATCCCCGCGAGCACAAAGGGCACGCTCAACCATTGGCCGACTGTGAATATCCCTGCGCTTTGATAGGACGCTTGTTCTACTTTGAAGAACTCGAGGCCAATGCGGATCAGAAAGACTAACAACAAAAACACCGCAAAACTTGCACCTTGGTGGCGAATAAGCCGCTGCCAACTGCTGGCTATCAGCGCTAGTGCAAGGCTATAAGCCAAAGCTTCATAAAGCTGCACCGGATGGCGAACCAATTCGTCAATCCGCGCAAACACGACCCCCCAAGATTGCTCGGTTGGCATGCCATAAATTTCAGAATTAAAGAAATTACCGATCCGTACCATAATGGCAAAAATCAGCGTGGGGAATACCATCCGATCGAGCAACCACCACAGGCTAATCTGGTGCCGATGACATACCCAAGCAGCGCCAATCAGCGCCCCCAAACCACCGCCATGGCTGGCCAAACCGCCTTGCCAGAAATACAAAATTTCTAAAGGCCTCGCGAGGTAATAATCCGGTTCGTAAGCTAAACAATGCAGTAAGCGAGCGCCAATGATGACGCCAGCCACAATCGCATAGAAAAATTTATCCAACAGAAGCAGCGACACCTGTTCGCGTTGAAAAAAAGCTTTCATCACATGCGAACCGAGCAATAATGCCGACGCAAAAAATAAACCGTACCAATGAATGCTGAGGCCAAAAGCACTTAAAGCAACCGGTTCTACCTGCCAAACGAACATGCTAACCCCTTAAAAAATCTATATTCAGCATCGGAAGTTCAATCCTGTAATTCAAAATCATCGGCATCTAGCAATACCGGAAATTGCTGCCGAAAATATTCAAGTTCCGCCCTATTTAAACAAGCTTTCAGCACCTTGGTTTCCCCTGGTTGGGCACTGGCTATTGGCAGTCCAGTAAAATCTAACACCACAGAATCTCCAGTATAGGTAAGCTGATTACCATCTTCGCCCACGCGGTTACAACCCAGCACATAGGCCTGATTTTCAATGGCTCTGGCCGCCAACAGTGTACTCCAAATTCGACTGCGCGCTTGCGGCCAGTTCGCGACATAAATCACGGCATCGTAACCGCCTTTAGCGTTCTGTTCGCTGCGATTGCGAGAAAACACTGGGAAACGTAAGTCGTAGCAAACCTGCAATAACAAGCGAAAACCACGAAAATTGGCAATGGTGCGTTGCTGACCTTTTTGATAATGCCGATGTTCTTGCCCCATGCGGAATAAGTGTCGTTTGTCGTAATAATCAATATCGCCAGAAGGATGGACAAACAGCATTCGGTTCACCACTGGCGCTTGACCTGAATCATCGGCAGGCAGTTGGATCGCGAGCGAGCCACAAATAGCCACATCGAATCGTGCAGCTTGTTGCTGTAACCATTGTACGGTCGGTCCTTGCATGGTTTCGGCAAACAGCTCGGGTTTCATTGAAAAACCACTATTAAACATTTCCGGCAGAACCACCACATCAGCGGGCAAAGCTTGCTGTAATAATTCAGCGAATAAAGCGCGGTTGGCCGCACTGTCTTGCCAAATCAACGAGGTTTGCAACAAGGCCACTGTTAACGTTTGCATAAGCGCTCCGCAGCAGCCTCAAGGGTTGCAGTTTGCTTGGCAAAACAGAAGCGGATCAGACTGCTTGGCGTCGGCACTCTTGAAAACACCGATAACGGGATTGCGGCCACCCCATATACTGTGGTCAGTTCGCGACAAAAACTGACATCGTCCAATGCAGAGATTTGTTTGAAATCAGCCAATTGGAAGTAAGTCCCTCGGCAAGGCAATAAATGAAATCGACTTCCTTGCAGCAGCTGGCGAAATAAGTCTCGCTTGGCTTGATAAAATGCCGCAAGCCCAGTTACTAACTCAACATGCTGTTCGAGCAATTCCGCAATCGCATACTGTGCAGGGGTAAAACTGGAGAAAGTCACATATTGATGAATTTTACGAAATTCTGTTGTCAACCCTGGTGGTGCAATGCAATAACCTAACTTCCAGCCGGTGACATGAAAGGTTTTGCCAAAGGATGACACCACAAAACTACGCTCGGCTAAGGCAGGATACTGATGCACGCTACGCTGCTCGGCACCACTAAACACCATGTGTTCATACACTTCATCACTGATGCACCACAAACCGTGTGTTTGCACCAAGTTTTCTAATGCCAGATAGTCAGCATCGGCGAACACCATCCCTGTTGGATTGTGTGGGCTATTGACAATAATCAGTCGTGTTTTGGCGGTGACGGCTTGTGCTACGGCGACCCAATCAACCTGAAACTCTGGCGGTTGCAAAGCAATATGCACAGTGACCCCACCGGCCAATTCCACTGCCGGCTGATAACTATCATAAGCGGGATCAAACACAATCACTTCATCGCCTGGGGAAACCACCGCTTGGATGGCGACAAACAGCGCCTCAGTTGCGCCGCTGGTGATGGTAATTTGCTGTTCGACATCCACCTTGCGCTGGTAACAACGCTCCGTCAACGCAGCAATTTGCTGACGCAGTTCCAACACGCCAATCATCGGCGCATATTGGTTCTTGCCCGCCAATGCTTGTGTAGTTAACCCTGCAATCAACTCGCGATGCGGCGCAAAATCTGGGAAGCCCTGCGATAAATTGATGGCGCCACTTTGCTGGGCCAACTGCGACATCTGGCTAAAAATGGTCGTGCCGACCCAAGGTAATTTGCTGCGTAATTCCATATTCGACTCTGTTGCACCATTTGATGGCCACCAAATGGCTGCTGGCTCTTTTTATGCGTGAAGAATGCTGATGCTACCACGCTGCTTTTCACTTTGTCTTGGCCGTCTTCCCCTGCTGCTCAGTGATAGCTCAGACATTTTGGTGATAGCTGGTTGCACCAAAATAGGGCGAAATTGCGTTAGTAAGGCACAGTCACAGCAATTGTGCCGAGATAAACCAATTAAATTCAAGCGCTTAACCAATGGCTTAATGTTTGCTTGCACTCGCTATAGTACCAAAGGAGAGCTAGCTATGGCGGTGCATACCCCGTTGCGCGGTTTGCGATGTTTTTGTGTCGCAGCCGAATGTTTAAGTTTTAAAGATACCGCACGGCAACTGTATTTAACGCCGTCTGCGGTCAGTCATCAGATCAAACAACTGGAAGAAAGTTTAGGTTTTGCTTTATTTGAGCGGCAAACCCGGGCTGTGGTGTTAACCACAGAAGGACGGCGTTTTTATCTGGCCATCAATCCGCTCTTGCAAGGTATCGCGAGTACTGTCAACGAGTTTTGTCAGCAACAACGCGAACAGCGTGTCAGTATTAGTTTGCCAGAGTTTTTTGCTAGCGAGTTTTTTGTCCCGCGCCTGGTTGGTTGGTCGCAACTTCATCCGAATATCAACTTACAGCTAGAAACGGTGAAAAGCCGCAGCGAAACGGGTCGCCATACCGATTTGCAAATTGTGTTAGCCAGCTCGAAACCAACGGATAAACCGAGTTTTCAATTATTCCCAATCAGTTATGTGCCGGCTTGCAGCCCTGAACTCTATCAACGTTTGCAAGATGACGAGGCGCAATTGGCACCACTGGAAAATGCGCCACTGATCGTGCATCAAGCGAGGCCTTGGTGTTGGCATCAATGGGCTGACCAACACGGCCTCGATGATTTCCGGCCGCGGCAGATCATCCAACTGGATAGTATGTTTAGCGTGGCGCGTGCTGCCCAACAAGGCTTGGGCGTTGCGCTCATTCCGCTGCCCATCAGCCGAAGCTGGTTTGACAGTGGCAGCTTAGTCAAACTGTTCGATGATGAGCTAAATACCCGCGATTTTTACTATTTGGTGCAACATGAAAGTGCCGAGAGTCGGCCTGAAATCCAACTTTTGATTGATTGGGTATTGCAGAAGTTTCGCTTGCCTTAACGCAGGCATCAAGGCAGTTGCAACCCGTGCAGCAAGCTTCTGCAATGGCATAATAAGTGAAGTGACTTCAACTAACGGCTGCATTTTTCTCGTTTGTCAGTCATGTGGGAACAGCGTTAGTCTCAAGGTGTGCAATCAAGGGATTGCCACTACTGAGGATGAAATGATGACACTGACAGCGAAATACCCACTAACAATGCTCACCTTGTTGGTAGCCAGTTTTGCCAGTCATGCAAACGGTTACAAAATGGTCGTGATCAATGATGATGCGTTAGCCACTGTGGCAAGCCAAGCCGATGCTCGACAGCCTCAGGCAATGAGCCAAATTGAGCAAATCGCCAACACCAAAACCGACGATGCCTTTGGTCGTGCCATGAACCTTTGTGTCGCTTACACCCGAGTTGGTGCAACCGAAGCGCCACAGGCCTGTCATCAGGCCGTCATTCAGGCCCGTTACAGTATTGAAGGTCGCAGTGCAGCAAGTAAAACCTTGCGGGCTTACGCTTACAGTAACCGAGGGGTCGCCCGAGTGAAGTTGAATGACAAAGTCGGCGCCTTGGCTGATTTTCAAACCGCTGTGGCATTAGCGCCCGATGCGATTAATCAACATAACTTGATGGTCTTAACGCAGGTAATCAATGGCAGTCAGCCACTGCAAGTCGCGCTAGATTAAATGGTCTCGCTAGCGTAGACCCTACCAATGGAGGTTCCTATGAAAGCCAGTGAAACTTTATGGTTGAGTCAACAGAGTAGTAATTTGATGATATTTTTCCGTGCTTGCTGGCGAGAGCTGCAAGAACACTGGCAGCTTTGCCGCCACGTGGCAGTGAGCCAGTGGGATGTGGAAAAATAACTGAATTGCCAGCCTCAGATGAATTGCCTGATGGGGCTGGCCTTACACCACTTTGAGTTCACAGCTTGGAGCTCACAGCTTGGAGCTCGTCGCTTGTTTCTCTGCCGAAATTTGCCCTGCGTCAGTTGGTTTAATGTGACATAATAGCTGTCGGATTGACGAATTTTTCAAGGGTATATCATGCGAGTTTGTGGCGTTGACATCAAAGGTAGCGAAGCTATTTTATGCGTAATGGAATTTAGTGAAGGCTTAATGGCATTACCTGATTGCCGCACTGTGCGCGTGCAATTGGTCAAAGACCAAGACGCTGAACAAATGCGTAAATTCCAATTTGCGATGGCCAAATTGGCAGAAGACTACAAAATCAGCAAATTTATCGTGCGCGAGCGGGCACAAAAAGGCAAATTCGCCGGTTCTGCCATCGGTTTTAAAATTGAAGCAGCGCTTCAACTTATTCCAAATGTAGAAACCATCATCGCCACCAATGCAGCAATCAAAGATAAATTGGCCGCCAACCCAGTGCCGATTGATTTTAAAGAGACAGGCTTGAAAGGTTTTCAAGAAGTCGCTTTCACCACGGCCTATGCTTACTTAATTTATTAACCTGGGTTCTGCTACTTCCCCAGAAGAGTGCCCAATCAAAAAATGACGCCAGCTGGCGTCATTTTTTTAAGCCTGATGGAGGACCAACATCTTGCGATCCCCAGAAGTGGCTCTAACAACTCGGGGTTCAGCGTCGTTTTCGGTTAAATCCGATGCTTGGCCATATACTGTTTTAAATCTGCTTTGACTTCTGGCAATAACAAATACAACGCCAGAATATTTGGGACAGCCATCAAAAAGATCATCGAATCGATAAAATCAAAAACTGCCATCACATTAGGCACAGCGCCCATCGCCACAACCAAACAGATCAGGACTTTATAAGTGCGGATACTGAGCGCATTTTCGCCAAATAAGAAGCCCCAACCTTTTTGGCCGTAATAAGCCCAGCTGACCACCGTGGAATAGCCAAATAATAATAACGCGACCATCAGCACCCAAGGGAACCAGCTAAATACCGACGCGAAGGCTGCGGAAGAGATTTGCACGCCATCCAGCCCAGTGTTTAAGTAAGCGCCTGTAACAATAATGACTAAAGCCGTAATGGTACAAATCACTACGGTATCGATAAATGGCTCTAACAAACCGACAAATCCTTCAGAGATTGGCTCGTTGGTCTTAGCGGCCGCATGGGCAATTGGCGATGAACCAATGCCTGCTTCGTTGGAATATGCTGCGCGGCGAAAGCCTTGGATAATCACCCCGATCACGCCACCATAGGCAGCTTCTGGCGCGAATGCACCTTGCAAAATGGTCCATAAGGCCGCGGGAATACTTTGCCAGTGCAGGCCAAGAATAATCAGCGCGGCACCTAAGTAAATGGCGCACATCAGCGGGACTAACTTACTAGTGACGCGGGCAATACTCTTAATCCCTCCCACAATCACCAACCCCACTAACAGGGCATAGACAATGCCAAAAGCCCAAGCATTTTCAAAGCCCGTCACGGTTTTGACTTGCACAAAGCCCTGATTGACATGCACAAAACCCGCGGAGCCAAAAACACAAGCCAGCGCAAAAAAACCAGCCAGTAATTTTCCAAGACGCGGTAAACCGAATTTACTCAGCGCCGCTTTGATGTAATACATCGGGCCGCCAGCCACAGTGCCATCGGGTAAAATCTGTCGATATTTTACCGCCAAGGTACATTCGACAAACTTGGTAGTCATGCCTAGAAAACCAGCCACAATCATCCAAAAAGTGGCGCCAGGGCCGCCTAAACTAATGGCGACTGCGACCCCTGCAATATTGCCCGTACCCACAGTGCCAGAAAGTGCGGCAGACAGCGCTTGAAATTGGCTGATCTCCCCTTGATCTTGCTTCTTGGCAAAATCGCCTCGCAAAACTCGCAAGGCATGGCCAAAGCCACGAATATTGATAAAATTCAAATACAAGGTAAAAACAATCGCGCCTGTGACTAACCATAAAACGGTCACCGGCAGCGCGTTGCCTTGCACATTAAAAGAATAAAACACCACACTGGCGATGGCAGAGCTTAATTGTTCAAAAGCCTGCTGGAAGCTAAAGTCGCTGGACATCTGGATATCTCAATACACAAAAATGTCAGATTACCACAGCAACTCAAAATTGCCTCGACTAATTAACCAAGATTTTCCGACTATCGTCGAGTTCCTTTTTGGCAAAACAAAAGGAACATTGCCATATCCAGCTTTTAGGTTTTCTGGCTACGCAAGCGCTGTAATGTAGTCATTAACCATTGTTGACTGGTCACTGCAGCAACGCCTTGGCAATGCACTTGATAGGACTTGCCGCTCGAACTACTGGTACTTGCGCCTTGCTCGATAAATTCTTCAGTGCTTTGTACCATTAAATGGTCTTGCAGGTAATCAAGTTTGCGCTGCAGATGTTTGCGGGCATCAGCCCCTGAGTAGAGTCGGCCATTTCGTTCAAATTGACAGCCCGAACCCTCAAGTGCGGCTAATAACTGCTGAATTTCTTGGCTTGTCGCTGCCGACATTTCCTGTGCCTGCGACTGAGCACTACTCAGGAAAAACCAAGTAGAGGCGAATAGGGTGGTGATGAGTTTTAAGCGGGACCAAAGTTTCATCAAGGCGCTCCTTTGCAATTGTTGGTCTATCAATCATCCACAGCATAATCAGTTCTTTGCTGAAGGTGAATAAAAAAGTGGCTGTCTGCATATGCAGTTCCTGCCGTTACTTTCTTTGATGCCAAAGAAAGTAACCAAAGACAAAACTGCGCAGCGGTTTTG